>DASYKK010000300.1:0-5773 GCA_035995565.1 Candidatus Angelobacter sp.
GGCGGTACGCTGGTGTTCAGCACTTTCAAGCCGATCGTACCTGCCGGCAATGGCGGGGGAGTAGGCGTGGGAGTGGGCACAGGTGTTGGAGTCGGCGTGGGCGTAGGCCCCCCGGCACTCGCGCTTCCGCCGCATCCCCAGGAAGCACTAACGGCAAGGGCCAGCAAGGCCACCCAAAACTTGCCCATGAGGATTGACCTCTGACTTTGCTCGATCATCAACAACTCCCTCAGAACCGGATTGCCTCCGGTGAAAGCCTATTGGGTTTAATGGCGGCGGAAGCTCTCACCCTCAGTGGCTTTAGCTCTGAAGGTCGCATTTAAAGGATAACTTAAGATTACAAATAAAATCCGGCACCTTGACACATATCGCAACTATCCCTGTGTAATAAGTGCTAGCCAACCACCAAAAAAATTGGTTTAAAAAAGGGCCGCGGGTTCCGGGTCGCGGGGGTCCCCGAGCCCTTCTTTAGCAGTCGACGGATGAGCCTGCTAGTAGGATGAGACACAGCGGAAGGGCTGGTGGAACAAGAAAATTCCCTGTTATCCGAAATTTTATTGCTGGGCTTTATTCGGATCCATCATCCAATCAATTGCCATGAAGAAAATCGATCCCGTCCGCCAGCATATTTCCGACCTGTTTGCCAAGGCGGAAGCGCACATCAGACTGCGCGAAGCCCTCAAAGATTTTCCCATTAAGCTTCGCGGCAGCAAGCCCGATGGCGGTCCGCATACACCGTGGCAGTTGCTCGAACATATCCGTATTGCCCAATGGGACATCCTTGAGTTCAGCCGCTCGGCCAAGCACAAATCTCCAAAATGGCCCGACGAGTACTGGCCCAAGAGCGAAGCGCCACCCGACGAAAAGGCCTGGGACAAGAGCGTCAAGCAGGTTCTAGCCGATCTTGAGGCCATGCGTCAGCTAGTTGAGGATCCTGAACGCGACCTCACCACGCCAATTCCTCACGGTAAGGGCCAAACTATGCTTCGTGAGGCTCTGCTCGTGGCTGACCATAACGCTTATCATCTGGGCCAGTTGGTGATGGTCCGGCGCATATTAGAACGAGAATAACAGCAGGTTCTTGCATCTCTAAAAGACTTCAAGGAGAAACGGCGTTCCGGAGAGGAACGCCGTTGCACACATCGGGGATGCTAACGTCTACGCTGATAGCGCTTTCTTGCCCGCGATCATCATGCCTGCGCCTGCGGCAATCAAGACTGCGCTGATGATTGGCGGGACCTTTTCTTCATGCCTGGTTTCAATGCCGATGGAAGCACCGCCCACTTTGACCCCTGAACGCTCGTTGTGCGGAATGGGGACCACGAGTGAAGCGATTCCCAAAACCACAAATATTACTCCGAGCCAAAACAAACCTTTCATGGTGTTCTCCTTTTTGTAGGTTGGAAGTACGCTCTGTTCAGAAGACGACACCAGGCGATTCGGCGGACTCCGCTACTTACAGTTTGGATGCAGTTAAGGAGGACCGAGACGTAAATCAAGCAAGACGGCGACTTCGTCGAAGTCGCCGTCTGCCTTGTGACTTGCTGTTTTGCGGCGTTAGGTGCCTTCGGACCACGAAGCCAGGTACTCTTCCTGCTCCGATGTGAGCTTGTCGATCTTGACGCCCATTGCCTCGAGCTTCAGCCTGGCCACTTTCTTATCCAGCTCTTCCGGCACGGGATAAACCTTTTTCTCCAGCGACTTGTGGTTCTTTGCCAGATATTCAGCGGAAAGCGCCTGGTTGGCAAAGCTCATATCCATCACCGAGGCCGGATGCCCTTCAGCGGCTGCCAGGTTGATTAGGCGGCCCTCACCCAGCAGATAAATCTTACGGCCATCTTTCATGGCGTATTCATCCACAAAGTCGCGGGTCTGGCGCTTGGAAGACGACATCTTCTCGAGTGCGGGAATGTCAATTTCCACGTTGAAGTGACCGGAGTTCGCCACTACCGCGCCGTTCTTCATCAGATCGAAATGATCGCGACCGATCACATTCTTGTTGCCGGTAACGGTAACGAAGAAGTCGCCAATCTTCGAAGCTTCCGCCATCGACATGACCCGATAGCCTTCCATCACGGCTTCAATCGCCTTGGTGGGATCGATTTCCGTCACGATCACATCGGCGCCCATGCCGCGTGCGCGCGAAGCCAAGCCGCGTCCGCACCAGCCGAATCCGGCGATAACGAACTTGGAACCGGCGATCAGTGAATTGGTGCAACGGATTACGCCGTCCATGGTGGACTGGCCGGTGCCGTAACGATTGTCAAACATGTGCTTGGTCAGCGCATCGTTCACTGCAATGATGGGATAACGCAACTGGCCGTCTTTGGCCATGGCACGCAGGCGAATCACGCCTGTGGTAGTTTCTTCCGTCCCGGCAATAATGCCTTCCAGCACGTCCTGCCGCTTAGTGAGAGCAATGGAAACCAGATCAGCGCCATCGTCCATCGTCATGTGCGGCTTATGGTCAAGCGCGGAAAGAATGTGCTTGTAATAGGTTTCGTTGTCTTCGCCCTTAATGGCATGGACAGAAATACCGTAGTCGCGGACCAGAGACGCGGCTACGTCATCCTGTGTGGAGAGCGGGTTAGATGCGCAAAGAACTATCTCCGCGCCGCCATCGCGTAGCGTGATAGCCAGGTTGGCGGTTTCCGTGGTCACGTGCAGGCAGGCGGAAACGCGCATGCCCTTCAGCGGCTGGTTCTTGATGAATTCCTTGCGGATACTCTGAAGCACTGGCATGGACTGGTTGGCCCACTCAATGCGGCGCTTGCCCAGATCAGCCAGTTCCAGGCTCTTGATATCGAACGAAATTTGCGGAGCAGCGGTTGTTGACATGTTCTCCTGTCTAGGTAGCCTTACAAAGGCAGTCAGATTCTATAGGGGTCGAAAGACTTACACTGATATTTACTTTGTTATTCCGAGCGCAGCGAGGAATCTGCTTTGGCGGTTATTAAAGCAGATTCCTGCACACGCTTCGCTTTGTTCGGAATGACAAATCATTGAAACCGTTATCGCGCCGCGCCCACATTAGCCCTGGACTCAGCTTTGCCCAGTCCCTGCTCGCGCAGTTTGGCTGCTTTGTCGGTGGCTTCCCAGGTGAAATCAGGGTCTTTGCGGCCGAAGTGGCCATAAGCGGCGGTCTTTTTGTAGATCGGACGACGCAGCTTGAGCGATTCGATAATCCCCTTCGGAGTGAGTTGGAAGTTTTCCCGAACCAGCTGTTCCAGCTTCTCTTCGCCGATCTTACCGGTGCCGAAGGTATCTACCAGAACGCTGACCGGCTCAGCCACGCCGATGGCATAGGCAAGCTGGACTTCACAACGATCAGCCAGGCCCGCAGCAACAATATTCTTGGCAATGTGGCGCGCCATGTAGCAGGCGGAGCGATCAACCTTGGTCGGATCTTTGCCACTGAAAGCGCCGCCGCCGTGACGACCCATGCCGCCGTAGGTGTCCACAATGATCTTGCGTCCGGTCAAGCCGGTATCGCCCATGGGACCGCCAATCACAAAACGTCCGGTGGGATTGATGTGGTATTTGGTGTCAGCATCCAGCAGGTTCGCCGGGACAGCGGCCTGGATTACGTGCTTCATGATGTCGGCACGCAGCGTTTCGTTATCGATGGAATCGGCATGCTGGGTGGAAAT
Organism: Candidatus Angelobacter sp.; assembly: GCA_035995565.1. Taxonomy (GTDB): domain Bacteria; phylum Acidobacteriota; class Terriglobia; order Terriglobales; family Acidobacteriaceae; genus Angelobacter. Next base: position 3,651 of record DASYKK010000300.1, read on the forward strand.
CACGACGGCATCCACGCGCCGCGGTTTGTGATCTGAACCGTATTCAACTGTAACTTGTGATTTGCCGTCAGGCCGGAGGTAAGGAAGCATGCCATTCTTGCGGACTTCAGTAAGGCGGAGGGTAAGTTTGTTGGCCAGGTCGATGGCCGTGGGCATGTAATTGTCATTCTCGTTCGTCGCGTAGCCGAACATCATGCCCTGATCGCCGGCGCCGCCTGTATCCACGCCCATGGCGATATCGCCCGATTGCTTATTGATGCTGGAAATTACCGCACAGGTATTGGAATCGAAACCATAAAGTGCATTGTCATAGCCGATGGACTGCACGACGCCGCGAACGATTTTCTGGAAATCGACGTAGGTCTTGGTCGTGATTTCACCCGCGATCACCACCAGGCCGGTAGCGGTCAGCGTCTCGCAGGCGACGCGGCTGTGGGGATCTTCTGCCAGGCACGCATCCAGAATCGCGTCAGAGATCTGGTCTGCAATTTTATCCGGGTGGCCTTCCGTGACCGACTCAGATGTGAACAAGAACTTCTCGCGTGAAGCCAATGGCTTGCCTCCTAAAAATTTCGTGTCACCTCTATCGGGACACATCAGGATGATATTCAAAAAGATTACCGAAAGAATCCACTCAGAAACAACGTCTTGGCGTTACAACCGGTGGAAACGCAGCCGAATGGGGCGTTTTTCACGGTGAAATGGGCCGACAACAATGTTATCGGTTCAAGCCAATTTAGCTCATTCTTCGGATCTTAGGTTTATTGTACAAGCCCAGAGGCGTTAAAGGTGAGCGTGCGGGGCTCATTTTCATTACCCAGAGCGCCCAGCGGATGGCCATTAAAGCTGACCTCTATTCCGCCGGCATTCCCCGTTCTGAGAACCAGCGTTTTGCCGGCTTTGATTTTCTTGTGCTTGTCAGCCGGCAGAACACGCTGCATCACGGATTTTCCGTCGGCGACAATGGAAACCCAGGAATCTTCCTTTGCTTTTACTTGCACAAAAAATGCTTTCTCTTGGGCGGCGGGGGGTGGATCGGCTGTTTCAGCCGTCGCAGCGGCAGGTGTGTGCTCTGTGGATCGCGGAATAGCGGCAGCCTCCGACGACGGTTTCTTTACTGGCGTGGAAGGTGCGGGCTGCGCAGACGTCCTTATTGGTTTTGGTTCGGAACTGGAAGGGGCAACGGTCTGTGGTGTTGGAGCTTGAGCGTTGGACTCCTTCGCTGCACTGGCAGGCGCTGACTGACGCTTGTTGTCTACAGTTTCTGAATTGTGCGGCTTGGACCTGATCCAAAATCCGTAACCTACAAGGACCCCGACCAGAGCGGCAATTGCAAAGACCAGCGGCAAACTAGAACGCCGCGGGTTCAAATCACGGTCGGGCTCTTCATGTACCTCAAGGGGAAACTTGTTTTCGGGTTCGGGCTGTTCATTGCTGGCGGCGGAGTAGTCGGCAACTGCCTGGTCTTCGTCGATGCCAAGAAAATGCGCATAAGCGCGGACGAAACCTTTATTGAAGACCCCGCCAGGAAGCTGATCGAAATGCTCCTTTTCGAGCGCTTCCAGGTGGCGGCGGGAGATCTTGGTGGACTCCGTAATTTCATCAAGGGTGATGCCTCGCATCTCGCGTTCACGCCGAAGCCGATCACCAAAAGCACCCATAGCAGTCCCATTGCCTTTTGCTGGTAAGTCAGTCAGTTGGCCCATATTTTGGAATCCAAAAACTCCCGGTACCTAACAAAATACCCCCTAACTGTTGAAAGGACAACTACTTTCCGGGTACGTAAGGGCTATTACCCAAAGGTTTCAGGTCTATTGTCCGGTTGCCGATTTCCCTAAATCAAGCGATAATACGCAAAAAGTTGAATACTTTCTCAGTCGGTTTATGAGGACCACCCCCTAAATGAACGAGGCAGCAGGATCAGGACCCGAACGCAAGACTAAGAGGCAATTGCAGGAAGTCGCCATATTTAACGACGTGGCCAAGGCCCTGACCTCTTCGCTGAACCTCGATTCAATTCTCCAAACCATCATGGACAAAATGGCGGAATTCTTCCGCCCGGACACTTGGTCCCTCCTGATGGTCGATGAACAGAAGGACGAGCTCTATTTCGCCATTGCCGT
>DASYKK010000301.1:0-14297 GCA_035995565.1 Candidatus Angelobacter sp.
TTCTTCCCGCTGACGTCCGCTCCGGATCGCGTAAAGATGGCCATCTTCCGCAGCTATTGTCATCGTTCGTTCCGGTCCCAGCTGATATGTCCCGACATAAGTCGGAAATTTGCTGGTATCAGCCTTGCCCGCCGCCGGATCCTCGTAATAGCGCAGTACCTGTCCGGCGACGATCTGCCACTTACCTCCACGCCGCATCCATGTATCTGTCTCGTGGTAACGCGCGATCAAGTTCTGCCCGAATATCGTCTCCGTCTCATCCAGGTCATAACTCAGGATGGCCACATTCCCTTCGATATGGCTTTTCGGCCTGACCAGCTTGATCGTTCCTGAATAGCCCTGCGGCATCGGCTGGACATCTTTCACCAGCGCGGTTTTGCCCATGCTGCGTCCTTTCTCGTCAAAGAATATGGCATCTTCGGCAAAATATTTCTTGAATGGTTCAGCATTTCCCGGTGCAACTGAATCGAAGAGCTCCTGTGTATGCCGCACCAGTTCATCCTGCGTGATCGTCGGTTCATCGGTCACACCTCCCCACGCAACAGGCGAAATGACTGCACACAACAGAGTGACCAGAAATCTTTTTCTCACAGCATCCTCCGTTTCCTAACACGCACCGCTGCAAGGGTCATTTTTTCAGCAGTGCGTTCTTCACAACTTCGCCGTTCTTCATTACAAATTGCACGTGTTCCAATTCCGTCACGTCGGCCAGCGGATCGCCTGAGACAGCAATAATGTCGGCAAACTTTCCCGGATCCAGCCCACCAACGCGGTCCTGCCATTCCAGTAGCTCAGCGGCATTCACAGTGGCTGCCCTGATCACTTCGGCAGAAGGGATGCCTAGCTCTTTCAGCGCGACAAACATAATCGCCGTGGCCTCGCCGCGAGTTTTCCCCGGATAGTCAAACCACATATCTGAACCTGTGGTGAATTTCACTTCTGACTTCAAAATCCGGCTAATACGTGCTGGAGTTTGCTTTGCTTCCATTTGTTCATATGCCTTCAATTCTTGTTGTAGCTGCGGCGAAAGAATTTGTCGCTTCTCAATCATGGCTCGCAAGCGTCCGCCAAACAAGAGTTCCGTAATATCCAGGAAGATCCCTTTCTCGCGCATTGCTCCTAATTGCTCGTCAGTGATGTCGTTGCCATGCTCGATCGAGTCCACGCCAGCGTCAATCGCGGTCTGAATGCCTGTCACAGTGGTTGCGTGCGCTGCAACTTTTACTTTGGCCCGGTGCGCCTCTTCCACAATGGCTTTCATTTCCTCCAGACTCATGAACCTGTTGTCGTCATCTGCTACCACCTTGATCAAGTCCACACCGTACAATAGGTTTTCGCGGACAGCCTTGCGCGCACTGTCCGCACCGCCCACCTGCAAAAATTCCTGGTCTACGATCTGGTCCGTGATCGCTGAGTTCAGGTGCAGCGCTTGTCCGCCCGGCGGAGCGAGCTTGCGGGCCGCAGCCTGGATTCGCGGTCCCTTTATCCAGCCCTGGTTGATTGCCTCCCGCAATGACACATCTCCGTCAATACCAGAATGGCCAACCACGCGCACCGTGGTAAATCCTGCTTCAAGGTCTTCGCGTGCGTTCTGGGCCCCCATCAGCACACGCATCGTCGGGCTCATGCCCGCTGCTGCATTGAGAATAATTTCCTGGGATGAGATGCTGGTTCCCGACGTGAGAAGGTGTGCGTGGCAATCAATCAGTCCTGGCAAGAGTGTAGCCGTTCCCAGGTTAATGATCATGACATCTTTTGGAGCGTGCGGCTGCACCTGAGCCAGTGGGCCAACTTCCTTGATCTTGTCGTTCTCAACCAGCACGCCGGCGTTCGGAATGTATTTTCCTGTTCGGACGTCGAGCATGCGTGCGGCCTTTACCAAAGTGGCCTTGGTCTGCGGTGGAGCAGCCTGCGCCGATGCAAAGGCGCTACTCAGTAGTAGCAGGATGAAAGCAGGGATTCGTCCGGGCATCGAGTGCCTCCTGTCGAGAATGAATGTACCATTCCCGGTGAGTGCTCTGTGAGTCGGATGAAATACACTGGCGGGAAACGCTCGAAATTCAGATGAAACAGAAAGAGAAGTTCGTCCCTGGGAGCCATCTCTGTTGTGGGCGCCCGTGCAATCGTCGCGTGAAAGTTATTAGACCGGACACTGCGCGACATCCTGCCTTAACTCTAACGTTGCACCGACGCCCTCAACACCTTAAAAATCTCGCGACCGTCCCGCGTTATGAAGTCAACAACGGCATGGCTGGTTGAACCGTCATCAATGCCATGTGGCGAATCGCCCTGCAACCTGCCCGACCGTTCGTTTATGAATAATGAAATTCCGGCCGCAACAAATATCAATGTGAGTCTTCTTTCCTATAACTGAATAGCGACGAATCAACGCCGCTGTTACGCCAGATAAAGCAGTGCGTATCCGGCGGCGGACCAGGCCGCGAAAACCGCCGCCGTCACTGCTACCCGGAATGAGAAGCTATCTAGAATGCGATTATTTTTGCCGTCAAACATATGAACTCCTTGACCATTTTCAATTTGGGAATCGAGCGATTGTGCCGATGATTCCCGCCATAAGTAATCGCACATGCCATGCCAAACTAGCATTAGAGCGTAAATGCCTGAATCTAAGGAACAATGGGACGGCTCGATTGTCGCGCTATATCCAGCAGGTGTTCGCTTTCGGCATCGTACTGTTCGCGAATGAACACTTGTTCGAAGCCCCATATTTGTTGGTGATTTCTTGCTGACTTTTTGCTGGGATAGTCGTCTAACCAGCACATCCCTTAATATTTTTCTCTCTATACTGAACGTCATTCCAAAGGGCGTGAGCGAGCCTGCGTATTCATCAGCGGGCGAGTAGTCTTGAGGAACCTTGTGCTTGTCTCCGCGATATTTCCGTCGTGCTTTTTGCGCGGCTCATCCCTCAGCTAGAATCAGGGTATTGACTCGTTCCAGCCAGTTCAGTAACGCGCCTGGTCCGCACACGTTCCAGTTTTTTCTGGACCTGCCGCAATTTCGCCAAGACCCGCTTGGCGGCTTCTTTCGCGCAGCCCTGACCTATGGCGATGTGGTCCGCTATCGCGGCCTGTGGGTGACGCACCAGCTGAGTCATCCTGATCACATTCAGCATGTCCTGCAAGGCAATGTCGCCAACTACCGCAAAGGCCGCGGCTACAGGATTCTTAAACTCTCACTCGGTGAAGGGTTGCTAACGAGCGAAGGCCCGCTCTGGCAGCGCCAGCGCAAGATGACGCAGCCGTCATTTCAAGGGCAGCAAGTGGCCTCATTCGTCGGGACCATGGCGGAAAACACCTTGGCCATGCTGCGCCGATGGGAGATCAATGCCGCTGAACACCAAATTTTCGACGTTGTCCCCGACTTCATGCGGCTTACACTCAACATCGCAGCGCAGGTGCTATTCACCACCAATCTTGAAGCCGACGCAGACTCCATTCGCCGGACACTCGATATTGGCCGTGACTATTCCGTGGACCGCGCATGGTCGATTTTTCCTCCTCCACTCAGCATCCCAACGCGACGCAATCGCGAGTATCGCGCCGCGCTGGCCAATATTCACGGAATCATTGATCGCATCATTGCCGAGCGTCGCCGCCAACCCCAGAGGATAGCCGACCTGCTTACGATGCTGATGGAAGCGCGCGATGAGAGCGGCGCTGCCATGTCTGACAAGCAGCTGCGCGACGAAGTAATCACGCTGCTTACCGCCGGCCACGAAACAACTACGCTGGCCCTGGCCTGGACCTGCTATTTGATCGGCACGCGTCCTGATGTGGTGGAACGTATGCGCGGTGAAGCAATGTTCCTTAACGGCCGAACGCCGGTCTATGAAGACCTGATGAAGCTCCGCTACTCGCGTATGGTGGTGGAAGAAAGCATGCGCCTGTATCCTCCGGTATGGACTCTGGCCCGTACCGCTGTTAATGACGATGAGATCGGCGGCTATCGCATCACGGCCGGCTCAGAAATCCTGATCTTTCCTTACATCACGCAACGCCATCCCAAGTGGTGGCAAGATCCCGATGTATTCCGACCAGAACGATTCGCCGCAGAAAATTCAGCGGCCCGCCCGCGCTACGCTTATTTGCCTTTCGGTGCTGGCCCACGCACCTGCGTGGGCTTGAATTTCGCCATGACCGAAATTCTCGTCGCGCTCACGTTGATGCTGCAGCGCTTTCGCATCACCCTGGCGGTCGATCCCGCAACGGTGCGTCCAGAACCATCAGTTACGTTACAGCCGCGGCCCGGGGTGCCGGTGCGCCTGGAAAACGTTTGTTGAACAAGTTGAACCATCTATGGTAGTTGCTTAAGCCGAGAGTAATTGTTTCGTATCAGGGCACGAGCTTCAGTCGTGCCGTGGAGTGTTTTTAGAGTCCGGCTTTAGCCGCTGGCACGTTTCCCACAGCACGGTTTCGCCGCGTACCTTATACTGCTCCCGCCATGAAATTCAACCGCATCGTTTGTTTGTTGTCTCTGATTGCCTTCTGCTCCGCTGGCATGCTGGCGCAAAACAGCTTTACTTTGGGCACCGCCACCGCCGGTCCTGGACAAAAAGCTACCGGCACTCTGGAAATTGCCGCCGGCGTAGATGCCGCTACTTCAATTCCTGTGGTCGTAATCCGGGGTACAAAACCTGGCCCGGTATTGGCGCTGGTTTCAGGCGCGCATGGAACTGAATATGCCTCGATCATTGCCTTGGAAAAAGTAATTCAGACGCTCGACCCCACGCAGGTTTCCGGCACAGTCGTCATTTTGCCGCTAGTCAACCTTGCGTCCTTCGAACAAAAAGTCCCGCACGTGAACCCGGTGGATGGCAAGAGTATGAACCGCTTCTATCCCGGCAAGCAGGACGGCACCCAAACCGAGCGTGTTTCTTATGCGATTACCAAACAGGTAGTCGAGCGCTGCGATTATCTGGTGGATTACCACGGCGGCGATATCGACGAAAATTTGCGTCCTTACGCTTACTGGCCGAAATCCGGTGACGCCAAACATGATGCGACTACGCGTGACATGGTGCTGGCCTTTGGCCTGGATCACATCATCATCTGGAGTGACCGCCCCAAAGATCCCGCAGCATCACGCTATCTGGATAACACTGCCAACACGCGCGGCAAGCCTGCCATTGCCGTCGAAGCCGGATATTCCGGAACAGTGCAGGCAGACGACGTCGCGCTGCTGGCCAACGGCACTCTGAGCCTGATGCGCTATCTAAAGATGCTGCCGGGAGCGCCCACCATGGTGGAGCATCCTGTCTGGTTTGGCAAAGTTGATACTGTGGCCAGCGATCAGCCGGGAATTTTCTATCCTCTGGTGCAGCGCGGAACCTATGTTGATGCGGGAATGAAAATCGGCTACGTGACGGACTACTTGGGCAAGACGATTTACGAAGCCCACGCTCCGGTCGCGGGAGTGGTGTTGTACATCTGCGCTGTGCCCTCGATGAAAAAGGGTGACACAGTGGCAAACATCGGCGAGATCACAACCAACCCATGAAAAGGAGTCACTTCTCTTTGCGTTTGAACTGCCAACGCTGGATAAAGTAGATACCCCAGAGAGCGATAGCAAAGGCCACAAGGAAGATCCCGCCGCTCGGATCACCGCGAAACAGCAGCCAGACGATTTTGTGGTTCTCGATCTTGAACAGGCCGGCCAGCAGGCTATAAAACGTGGCCATCCACAAGAACTTTGTATGCGCCGGCAGTGGGATCGTACGGGTGCGGGCATAGAAGTAGAACAGCCAGAAGAATACCGCCATCGCGATGAATACCGGGCCGCGAATGCCGGAGCCGTCAGCCGAAGGGCTCCAGACGATCCAGATGATCTTGCCATTTTGAATACGAAAGAGGAACAGCATCAGCGTGCTGATCACGGCCAGCCAGAAGAATGAGCTCCGCGTCTCCGTAACCAGGCGGGCCCGCTCCAGCGCGAGCTTCTCTTTTTCCGGATCAAGCCTGGGCGGAGGGACCCTCAGGCTTTCCAGCGCGCCGCCAGCAGAGCGGGCAAACTTCTCAAAATCCGGGTTCTCACGGAAATAATCCTCGACCAGCGCTCGTGTGGCGGAACTGGACTCACCGGAAAAATAGGCCGGCAACAAATCGACGATGACTTCGCGCTCAATTTTCATGGGCGCACCTCCTGGAATGTGTCTCTGGCGCGCATCAGCTTCAGGCGTGCGCGATGAACTTTTACTTTTACCGTGGTTACGGGCAGATTCAATGTCTGGGCAATTTCTTCATAGGGCATTTCTTCCTGTACGCGCATGAGAAGCGCGGCGCGGTCCACCTCGGAGAGTTGGCGCAACGCCGCCAGCACTGCGGACAGCTCAGCCTTGTGCTCCGTCCGCGTAGCCAGGCCGACGGCCGGATCAGGTATGGACTCTTCCAACTCCGTAAGCCGGTTATTCCGGCGCAGATGATCGCGATACAGGTTGCGGGCAATGGTAAACAGATAGGCCTTGACGGTGGCTTCTCTGATCTTGCCGCGCGAGGTCCAGGCGCGCACGAACGTTTCAGACGTAATGTCGTCAGCCAGCGATGCGTCCCCGCAAAGGAACAGCACAAAGCGATGCACCTGGGGTGCATAGCTTTGGTAGAGGCTATGAAAATCCATCATCAGTGGCCTGGACGGCAATGATACGCAGAAAGGCCACGGAAGTTACGCCGGTGGGATTCGGCGGCAATAAGGCTGGCGAACGCGACAGCCGTTCTCCGAGAAGCAGTTCGGCTGTGGCCCTACCCAGAATCAGAACTCACGGAGTGGCGCGGCCTGGTCATGGCCAACCCGTCCCGCGCTGATTTCTGCGCGGTAATAATTCTCGGCACGGATCGGGCAGCCCGCCAATCGACGCAGGATTGCGATCTGCCCCGTGTGCGTAAGCGCATCGGCCACCGGGCCCTGAAATAGCTTCTCTGGCGATGCCGCAAGAGGAGCCTCTGAAGCAAGACAGCGGTCAAAGGCCTCCAAGGTTTTGAAAAAGCGTTCTGCTTCCAGTGGCCATGGCAACGGCTCGGAATCATGCCACGCCTGCTTGCCCTGCGCGATGGACAGCGCCCAGTCAAAAAGATCGCCCATATGGGTCAGGATTTGCCCGGGCTTTCGGCAGTTATCACCCGCGGTGAAGGTTGCAAAACTTTCCGGGACACCGCGCAGCGTCTTGCTCGCGCGATACGCCAGGGTGGAAACGGTGTGCCGCAGAAGCTGCCGGCCAAGATCGTTTGCAGGCTGAGATGCTGCTGCCATAGGTGCTCCTTTTGTGCTTCAGTTGCCCAAGGAGACTTTTCTCGAATAAATCGGAGAGGTCAAGCGGCCACATTTTGCTGAGAGAGACTACAGTGCGACGGTGAGATCTTCTTCCTCGTCGTTTTCAGGCAGAGCGTATAGGGCAACTTTGAATGGGCCCAGAGTGATATCGGGAGCGCTGCGCACGAGTTCAAAATAGACGGAATCCTCGCATTTCACGCACTTCGGAAACAACTGGTCGCGCAGCAGGGTAACCTCATGCGCCAGCCGGTGGTTCTGATGAAAGACACGGTAAATTCCACTTTCCAGGATTTTATCTCCGCAGCGAAATTGCTTCGTCACTTTGGGGACACCGTGGCGTGACGCGACCATCCGCAACTTCCGCTTACTAATGCTCATGAAATGGGACCAAAACCGACCGCACATTGGATGCTGCTGCCGGCTTGTTAAGTTGTGTAAACCAGGCCCATTTTATGATTCCCACTAGTGGAAGTGTTTAAATCATCTGTTTTCAATAGATTACGGTTCGAGCAACTCACGGCGCATGTGTGCTCATCAAAAAATTTCGAAACCGCTGGTATTTAAGGAGCTGGTAACTCTCTTGATCAACGAACCAAAGAAAGAACAACCGAACGTCCCCGTTCAGGCCAGCCAAGGTCGCTCGACCAAGGCGGAAAAGGTGCGCAGTTCGCGGTATGAATGGGAAGGTAGGAGCAGCAATGAAAATGAAAAGGCTGCCGGGGCATCCGGCGCGTCGCGAAGGTCACTGCTGGCATCGGCCAAAGCCCTGCTGAAGAAATTGTTTTCCGGGGACCGCGGCCCGGGAAATCGCGGCTTTTTTGATAATGACGATGATGCCAGCCCCAGCGCTGCCTGAGCGCTACTGTAAAAATCTGTTCAACATGACTGTGCGGTCGGTATCCAGCCAGGCTTTCCATGTCTGTTCGGTTACGCTGGGATATCTTTGCCGACCGAAGACGATCCACGCTCTTTGATAACGACGCCATTCGTTCTCGCTCTTCTGGACGCTCTGGCGTGTCACGGTTCCCCATTGCGTGACGCTGCCGGTCTGCGTGCGCTGATAGGCGGCGGTTTCAGCGGCTTCAGCGCGCTCAAATTCTTCGGCTGAATATTTGGGCAGCTCGCCACGGTCGAATTCCTCCAGAGCAGCGAGCAGATTTCTTTTGAAGAATATCTCTTCCTGAATCTCAAATGTACCTGCCAGATTCACGCCATTCCTGGCCTGGATCTCATAGAACCTGTTCGCTTCCTCCATGAATGTGCGAAAGGCCTTCTTCTCCGCGGGTTTCCAGGCCGCGATCAGCTCATTGAACTTCTGCTCGCGTTCCACTTTGTCAAAGCGTTCGCTAAGAATTGCGCACTGCTCGTACATTTCGCGGCCGCTGCTGTGATCGCAAACGCTGAAGTTGTTGCCCGCCCAGTTTTGCTTTTTCAGGCGGTCTAGTTGATACACCCGGCCGGCGTCGTCTCCGGGCGCGCCGCCCAGTGTGCATGCGAGCTTGATAGCAGCGTCGAAATTGCGCGTGGCGCCATTGCCATTGGCGTACACCATCATCAGAATGGCTTTGCCGCCCAGCAGGTCTTTGGCCCCGCGATCTATTTCCGCATACGCGCATTTGCGCGCTTTCACCGGATCTGTGGGCTGCCCGAAGCCGAAATAGGCATCCACGGACACGCAGCTGGCCAATGCCTTCTCCTCCGCAGTGGTGGGACGGTCCGCCGCAGGAAGCTCAACGTCCTTCACTGACGCGCACATCTGTTTCGCTCCTGGATCGGCGATGGTGCTCTGGGGGAAAGCTGTATGAATGCCGACCAGCAGAAAAATGCTAACAAGAGCAAGAGATATGGAAGCTCGCATCGTTCACATTTTGCTTTATCGGCTACCGCAGCGCAAATCATTTGTGGTCGCCCGCCGGAAGCGCAGATTACCCTTGGAGTATGCCGGGAGGCACTGCTCCAGAAATAGGGCATGTGCTACTCTTCTCGCGGAGTCTGCTTGCGCGCCGCCTTTGAAAAAGCACCGCCGGAAGTCCAGGAAATCCTGGGCAAGCCCATACGTGACCTGGGGCTGAAGCTGGAAGGGTCGCCGCTGGAGCGCTTTGTACAGCAGCTCTATCGCGAACTTGATCGTAAGGGACTGAAGAAATTCCGTCCGGCGTGCTACCTCACTGACGAGTGGGGATGCCCTTCCGGTGAGCCGATCATCGGAATTCCTTTTTATCTGGCTGATCCGAAGCTCGCGCGTCTGGAAAAAGAAATGAATGACCTGGAGGACTCGCGCCAGGTCATGATGTACCTGCGGCACGAGGCCGGGCACGCCATCAATTACGCCTACGCCCTGCACAAGACTCCCGAATGGAAGCAGTTGTTTGGACCATATCGCAAGCCCTATCGCGACGCTTATCGTCCAATTCCCTTTTCCCGCAGCTTTGTTCGACACATGGAAGGCTGGTACGCGCAGAAACATCCTGACGAAGACTTTGCCGAAACCTTTGCCGTGTGGCTCACGCCGGGTTCGCGCTGGCGGCAAAAATATAAAGGCTGGCCTGCGCTGGCAAAGCTGCGCTACGTGGACCGGACATTCAGAAAGCTCGGCAATACTGACCCTGTACGTCCACGAGGACGCACCGACATTACCGTGGAAGAGATGGATACCACGGTGGGCGACTTCTATGAAGCTGTGCTCAGCGAGCAGCCTTCGCCGGGCGAGCTGCCGCTCGATACCGACTTGCAAGATATTTTCAACGCCGGTCGCAAGCGGAAGAAAGGAGTGCGCCCCGCCGCTGAACTTTTGCGCGAGAACCATAAATCGCTGGTGGACAAACTCACGTACTGGAGCGGCGTGCCACGATCGTTGATTAAGAAGCTGGTGGAATCCATTGAGACGCGCGTGGGAGAAATGGACTTGCGCGTCAACGTGAAGCAGGAAAGAGAATGTCTGACGGAGATCACGGTTTACGCCACGGCGTTGGCCATGAATTACGTGACACGGGGAAAATTTGTTCAGACATAAAATGCCTGGCATCCAACACAGTTTGATTTTGCCAGCTAGACGATCTGCATGGGAACCAATATGGACAGTAAATTGAAAATCACGGTGCTTTACGAGAGTTGGGGAGACGAGGACGAAGATGTAGCCCCGGAGCCGGAAAAAAAGAAGCGCGGCGCCAAGAAGCAGCGCAAGAAGAGAGAGAAGCACGACCGCGAAGAAATCTTTGAAGCCCTGGAAAAGCTGGGTCATGAACCCACCTACATGATGCTGGATGGGGAAGATAAATCCCTGCTGGCTCTGGCCCGCCAGGAAACTGATCTGTTTTTCAATCTCGTAGAGTCCTATGCTGGCGACGACACCATGGAAATGCACGTAGCGGCGTTCCTGGATTTGCTCGGCCGCCCCTACACGGGCGCGGGGCCGCAGGGTCTTTACCTTGCGCAGGACAAAGGCCTGGCTAAAAAGCTGTTTCAGTTTTACAACATCCGCACTCCGTACTTTGCCACCTGTTATCAGGGCAAGCTTGATCACTCCCAGGAAATTTCTTTTCCTTTGATCGTGAAACCGGAAGCCGAAGATGGATCTCTTGGAATCGACCAGGGCTCCGTCGTGGGAAGCGTAAAGGAACTGATGGAGCGCATCCATTACGTGCAGGAAGAGTTCAATTCTCCGGCGCTGATCGAAGAATATATAGAAGGCCGCGAAATTTATGCGGGAATTCTTGGTAACCAGAACCCGGAAGTTCTTCCGCTGGTAGAGCTTGATTTGTCACGCTTGCCGGAGGGCATGCCCAAAGTCGCCGGTACGGAAGTGAAGTGGGAGAAAGACAGCGACGCATATAAACTCACCAAGTCCGCGCCGGCGGAAGGACTGGACGAAGAAACCCAGGAACTGCTTTCATCCACGGCGCTTAACACTTACCGCATTCTCAAATTGCGGGATTACGGCCGCATTGACATGCGTCTTACGGACAAGGGAAAGGTTTATGTAATTGAGGCCAATCCCAACCCGTGGCTTTCCAGCAATTCAGAATTCTTCATGGCTGCAAAAAAGTCCGGACGCTCCTACGCTGATATGATCGCCGAAATTATTGAGTTCGCGCGCACTGATCGCCGCAAGCGCGACAAACTGCATATGGCTTAGCCAGAATCCGACACTCAGATAGACTCCCGCGTCGCCCGGCGCTCAGCCTCGCAAGCGCTGCATCAACGCATCTTCAGAAAGACACCGCCTGTCCCTGAAAGTTCCGCCAGTCGAGAAGAAATAATTGTGCGCCGGGCCGAATCTATTGCAGTAGAATCACGGTGTAAGCGGCTATCCGAGAATACTACATATAAAGAATACTACATAGGATCGCACAGAGAACATGGAAACCTCGGCAAGACTTTCCCACACGTCGGCGCTGATCTTGCAGACCATTCGGTCAGGCTACATTTACGGTTTTGACATCATGGATGTAACCGGTTTGCCCAGCGGGACTATTTATCCCGCGTTGCGCCGCCTGGAAAACGAATCCCTTGTACGCGGCGACTGGGAAGACAGCAAGATCGCTCTGCGTCAGGACCGCCCGCCCCGGCGTTATTACAAACTTACGCGTCAGGGCAAAGACGCGCTGATCAGCGCGGTGGAGCGTTATCCTCTTCTGGCCAAATTGGCTCCAGAAGAAAAGACTGTGCGCCGATAGCGAGGAAAATGTTGTGAAGCCCAATCCTCAAATCCGGCTTTTGATCTGGCAATGTAAGTTCCTGCTGCGTAGCGCCAGTTTACTGGTACCCAAACTGCATCGTGCCGCGTGGTACCAGGAGTGGTTTGGAGAAGTCTGGCACTGGCTGCATTTCCTCGCCGAGTCCGGACGGCTGAACTCGCATACTTCCAAGGAACTGTCCCGGCATTGCTGGGGCGCGTTCCCTGACGCGGCCTGGCACCGCTTCGACCATAAAAAAGTCTCTCGCGCTTTTGATGAAACACCACGTACCGCTCGCTTCTGCCTGACCGCAATTCTTTTTGCCGTTCTCGCTCTCATCTTAGTCACCGGCCTGGCGCCCACCATCCGCTCGGGATTTAAGCCGTTGCCATTCCATCAGCCTGACCGCTTGGCTTATCTGTCGATGCATGGGAGTTTTACTAAATACGACGAAGAAAATTTGTTTCGTGAAGCTGCGAAATGGGCGGCAGGCAGCAAAACAGCGGAGATGGTAGCCGCGTATTCCTGGCATCCCGTTACTCTCAAGTTTTCGCATGATCGGGTGGGTGACATCAGCGCCCGCGTTTCACCCAACTTTTTTGATCTGCTGGGCAACAACGCTGCCATGGGCCGGCTCTTCACGCCCGCAGACGAAAGGAATTGTGCGGGATGCGTTGTGATTACCCATCGTTTGTGGGAGGCGCAATTCAAATCAGATCACAACGTCGTAGGCAAGACTATCTTCGTGGATGATCACCCCGGCACCGTGATAGGGGTGCTTCCGGAAAGCTTTGTTTTCATCTTTCCTGAGGTGTCCGTATGGATGCTGCCTGACTGGGGCACCACCACCAACAATTTTGCCGACCGCACTGGCGCTGTGCTGCGTATGGCGTCGCACGTAACCCTGGCCCAGGCACAAAAGGAGTTTCGAGGCTTCGCTCAGGCCGGCGGCTACTCACAGCCGCAGATGGAGTCATTCGTTTCTCGCGCGCACCAGGGCGTGAAGCTCTACCTGTTTTTCACTGTGCTGTCGCTATTTGGCGGTATTGCGCTCGGCAGCAGCCGGCTGGGCGGAGCCAAGACTCGGAAACTAAAGCTCAGTTTCCGCCACACTCTCCGCTGGTGGGGATTCTTCTCGCTCAAAACTCTGCTGTTGCTGGCGCTGTGCTTTGTCGGCTCGCTGGAATTCACGGGACGCGCGTCCATCATACTTACCGGATCCGTTCATCCGCTTGTGGGCCCATTTGCTACATGGCTCTTCCTGGTCACGGCGATGGTCGGGCTCTCCTGGTCATTGCATGATCAGGGTCGCCGCTGCCGCCTCTGCCTGCGGCGGCTCGGCAATGAAGCATCCGTGGGGACGCCTGGCTACCTGCTGCTGGACTGGTGGGGAACGGAACTGGTTTGCTCCGATGGCCACGGCCTGCTCCATGTTCCGGAAATGAAATCCAGCTGGCAGGAATTTGATCAGTGGGTTTCGCTCGACGACTCATGGAAACCGCTCTTCGAGCACGAAGAACCGGTGCATACTCCTTAAAGAATGTGTTCATTGACGCCTCCGATAGTGAGTCGGGCCATCGTCGCAACGCTGTGTCTGCAGCACTTACGTCGTGAATGGGTAATCACACGTTCTTTTCTGTAATCCGAAGGTAACTTTTGCGCTTGCCTCGGGTTTGCTACCTTTGTCAGTGAGCGGGGGAATCTGGTCATGAAGAAGTATTTGATTTCGGCAGCGTTTGGCCTTATGGCGGTCTTACTTTTTGGGCAGCAGCATGATCACAGCCAGGTGTCACAAACACCCAGCGGCCAGGGCGAATTGAATGCCACCACGGAAGCCATGGGGCGCGGCCACAACCATGAAGAGCACCAGCACATGGCTGCTCACATGCACATGACCGAGCTGCGGCAAACCGGCGCGGGGGATTCCGCCAAGGCGAAGCAGGTTGTGGAACAGGCGCGTCCGGCGCTGGAGAAATATCGCGATTATAAAGTCGCGCTCGATGAAGGCTTCAAAATCTTCCTGCCCAATGTGCCTCAGAAGATGTACCACTTCACCAATTATCAAAATGCTATCGGCGAAGCTTTTCGCTTTGACCCGGCCAAGCCAACATCGCTGCTGTATGAAAAACACGG
The DNA here is from genome assembly GCA_035995565.1 of Candidatus Angelobacter sp. GTDB lineage: Bacteria > Acidobacteriota > Terriglobia > Terriglobales > Acidobacteriaceae > Angelobacter. The sequence goes on from DASYKK010000301.1 coordinate 14,094, forward strand.
TGACGACTATAAGCTGATCGGCGCCATGTACACTGCGCCAGTACGATTCAGCGAGCAGCAGCTCAATGAGCGAATTCCGCTCAGCATGACGCAATGGCATCAGCATGTGAACATGTGCAAGCCGCCGAAAGGGCGCGAGATTGAAGCTCTCCGCAAAGATGCCAGATTCGGCCTGAACGGGTCCATCTCAACCGAGGCGGCGTG
>DASYKK010000302.1:0-32140 GCA_035995565.1 Candidatus Angelobacter sp.
GACCAAGCCGGATTTGATCATCAGCGATGTAATCATGCCCGACATGAACGGCATTGAAGCTGCTATCCGCATCCGCAAAGTACTGCCAGGATGCAAGATTCTTCTGTTCTCCGGCCAGGCTGCAACCGCCGATCTGCTGGAAAAAGCCCGTGCCCAGGGGCACGAATTTGAGATTCTGGCAAAGCCTGTTCATCCCCAGGATTTGCTGGCAAAGCTAAGGAATTAGCTCAGCGCTTTTCCAACCGCAAAATAACCTATCCGAACCGGAGAGTTCCTACAGCTCTCTTCTGCCTTCCATTGCCTTCAGCATCGTCACTTCGTCCGCATATTCAATATCGCTTCCGGCGGGAATGCCTGTGGCGATTCGGGTGATCTTTACGCCCGGCCGCTTGAGAAGTCCCGTTAGATGCATCGCCGTGGCCTCGCCTTCGATCGTGGGATTGGTAGCGATTATGATTTCGTCCAGATTGCCGCTCTCAATCCGTCTCATCAGCGACGGTATGCGCAGTTGTTCCGGGCCAACGCCATGCAGCGGAGAAATGGCTCCGTGCAGGACATGGTAGACACCGTTATAAAACCGCGCCTTTTCAATGGAGGCTATATTGGTAGGCTCTTCTACCACGCAAACCATGCGCTGGTTTCTGGTGGCACTGGTGCAATAGCTGCACGGATCAACATCCGTAATATTGCTGCACACGGAGCACAAGTGAAGTTTTTCTTTAAGATTACGGATAGCCGCGGCCAGGCTGTCAGCGTCCTCTGCACTGGACCGCAGAATGTGGAAGGCCAGGCGCTGGGCGCTCTTGCCGCCAACCCCCGGGAGTTTTTTTAACTCATCGATCAGTAGAGCCATGGGCTCGGCGAACTTTGACACGCGTCCCTCTAAATTCCCGGAATTCCCATTCCGCCCAGCATTCCACCCACGGTCGATTGCATCGCTTCGTCCACCTTCTGGCCCGCTGCGTTCACCGCTGCCGTCACCAGGTCTTGCAGCATTTCCACGTCGCCGGCCTGGATCGCTTCTGGATCAATCCGCGTCTCAAGCACTTGTTTCTGCCCATTCATTTTGATGGTGACAGTGCCGCCTCCGGACGAAGCCTCAACCACCGTCTGCTTCATCTTGCTCTGCAGGTCCTGTGCCTGCTTCTGCGCGTTCTCCAACATTTCTTGAAATTGGCGTGAATTAAATCCGCCCATGGCTTCTCCTAGTTTTTCTCGCGATGATCGATCACCGTGCGAATTTCTGCGCCAAACTTCTCTCGCATGCGCTGCACGATCGGGTCTTCTGCCGCGCGGCTGCGCGCGCTGGCGCCATTGCGTGGACGCACAACCGCTGTCGCTCCATTGGCTGCCGCAGGAACTCCGCTGACCACGTTCACCTTCACTGGTCGTCCCGTTACTGCGCTGGCCGCAGCATTGGCCAGCCGCTTCGGCTCTGCGCTCATCATTAGATCAATGACCGCGGCTGGCTGAGCTATGCTCACGATCAACTCGTTTCCTTTTAGGGTTACGCTGCCGCTTTCCAGTGTTGAAGCCAGCATCTTGTGTCCGGCCTTTTCCAACTCCGCTAAAACATGGCCAAGGATTTTCCCCGGATCTTCGGTCGTGTCCGGATCTCCAGTAGCTTGTGGCTCTTCCACAGCAATTGCAATCGCCGTGGCTGAAGTTTGAGCCTGCACGGCTCCCGGCATTGCGGACATTTCAGGATCAAAGCTGCGGCCTTTGCGGGCACGGTCGGCTTCGAACGGCGACACGGGACTTTGTTGCCGTGGAGCACCAAGCGATGCTGCCGCCGGCGAGGCAGCTACAGACGAAGGCCGTGGCGCCGACGCCCGCTGCGCTTCAGGCATCTTCTGCGTTTCGACGGAGGCTTGGCTCAGTATCTGCTCTAGCGGAAGAATACGTTGTGCATGCACCAGCTTCAGCACGCCCAGTTCAAGATGAAACCTTTGCTCCTGCCGATATCCAAGTTCATCGAAGGTTCGGAGCATGATCTGTAGAAAGCGCGCCAGGTCTTCTTCAGAAAACTGGCTTGCTACACGTCCCACGCGGGCCCGCTCGTCGGAGGAGATTTGCAGCAGCGAAGAATCGTCACCTGCCACCTTGGCTACCACAGCGTTGCGCAGGAACCGCACAAGCTGACGAGCAAAGTGCGCAGGATTGTGGCCCTCGATCATGAGACGGTCAAGCGTGCGCAAGGCTTCTTCACTGGAACTGCGTGCCACCGTGCCCATCAGGTCTTCAAAAACCTCCGAGCCCACATTTCCAACCAGCCCACGTACAAGTTCTCCGCTAAGCCTGGTGCCGCAACATGCTATTGCCTGGTCCATGATGGAGAGCGCGTCGCGCATCGAGCCATCGCCGGCCTCGGCCAGCACAGCCAGGGCTTCATCATCTGTGGTAATGTTCTCTTTTTCAGCGATCGAGCCCAGCTGCCGAATGATTTCATCAAACTTGACCGCGTGAAAACTAAAATGCTGGCAGCGCGAGCGGATGGTTTGTGGAATGTCCTCGGCCTGCGTGGTAGCCATCATGAAGATAATGTGCGGCGGCGGCTCTTCCAAGGTTTTGAGCAGCGCATTGAAGGCCGCGTCAGTAATCTGGTGAGCTTCGTCCAGGATGTAAATCTTGAAGCGATCACGCGCCGGACGATAACGCGCTGCGTCACGCAACTCTCGGATCTCATCAATGCCGCGGTTCGTTGCCGCGTCGATCTCAATAACATCTACCGAGCTTCCAGCCCGGACTTCGGTGCATGACTCACACACGCCGCAAGGCTCAGGATTCGGTTGGTCCGTAGCACGACAATTGAGAGCCATGGCCAGGATTCGGGCTATTGTGGTTTTTCCGATGCCCCGATGACCGCTGAAGATATAGCCATGCGCAATCCGCTGCTGATCGATGGCATTCTTAAGGGTCCGGGTTACGTGTTCCTGCCCAATCACCTCAGAAAAACGCTGCGGGCGGTATTTGCGCGCTAGTACCTGGTAGCTCATGCTGGAAATTAGATTATACCGCTTCGCGGGTGAGGGATTTTCAACAGGCGGAGCGCATTACTGACACCATATCTCTCTTCTCGTTGTCAGTAACCTGCAGACCGGATAGATTTCCCGACCGGTTCCTGGACTGAAGCGTTCACGCCGGACCACACCAATCGATGAAAGGCATGGTCCATTTCCGCGGCAGAAAGCGGCATTCCGCGATCAATCCACCAGCCAAGGGAAGAAAACAAAGCGCCTGCGAGTGCATGCGATACGGCCGCGAACTGCCCAGGGGGAAGTTCCTTTTCCCGTGCTCAATTTCATGAGCCGCTGCTCAATCGCGCGAGCAAATTGTCCTTGCCCCAGTTCCATCACATCATGCACCTTGACGGATGCCACAAGCGCATCGCGAAAAACCTTCGCCTCTGCAACGTGGATAAACAATTCGCATACCGGCGCAACACGCTTTGAAACTTCACCGCTCCGGTCGAGCATCGTAGATATTGCTTCCCAGAAATCTTCCACCTGATCGCAGGAATGATCGGCTTCATTATAACGATGGCTTTTCATCCTACTGGACACGATCTTGTTGCTCCAGAACATTCAGCATCCATGATGCAGCTGAATGTTGCAGTTCATTCTCTGGCTCTTGTGTGCATTCCAATACTATTCCTGGGCGCTCTTGGACTCACGCGGCGTCTGGCTTCGCCCAACAGGCTTGCATTGGCCGGACTAGTGCTGTTCGGATTTTCCGAAGTCGCCGTCATGATTGCAGCGGGAGTGAGCGGACTGGTAACTCCCGGGCTGATTCATCATGTGGTTGCCTAGCCTGGTATGGCTGACACCTGGCGGGCTGTCTTACAACTAAGCGGCCATCTGAACCAGGCTTTTGCCCTGATCTTTGTTGTCGCTTCATCTGTGGCGATTGTGCTCTGGTCAGCAGCCATCATCCGCAGCAATGTGTTTTCACGGGCGCTCGGGGTTTTTGGCTGCCTCCTCGGACCGCTCACGATCCTTGTTGTACTCTCGGGCCATCTCCGCCTCAACGTGCATGGGTTTGGCATGGTAGCGCTGAGTCAGTCGATATGGTTCATCAGCGCTGGCGTTCTTCTCTGGAGGGAAAAGCAGGAGGCTGCTCCGGGTTTGATCGCGTAAGACTCGCGAGTCGGAACTCATTGCAACAGCCGTCTTTCTCCACGAAGTTTTCAATTTTCGATGTGACACACTCCTCGGTGTTGTGAGCTCCGCGAAAAACTCCGCATCTAGGGGCACCCACCATTTCCTTGGCGCATCTCACTGATTATTCCCAAGGAAAGGTTGTGTTGTTATGAGCGAAGCTGCACGCATTCACTTACGGAATGCTGAAGGCCGCCGATATCGGATGGAAACGGCATTCCGCTGGAGCGCGTTGATTACTGGAGGCGCGCTTGCCCTGTTAGGTTTGTCTCGTCGTTCCAGGTCCGGAGTCGTCGTCGCGGCTGCTGGTGGGCTGCTGTCTTATGCTGGCGCCAAGACGGGGGTTCGTCAACGGGAGCTGATCGCCCGCAGCAGCATTCTGCTGAACTGTACTCCGGAAGAGGCATACCAATTCTGGAGCAACTTTGAAAACCTGCCGTTATTCATGCGCCATCTTGAATCCGTCACCCTGCTGGGCGAAAACCGCTCAAAATGGACTGCGATTGGTCCTCTGGGCAAACATATTCACTGGTACGCAGAAATTGCTTTTGATCGAAAAGGCGACGTGATTGCGTGGCGTTCACTTCCCGATTCCGAAATCTATGTGGATGGCATTGTCAGATTCCGCGCTGCTCCTGCCAACCGCGGCACCATCATCACCGTCGTCGTGGTTTATCAGCCGCCAGCCGGCGCTATTGGAAACGGGTTGGCGAAGCTTTTGGGCAAAGACCCCAACTTCATGATGCGGCAGGATCTGCGCCGCCTGAAAGCCCTGATCGAGACCGGCGAGATTCCAACCGTAGAAGGCCAATCGCATGGTCCACGTTCCGGCGTTGCCGCAGTGGCGCGCGTCGTTAATCCTGACGATCCCATCAGGGGCGATGCCAGATTAACCGAAGTTCTAGAAGCCAGAAGGAGGATCTCATGAAAGCAGTTTGCTGGATGGGCACGGAAAAAGTGAGTGTTGAGACGGTGCCAGATCCCACAATCCTGAATCCCCGTGATGCAATCGTTCGAATTACCAGCACCTGTATTTGCGGTTCTGATCTGCACTTATACAACGGACTGATGCCCACCATGGAGCAAGGTGACATTCTGGGCCACGAATTCATGGGCGAGGTAGTAGAGGTCGGTGCAGGTGTCAATCGCGAAAAATTAAAAGTGGGCGATCGCGTGGTTGTGCCCTTCACCATTGCCTGTGGACGTTGCTTCTTCTGCCAGCAGCAGTTGTGGTCGTGTTGTGACAACTCAAACCCGAATTACTGGATTGCCGAAAAAATGATGGGCTACTCGCCTTCAGGATTATTCGGCTACACGCACATGCTCGGCGGCTATGCCGGCGGACAGGCGCAATACGCTCGCGTCCCCTTCGCTGACGTGGGCCCATTAAAACTTCCCGACGGCATTCCCGATGAGCAAGTCGTCTTCCTTTCAGATATCTTCCCTACCGGCTACATGGGAGCGGAGAACTGCAATATCAGGCCCGGAGATACGGTAGCCATCTGGGGTTGCGGTCCTGTGGGCCAATTCGCCATCCGCAGCGCATTTCTTCTGGGCGCGGAACGGGTAATCGCCATTGACCGTTTTGACTACCGTCTGAAACTGGCGGAACAGGCTGGAGCAGAGATCATCAATTATGAAGAAGTTGATGACGTCGTGCAGCTTCTGAAAGACATGACCGGCAACATCGGGCCGGACTCCTGCATGGATGCCGTGGGAATGGAAGCCCATTACACGGGACCGATGTGGGCTATCGATAGAACCAAGCAGGCGCTGAAGCTGCAACCTGATCGGCCTGGCGTATTGCGCCAGGTCATCATGGCATGCCGCAAGGGTGGCACGGTTTCTGTTCCTGGCGTGTATGGTGGCTTCATTGACAAAATGCCTATGGGCGCATATGTGAACAAAGGCCTGACCATGAAGACCGGCCAGACTCACATGATGCGTTACATGAAACCGCTGCTGGAACTTATTCAGGGCGGCAAAATCGATCCCAGCTTCGTCGTCAGCCATCGGGTGCCGATCGATAAGGCCCCAGAAATGTACAAAATTTTCCGTGATAAACAACACCACTGCACCAAAGTTGTTCTAGACCCGTGGGCGAATGGCAGTGCGGCGGCTTAACCTCATCCCTAACAACTGAGATCCGCGCCGGACGAGAAACCGGCGTGGATCTATATCGACGTGGTTTCAAACCTCACCTAGATTTTTCTCAGAAGGACTCGTAAATGGCCAATGAAAATCTGAAAGGCAAAAAAGTAGCCATCCTGGTAACCGATGGCTTTGAGCAAGTAGAACTCTTGCAACCGCGAGAAGCTCTGGACAAAGCCGGCGCTGACACTAGAGTCGTTTCGCCGAAATTGCTCCGTGTAATGGGATGGGACTTCACTGACTGGGGTGACGAGATTCCGGTAGACGTCGCTCTGGATGACGCGAGGCCGGATGATTTTGATGCGCTACTGCTTCCGGGTGGCGTCATCAACCCGGACAAGCTGCGCATCGAACCCAAAGCCGTTGCTTTTGTGAAGGCATTCTTTGAAGCTGGAAAGCCCGTGGCGGCAATCTGCCACGGTCCATGGACCATCATCGAGGCGGGCGCGGCGCGGGGCCGCAAGATCGCTTCATGGCCTTCGTTGAAAACCGATCTTCGCAATGCCGGAGCAGAGTGGGTGGACAAAGAGGCTGTCACGGACGGTAATCTTGTTACTGCCCGCAAGCCTGACGACATCCCGGCATTCAATCGCGCAATGATTGAGCTGTTCAGCGGCGGAGCCAAACAAAAGCGGCCAGCCGCCTGAGCCAACAATGAGAGCAATCAACAGCCAGAACAACAAGGAGGTAAGAAGTGGCTGGACTCATATCTGACGCACTACCTAAAGTTATTGACGCAAAAACGCATTCGATCATCGATTACATTCACGCCGGAACAAACTTTGTTGCCGGCGCATTGTTCCGCAAAAACAATCCTCGAGCTTCAAATGCGGCCTATGCACTAGGAGCGGCCGTGCTGGTCAACGCATTGTGCACCGATTACCAATTGGGAGTCTTGCGTCTGTGGAGTTTTCGCGTCCACGGAATGCTGGATTACGGAGTAGCCGCGACCAGCGCAGTTTTGCCGCCACTACTGCAAATACAGGACACCCCAGAAGCAAAATATTTTTACGGCCAGGGCGGAGGCGAAACCGTGATCGCGGGCATTACTGACTATAACGACGACTCTGGATCTCACCGGGTTGGCGCGATTGATATCCGGGAATTTCGCGAGCGAAAGATTGCATAATGCGGCTACGATAGCCAAAAAGGCGCTCATAAGAGCGCCTTTTTTATTTATCCACCACAATTCCTATTGACGCAGCATCACGGCGCTTCGATCAACTCCATTTTGCCATCGCGCTTGCGATGCAGGACTTTGACTCTGCCTTCCAGATCGCGGAAGACGAAAACTTCGCGGTCGCGAAATTCTGCTTCTTTTACCGCTTCCTCCAGGCTCAACGGTTTGTAAGAGACGGAATCGGAACTCTTGACCACATGCGTCTCCGTCACTCTCACTTTGCTGGGAAAACTGTGGACCTTCACTGGCACGGCCGTCGTCAAATCCCCATTGACTGCAATGGCAATGCTGGCTTCCTGTTGCGATTCGCCGGCCAATTCCATCTTCTTGCGCGCCTGGCGTTTCTTGCTCTTCCAGCGCGTCTTGTACTTCACGGCCTGGCGCTCTATCTTGTCCAGCGCTCCCCCGATCGCCGCAATCATCTCCGGGGCCTCAGAGAGCCCGACGATGGGCGCATGATTGCGCACCGTGATAGTGATTTCTGCAATATGACGCCGCTTCTCCGTCGACAGGATCACATGCGTTTCAAAATTGCCAAGGATTTTTTGAATTTTTTCAAGCCCGCCTTCGACCTGCTTGCGGGTGATAGGAGTGATTTCGTACTGGCGGCCAGTATATTCGACGTTCATTGACTCCCTCCTGAATTGGGTCCAACTGAGAGTCGTCTGCAGGGTGCCTGGAAGGTACAGCACGGGTACAGGCGGCTTTTTAACGTCTGCGGGAGGAGCGCTGGCTCGGATATGGCCGCGCTTCACCGGTTCAGCTCTTTGTCCTCCTTTGATGTGTGCTGGGTATCTTCATGTCTTCACGATATTTGGCCACTGTGCGCCGCGTAACCTGAATGCCTTGAGATTGAAGGACACGCGTGATCTGGTCGTCCGTCAGCGGATGCGCCGGATCCTCTTCTTCGATCAGCTTCTTGACACGCCGCTTCAAGATCAATAACGACGTGCCGGCGCCTTCCGGCCCTTGCACGCTCTCTGAGAAAAAGTAGCGCAGCTCAAACACGCCCTGTGAGGTGTGAACGTACTTGCTGGCAACGGCGCGGCTGACCGTGGATGGATGCACGCCAATCTCTTCGGCGACTTCCTTAATCATCATGGGCTTGAGTTGGTCGATGCCCTGGTCCAGAAAGTCACGCTGCCGGCCGATAATGGCGTAACAGACCTTCAAAATCGTCTGCCGCCGCTGCTCGATGTTCTTGATCAGCTGCACCGCGGACTTGTAGCGCTCTTTTACGTAAGACTTTACATCCTTTTCCACGCCGCCATTCTGGTTGTTCAGCATCTTGCGATAGGTCGGGCTGACGCGGAGCTGAGGCAGATCTTCATCGTTCATCAGGACGAGGTATTCATCGCCATGTTTGACAAAAGCAACATCCGGCTCGATCAACTTAGGTTCGACTTTGTTGTAGCGGAGTCCCGGCTTGGGATCGAGCGTGCGTATGAATTCGTGCGCCTGAATCACTGCGTCAATGGGGCGCGTGATGGCTTTGGCGATTTCTTTGTACTGTTTGTTCTGCAAAAAGTGGAGTTGTTTGTCCACCATTTTCAATGCGTCTTCCACCACCTGATCATTTTCAGGATCGTCGGAGCCTTCCATGTCACGTGTCTTGATCAGGTGCTCAAGCTGGGCCATAAGGCATTCCCGCAGGTCACGCGCCGCGACGCCAACCGGGTCAAAATGCTGTATGAGCGCGATTGCCTCTCGCAGATCGTCCCGCGTAAACTGCAGCACCGGAGTAAGACCCGTGTTCTTCTCCGCCGCAACAGCTTCGGGCGTTGGCTCATGGGAAACAATCAACTCAATATGGGATGGCTCGGTTGGCGAATCGACCAACGCGCCATCCGTGGGTGCAACTTCAGGCGCAGGCTCTTCGGATTCCAGCGTCTCGGCCACTCCCATTAATTCGTCGTCTGAAGCAGTTAGGTAGCCTTCCTCATTCAGGTTGCCGATCACCAATTCCGCGGCCGCATACACTGCGTGGCGCACCGTGACAGATCCTAGTTGCCATATGAGATGGTCAGAGAGAGTCCCTGGCTTGGAAAGGAAATTTTCAAATGAGGGCCGGTCAATCTCTTCCAGGTCGGCGGAATTACGATAGCCGGGATCCAGGTAATCACGGAAGAACGAGCCGAAATCGATCTCATCAAAAGGATCTTTCTTCTCGGCCTCAGGGCCGGTTTCATCCTTTTCCTTGATGTCTTTTGCGTCCTGGCGCTCGTGAGCCTCTTCGCGGCCAGCCACTTCGTCCAGCAGTGGAACGGAGGAATCCAGCTCCTCCAACACGGGGTTCTCCACCATCTCCGTGTTGATCATCTCCTTGAGCTCCAGCTTGTTGAGCGCGAGCACGCTCACCATCTGGACCAGCCCTGGAGTGAGAATCTGCTTTTGCGAGACCCTCAGGTTCAGTTTGTTTTGGAGTAAGACCATCCCTGCTTCTTTGGTTAAATTCTACTATTACATGCCGGGCCTTCGCCCAAAAAGAGTACCCGCGTAATTCAACTAATTTTATTCAGATCTAAACAAACGAAAAACTCTCACCCAGATAGACTCTTTTTACTTCGGGATCGTTGCCGAGCTGCTCTGGTGTGCCGGTACGGAAAATGCGACCTTCGTTGATGATGTAGGCTCGATCCGTTACCGAAAGCGTTTCGCGCACATTATGGTCAGTGATCAAAACGCCAATACCGCTTCCCTTCAGATCAAAGATTATCTTCTGCAGATCGAGCACGGCAATCGGGTCAATGCCCGAAAAAGGCTCATCCAGAAGAATAAACTTGGGCGCGATGCACAACGCACGCGCGATTTCCACCCTGCGCCGCTCACCGCCGGAGAGAGCATAGCCCATATTATTGCGGATATGCCCGAGACCCAGTTCATCGATCAACTGGTCACGCTTGCGGCGCCGCTCCTGCCATGAAATAGGCTGAACTTCCAGCACCGCCATAATGTTTTCTTCTACGCTTAGTTTGCGAAAAACCGATGGTTCCTGCGGCAGATAGCTGATGCCATAATTCCGTGCGCGCAGGTACATGGGAACATTCGATATGTCCTGACCGTCGATCAGAATACGGCCGCTGTCAGGGGGTACGAGGCCCACAATCATGTAAAAAGACGTGGTTTTGCCTGCGCCGTTGGGCCCCAGCAGCCCAACTACTTCGGCTTGATTGATGTGAAGACTGACGCCGTTGACCACCCTACGCCCGCGGTACGATTTCGCGATTTCGTCCGTGGCCAAGGTCTGCATTTACTTCTTGCTCGCGTCTGGAATCCTGTTTGGAATCTGGGTTTTGGAGGTTTCTCCGCTACCTACCAGCACCCTACCATCGTGGGTAAAGAAAGTCAACGAATCGCCTGAGATTTGGCCCCGTTCGGCATCAAAAATGCTAGGGAGCTTGCCTGGGGTCCCCGTCAACACCATTTTCTCCTCTGCTGCGGTGTACACAAGCTTGTTACCAGCAGCCTTCCGGCTTCCTTGCACAATCTTTATATCTCCTTGCGCTTCAATACGTTCCAGCTGGCTCGCACTCTGGTTTTCCGTCTGGCCATTTTTCGGCAACAGGATCACCTGAACACTCGCCGAGGTGATGGTCGCGTCCTGAGCGCGAACCACCACATTTCCGCTAAAGACCGCTTTGCGCTCCGCATCGACGTAAGAGAGCCTGTCAGACGTCACATTCACCGGCGTCAGCTTGCCGTTTTTGTCCTTTTGCACAAAAACTGATGCAACGTGGCCGCTCTGTCCCCCTTGGGCCTGAAGGCTGCGTTGTGTGCGATCAAAACTGATCGTTGGCGCCTCAACGATATTGGGACCCTGCCACAGCCGGGCTTTGGCATAGCGCGCTACTCCAGTCGCAGAGTTCATGGTTGCGGTCGATCCTGTAACGTGGATGGGATCAGCCGATCCCAACATGGCACCGCCTGGCTGTGCATTCATTTTGGAATATGTGGTTTTTACGTTGTCCTGGGCAAAAGCGTTGCGGGTTTTGCGATTTAGCTGGATGCTATCGGCCGTAAGCGTCACGCCCTGCGCAGCATCAACCACGCGCGGTGACCCGGAAAGAAGAATCGTTTCCTCCGCCGCGGTATATTTAGCGCGCTCGGCGGAGGCAGTCTGCGTTCCCTCCTGATAATGGAAATCCCCATTCTGGTCGGCTGAAATGATCTCTCCTTTGTCATTGAACTTTGCCGTCAGTTCGCGTGACGCGAGAACTCTGTCCGGCTTGCCGGGAACAGAATCAATAATCTTCGCATCGGGCGTACCATACAGAGAGACAGGCCGATTCTGGTCATTGAAGACCGTTTCAAAGTGTCCCGCGCTGATCGTGGTCTTGCCGGGCGCCTGCTCGCGAACAATCTCCGCAGGCCCACCGGATGTTACTGCCTTCTCCAGTCTCCGGCCATCCTTCACGGAAACATCCAATGCAACTGCGTGCAGTTCCTGTGACTTCCCTGCCGGCCCCTGTTTCAGATGCACCGAATCCTCCGCCCTTGCTTTCGTCAGGCGGTTGTCCGCTCCAAACGAGAGCACAATCTTGCCCGCCTGACCTTCGGCGGGAGAATCACCTTTGCTCGCGAACGTCACCCCGCCCCAAAGAATGCCTCTTCGGGCCTGGTTCGCATCCGCCATCTCAAGTTCTCCCTCAGGCGCGTTCACCTCAAACTTTTTTGCGCCAGTGCTTTCGGCATGCAGGTTGCCGGAACCTACCACGCGTTCGATCGTGTTGTTATCTCCCATGAAAACGGTCACCCTGTCAGCAGAGATCACGCGCTGTGGCTCCTCCACCTTTGCAGACTGCATCACAACCTTGCTTGGATTTTTGGTGATGGTCGCACTCTGTCCCGTGATCGTCGCTTTGCGCGGACCGGTGCTGGTGATTCGTACCGCCGACTTAAGAGTAAGCACGCCGCCGTGAGAGTCATACGTGGCTCCCACCGCTGAGCCATTACCTTCAGGCACGCGGAATTCAATGGCTGCTTTGGTCTGGGCAATTCCGGTATTTTCATTGAACGTAAGCCCGCTGGTCTTTACGTGGATCAGATTTTTGGTTTCCGCGGCGGGGGGCTGGCCGGTGGGAGCCGTCGATGCAGAAATGGCCTCCAGGTCAATACGCACTTCGCCTTCCGCAGTAACCACTTTTGCTACGGGGTCATAAGCGAAGTCAGAGCCGTAAATCTGGTCGGAGCGGTCCTGGTTGCGCCCAAAGACGGTGATACTGACGTCATGCAGTGCTGCGCGTCCGCCTTCTTTGTACTGCTGGACGCTGGCAGCATGGATGGTGAAAAGCGTCTTCCCACCCTCTGACTTGGAGAGATTGAAGCCGGTTGCGCTCTTTTCCACGCCGGAAGGGATATTCCTGGGCCGATCATGAATGAGCGTTTGCCCGTTAAAGATCCCGCGGAGATAAAATCCGACCGCGACTACAACCACAAACGCAGCGCCGCCGGCAAAGATCTTTCTTAGCCGTTTGGGATCAAAGGGCATGTCTTCATGGTAAATGACAAAACAACGAATCAGCGGCTTGCCTGGGATGCTCTGGCAAATGCGCGGCTTAGTAGCGCACCACCACGGTGCTCGCGATCATGTCATGAAGCCCACATTTGCGTTCGGTAAAAGCGATCATGAGGAAGCCGATACAGAAAAACATGGACGAAAGAATCTTGGCAAAGAACCGTCCTGTAGCTCGGCCAAAACTTATCCTGTTGCCGGCTTCATCAGTCACTTTAAGCCGCAGAACGCGTTTCCCGATGGTTCCCTGCCATGCAGAACTGGTCAGCAGGGCTTCGTAGAGCCACTGTCCGGCAAATGCCAAAACGACGTAAATAAACACTGAACTCATAATCGAGAAGATCAGCTCCGGGGAAGGCTCCTGGCTGCGCTCCGCTTCATGTGCTACGCGAAGAACTGCCGGCAGAACCATGATAAAGAACAGAGGAGCGGCTACTGCACCCAGAATCACATGGTCGATCAAGTGCGCCAAGAGTCGAATCCAAAAACCGCCATAAGGCAGAGATGGAACGGCCGCATAGGTCACTGGGCTACCCGCGTAAGCGCGGGCTGGAGCCACTGCCTGGGCTGGCGCTGGACTGCTGGAAAGTCCTAATCCGCAATTCTGGCAAAACTGCGCCATAGCTGCATTCTGCGCGCCGCACTTGGAACAAAAGATAAAGTTTTCTGGCATAGCACGGGGACTATAGCGCGGTTTGTCTTTCAGCCGCAAACAGAAATTGCGGCTGGAACTGATTTTCTGAAGTCTTCCAGGGTCAATTCAAGGCCCCCGAAGTCAGGATGGAAGTTTAGACCGATCTTGTAAGCCACATCCAGGTTGTCGCCGGGCTGAAGTGCCTCCACCTGAGCGCGTTCCGCCATCCGCCAGCCGACGGCCTCGTAGCTGTAGCTGGCTTTGGCGTCCGCCCGCTTCTGATTCACTCGCAGCTTTATATGCCTCTCCTTCAGAATCCTGGGCGGCATTAACAGGCTCACCCCGCAACTGGAAAAAACCGGCTCACGGTTGCCATGGCCAAAGGGCTCTAACCGGCCTAAGCTGGTGAGCAGTTCAGGAGTGACAGAGCTGAGAGGAATCTCCGCATCGATACGTAGCTCAGGCAACAAATCCTCTGGCTTGAGCTTGCCTTGTGCGTAACTATTCAACCTGTCCTTTAACGCGGGAACATCCTTACTGGGCATGGCAAAACCGACCGCATGAGCATGACCCCCAAAGCGCGTAAACAGATCATGGCAGGATTCAAGTGCGTCCAGCAGATGGAAGGCAGAGATGGAGCGGCCTGACCCGTGGGCTTCATCCGCATCTTTGGCGATCACCAGCGCTGGTCGACCGGTTTTCTCTACAACCCGCGAAGCCACAATCCCTACGACGCCGCGGTGCCAGCCATCGCCATCAAACACCATACAAAACTTTCCCGTCAGATCAGGTTCAGCGGCAAGTTGCGCTTCAATCTCAGCCACAATGCGCTGCTCTTCTGACTGACGTTCCAGATTGAGCTGATTAAGCTTTTCCGCGATGTCCCTGCAACGGTTCTGGTCTTTGCATGTGAACAGCTCAATCACGTCGCGCGCAACGTCCATCCGTCCGGCGGCATTGATGCGCGGCCCCAGGCGAAAGCCGACATCGCCGGCGCCGATGGCCCGTTCGCCGGTAAGGCCTGATACTTCCATCAATGCCTTGAGCCCGCCGTTCACAGGCCTGCGCAATCCTTCCAGACCTAAACGGGCGATCGTGCGATTTTCGCCGACCAGCGGGACGGCGTCCGCGATGGTTGCGATGGCAACCATCTTAAGAAAAGACGGAATCAGCTTCGCCTGATCGACCTCGTCCTTGAATCTGGCAAACAACGCCTGCGCTATCTTAAAAGCAACGCCCGCACCGCATAGTTCTTTGCAGGGATAATCACAGCCCTGCTGGTTGGGATTCAGCACCGCCCAGGCATTGGGCACACCTTCATGAGCCTCGGGCAGGTGATGATCGGTTACGATCAGGTCAATCCCCACGCGGTGCGCGGTTTCAGCGGCCTGGAATGCGCGGATGCCGGTATCCACGCTGATGACAACTTTAATCCCGCCGGCCCCGGCCCGTTCAATCACGTCATCCTTGATGCCGTAACCTTCTTTGATACGATGCGGCACATGAAAGTCGGCAGCGCCACCGCAGAGTTCAATCGCGGTTTTCAGGATGACGACAGCGGTCGTCCCATCCACGTCATAGTCGCCATAGATCAGAATGCCTTCCTTGTTGGCGATGGCGGCGCTCAGGCGCTCCACGGCGGCAGTCATCCCACGCATGAGGTAGGGCGAATGCAGGTGTTTGAGAGAAGGCGAGAGGAAGTCTGACGCATTAGCGGCGGTGATGCCGCGCACAGCTAACAGCCGCGCGACGATCGGAGAGACGTTAGCCTCAACGCGGAGAGCTTCTACCTGGGCCGTATCGGGATTGGAAAACGACCACCGCATGTGCGGCTTACTCGTCGTCCTGATCGGTATCGTCAATCAGGATCCCATCGTAGTCGTCAGCCGCGCTCTCCAACCGCTGATAGGTGTCATACCAGGGCGTGGAAACCTCGTACAAAAACATCACTCCCTGGCATGGAAAACCAAGCTGAAGATAACCCACTTTGCCCACAAAGCTGCGCAACCAGCCAGCCTCTTCCAGGTCTTCTTCATTCATGTACTCAATTTCCTGGAGACGGTTAATGAGCAGGTCTACATCTTCTTTGTCCAGCGAAACGTGGTTCATGGTGACAAAACTTACGTTGGAAGCTTTGGCCAATTCCACGAAGTCCTTCCAGCCGTCAGGATGGTCCTCGTCGGTCGACCAGGGCACGTTGGCGACCTCGTCGCTCACGTAAGCGCTGAACCGGCGCAGGCCATGGCCCTCAATAAAGGCGACCATGTCATCTTTGAGAATTGTCAGGTCTTGTTCCATGCTGAACTAAGAAACATCATAGCGCGTTCAACAGGCAAAAGACCAAAGCCGGCTGGCCGAACCATGCGCTAATGCCGAATTCTTCATTCCGTAAATAATGTGCCGTGATGCGACCCTGTAATCCTGCATCTTAATTAATAACGTTCAGGTGCAAGTATGTTGGCGCTGAACGTTGGTTTTCGGCCCAGGAGCGCACGTGACCCAGCGAGTCGGAGTTGCAGCTTTAGTGCTTTTATTCATTCCAGTTTGCGGATTCGCCCAGAGTCTGCCCGACATTTCCAGCGTAAGAGAGCTTCCAGCTACCGCGCCGCCCACGCCGAAGTATCAGCGACGGGGTCCCGTTCCCATTCAGCAATCTAATGTCCTTCGCAATCCAGCTTCGACATCGCTGAGAGCGGGGACGCTGGGCGTGCCATTTAACAGTGCAAATGTCATTACGGTCCCCAATTTTGAACAGTCGTTCATCAGCCGCGGCAAGACCTGGCATCTGAGCATGATCGGCGGGGCACCCACGAACGGAGCTTCAACCAGTATTCCGGCTCACATTGCGGCTATCTCACTCAAGCTGCAGAATGCGAACCTGGTCAGCTTTACGACGGTTTCAGTCGCGCCTTTCGAAGCTCCGGTTCTCAACTCGCCCAATTTCAAATCCTCCAATTACTCCAGTGGTGCGGCCATTCAATTTGGAGATGCGGTTCAGCGCGCTGAGTTCTTCCACAAAATGAAGATGGGTTGGCACACCATATTGGATCCGGTTGTCGTTGTTCATAACCTTACGATCACCGTGCCACGGTTTACAGCCGTAAACGTGAATGGCTTCAGTACGCAAGTGCAGACTTATTTCACCAGCAAGGCCAGTGATGGACAGACTGTGGTGTTTCTGCTGGACCAATTCTTTAACCAGCAGATTTTCAATGTCGTGGTGAATGAAATCAACGCCGGACGTTTCAATACCAAGGCGCTCAACATCGCGGTTTTGCCGAATACATTTCTTTTCTCGCTGAACAGCTCCGGCGGTGTGGGAAACTGCTGTGTGCTGGGGTACCATACTTACTTCACTGACACTGGTCCGAAAGAGTCGCGCTGGATCTTTGCGTTTGCCAGTTGGGTTTCGCCCGGTATTTTCAACGGATTCCAGGACGTGACCGCGCTTAGCCATGAAATCTCCGAGTCGCTCAATGACCCGTTTGTCGACAACCTGGTTCCAGCCTGGCAGTATCCCAACCAATCCGGAACGTGCCAGAACAATCTTGAAACGGGTGATCCGGTGGAAGTGCTTTCAAATCCCATGTTTCCGGTCCGTGTCTCTGGCGCCATATACCATCCGCAGACGGAAGCTCTGCTGCAGTGGTTCGAACAGAAATCAACTTCCACCGCCATCAATAACGCTTTCAGTTATCCCAATACCAAAGCACTGATTCGGGGCGCGACACCCTTTGGTCCGCTGACTTGTCCATAAAGCAGGCCTTTAGGCCATGACTGCTACCGCCAGACCGTCTCTGAGTGGCAGGATGGTGGTGAAGAACTCCTTCATCGCATACAAGCGCTGGTTAAACTCCTGAATTGCCGCAGTAGTTTTGTCCTGCGAATCTGCCTGGGTCACACGCCCAGACCAGAGGACGTTATCGGTAATGAACAGGCCGCCTCGGCGAAGGTGGTTCGGCACCAGGTCAAGCACACGCGGGTAATATTCTTTATCAACGTCGTTGAAGATGATGTCGAATTCCCGTTGCCGGGCAGCTAGCTGCTCCAGAGCATCTCCCACGCCGACATGAATTCTTTCCGAGACACCGGCTCGGCGAAAGTATCCGCTGGCCTCGTCGGCCTTTTTGGAATCGCCATCGGTATAGAAAACTTCCCCGTCCTCTCCCACGGCTCTGGCAAACCAGAGAGTGGAGTATCCGATCGCCGAGCCCAGTTCAAAAACTTTCTTGGCATTGATGAGCCGCGCATATTGAAAGAGCACACGCCCCACCGCTGGTCCCACGATCGGAATATCGCGTTGGAGTGCCTGCGCCTCCATCTCTTGCAGGATAGAGTCGCGCGCGGGGAGCAGTGAGAGCATGTACTCATCGACTTTGGGCTCGGTAATTCCAGGCATGGGAAGAACTCCAAACGCAGAGACGCAGCATGCTACGTCTCTAGCAACAGTGAATTTCTTGAATCGACTTGGGCTAAGAAATCGTCTCTCCCGGTTTCATTGTGATCACTTCCGTCGTAACGCCGCGAGTTTTCAGTTCTTTCTGGAACGCTTCCGGCGTGCCCGTGAGTGCAGGAAATGTTGCGTAATGCATTGGAATCACTGCCTTGGGCTTGAGCAGGGTGCATGCATAAGCCGCTTCTTTCGGACCCATGGTAAAAAGGTCGCCGATAGGCAGCATGCATAGATCGGGCGCGTACAACTCGCGGATGATGGCCATATCGCCAAAGACACAGGTGTCCCCGGCGTGGTAAAGCTTGAAACCGTTTTCGAACTCAATGACGAAGCCACACGGCTCGCCGCCGGGCACCGAAGTTCCGTCATCGTCGATTGTATTGGAATGATGAGCATTGACCATGCTTACCTTGATATCGCCTACCTGCTGCGTGCCACCCTTGTTCATGGGAGCAATCTGCTTAGCGCCCTTCTTTTGCAAGAAGGTGCATAGCTCATACATGCCTGCGACTTTTGGATTATGCTTCTTCGCCAGTTCTACGGCATCCGCAAAGTGGTCACTATGACCGTGCGAGATGAGCATGTAGTCGAGCTTCTCGATTTTCTTTTTGTCGGCGGGAGTAGCAGGATTCCCGGTGATCCAGGGATCGAGAATCAGGGTTTTCCCGCCGGGTGTCACCACTAGAAATGTTGCGTGTCCGAGCCACGTAATTTTGATTCCGTTCAGGTTCATGCGTGTCCTTTTGAGATGAGGTGGAATTTTAGAACAGGTATTTAGTATTTGCTGCTTGGCCCATCTGCTCTACTAGTATGTTAAACATGATTCACAAACCTTGAAGGGTGATGCCTCGGCCAGAAAATGCACGATGAAAAAGCCGAAAACGTGAGAACCCGTTCGACAATATCAACTACCAAATACCCGGCGCTAGCCGCCACTTCCCTTCCACCCCTTGTAACCGCCCGCCAGTGACATCACGTTCTTGAAGCCCATCTTCTTCAATGACTGTGCGGCCAGGGCGGAACGTCCGCCACCGCCGCAGTAGCAGATGATCGGCTGATTTTTGTCGGTGGTGATGGTATCGATTTTGTGTTCTAACTGTCCGCGCGGCAACGGCTTCGATCCGGCAATCGCACCTTCCGCCACCTCATCTGGTTCCCGAACGTCAATGAGGGTGAAGGTCTGCCTTTCCTGTTGCATGCGCGCCAGTTCGGCCGGACCGATTTCTTTGATTTCGCGCTTCGCTTCGTCGACCAATTGTTTGTATTCAGGCAGCGGCATGGGGAAATTCTAAA
Organism: Candidatus Angelobacter sp.; assembly: GCA_035995565.1. GTDB lineage: Bacteria > Acidobacteriota > Terriglobia > Terriglobales > Acidobacteriaceae > Angelobacter. The sequence goes on from DASYKK010000302.1 coordinate 19,381, forward strand.
GCAGCTTATAGCTTCTAGCTACTGGCGGCTAGCCAGATCAAGCTCTTTGTCATTTGTGTTGCCTGGGTCGCGGCTTGCTTTTCGATTTCGAGCGCAGGCGAAGCGTCAACTATCGCGAATCGCAGAATTGGAATTCGCAATTGCGTCGGACAATCCTGGGAACGATTTTGCTAGCGGCCAGGAACCAGTCGCTAGTGGCTTTTTTGATACAATCCCTCTTCTCCAATGGCTGCTAACATGAGAGTCCTTATCTCCCGTACTCAGATCGCTGACGGTGTCGCACGCATTGGGCAGCAGATCTCGAGTGATTTTGCCGGAGAGTCAGTGATTCTTGTTGGCGTGCTCAAAGGCGCGTGTTTGTTTCTCAGCGACCTTGCGCGCCAGATTGAACTCGACGCCACGTTTGATTTCATCGCCGTGCGCAGCTATGGCACACAAAAAGAGAGCGCCGGCGAAGTGCAGCTCATCAAAGACGTAACCACGCCGCTCGAAGATAAGAATGTAATCCTGGTGGAAGACATCCTCGACACTGGATTGACATTCAGCTTTTTGCGGAAGCTGTTGCTTGCCCGCAAGCCGCGAACGCTGAAATTTGCCGCTCTGCTGGATAAGCCTTCGCGACGCCAGATGCCGGTGCGGGCCGACTATATAGGGTTCCAGATACCAGACGAATTCGTCGTTGGCTATGGATTGGACTATGCGGAGCGCTTCCGTAACTTACCGGACATATGCGTCTTTTCCGAAGGCTCGCAAAGTTGAGACCGGTAAAGTAGTGATACAATCCGTTCTGGATGTCACAGGTCCTGACAGATGCTCAGGTTTCCCTTCGGAACTGGCAAACGGTTGCCGGTTTCATCGACCATACCCTACTCAAATCAGAAGCCACCGCAGATCAGATTGCGCGTCTGTGTGAAGAGGCTGCCTGCTTCAACTTTGCCGCCGTCTGCGTCAATCCCTGGTGGATTGGCCTGGCTGGCTCCGTGCTCCACGGGACGCCGGTAAAGATTGCCACTACAATCGGCTTTCCCCTGGGCGCAAATCACACGACGGTGAAGCGCTTTGAAGCGGCAGAGGCGATCCGTTTAGGCGCTCACGAAGTGGACATGGTAATGAATATTGGCGCACTGAAATCGGGCGACCGTCAGGGTGTAATAAATGACATTGTGGCGGTAACGGAAGTCGCCCATGGCAGCGGCGCAATCGTTAAAGTGATTCTTGAAACTCCGTTGCTCACGCTGGAAGAAAAAATCCTTAGCTGCCAGCTTAGCCTCGCCGCAAAAGCGGACTTCGTCAAGACGGCCACCGGCTTCTTCGGTTCTGCTACGCCGGAAGACGTTTCTCTGATGCGCGGCGTTGTCGGCGACCAGGCCGGGGTGAAAGCTTCCGGAGGGATTCGTACCGCTGCAAATGCCAACGCGATGATCGATGCCGGTGCAAATCGCATCGGCGCCAGCGCGGGAGTGTCGATCGTCCGCGAATTGAGCGCGCCTGAGTTCACACCGCGCGTGAAGAGTTAGAGCTAGTTCATCCCTTCGACGTATCCCATCCGTAAACGGATTACGGACATTTTCTTTCAACTTTTTCTGCGCTGCTACGTCACAATAGAGGCTCAATAATTTCTCAGGAGGCATTACCCTGAAATGCGCAAGCCCCTTGTCCTATTTACGTTTCTACTATTCTCGATCAGCAGTTGGGCGCAGAAAACCCGTGACATGAGCCATGACGGTTCCTCGGGCGACGTATTTATCGGCTACTCGCTCCTCAATGGCGACACGCTCTCGCACGCCAGCGGCTGGGAAGCTGCTCTCACGGGCAATTTGAGAGACTGGTTCGGTCTGAAAGCCGATCTCGGCGGTAACTATAAATCGGTTGGCGGCCTTTCAGCGCGCGAATACAATATTCTCTTCGGACCGCAGATCTCGCATCGAGCGAACAAGCTCAACTTTTTTGTCCACGGACTGCTGGGTGTTGCTCATGCCAGCATTGACGGCGGCCCCAGCAGCACCGGCGCAGGCTGGGTACTTGGTGGCGGCGTGGATTACGACCTGAGTTCGAACTTTGCCTTCCGTCCGATCCAACTCGATTATCACGGCGCTCACACATTTTCTACCACTCAGAAAGACGCTCGCTACTCCGTAGGGCTCGTCTATCGATTTAAATAAACTCTAACTCAGCCGATGTGAATGTGAAGTAATTTCAGCCGCTCAGAAATTTAATTTTTTGGGCGGTTGATTCTTGTGGAACCTCTTTTCCACGGTCTCACAGCGTCGCGGCTTACTGTTATCATCATGGATGGACCCGATGGCTACATCTACACCACCACAGCGCGTGGACGTTGAGGCACTGCTTATTGAAGTGGCTGACGTGCTCAACACCACGCTTGATCTCGACACGCTCCTGCAGCGCGTGGCCGAGGTGGTGAAGCGCGTGATTGATTACGAGATTTTCTCGATCCTTCTGTTGAATGAGCGCGCGCAGGAGCTGCGTTTTCGGTTTCAAATTGGCCATCTTCCGGAGGTAGCAGAGCGGATTCGCGTGAAAGTGGGCGAGGGCGTAACCGGTCGGGCGGTCCAGGAACGCAGAGCTATTCTGGTGGATGACGTTTCGAAAGAGACGCATTACATTGACGCTGTGCCGCGCGTCCGGTCTGAGTTGGCGGTGCCGCTGATCACCAAGAATAAAGTGATCGGCGTAATGGACCTCGAGGCGCGCGAGCGCGGCTATTTTAAGGAAGAGCATGCGCGGTTGCTCACAGTGATCGCGTCGCGTATCGCTGTGAGTATTGAGAACGCCCGACTGTATACGCGGATCGTCAAGCAGGCCGGCACGCTGGCGTTGCTCAATGAAATCAGCCGTGATCTCACTTCAATCCTGAATCTAGACCAATTGCTCAAGCGCATTGGAGATCTTCTATTAAAGGTCATCGACTACCAGATGTTTTCCATCCTGCTGCTCGATGGCAGCAAGCAGAAGCTGGTGCACCGTTTTTCTGTCCGTTTTAAGGAAAACGTCCAGATCAAACATGACATTCCCGTCGGTCGCGGTCTGGTGGGCGCGGCAGCACAAAGCAAGAAGCCGGTGCTTGCCCCTGACGTCGCGCGCGACCCGCGCTATATCAAAGCGAATCCTGAGACGCGCTCTGAGCTGTGCGTCCCTCTTATATATAAGGACGAGGTCATCGGCGTTCTCGACCTGGAACACACGCGCCGGGGCTATTTCACTGAAGACCATTTGCGCACCGTGAGCACGCTGGCCGCGCAGGTTGCCATTGCGATTGAAAATGCAACGCTGTATGAGCGCATCGCCCGTGAAGAGCAGCGCATGGAGCGTGATCTGGCCATGGCACGGGAAGTGCAACATCATCTGCTTCCGCCCACCTGTCCCAGCATGGCCGGCGCGGAGGTTGCGGCACGCTTTAACCCAGCGCATGCAATCGGCGGCGATCTCTACGATTTCCTTGACTACACGCTGCCCCGCGCCTGTATCGTAGTGGGCGATGTGAGCGGTAAAGGCGCTCCAGCGGCTTTATATGCCGCGCTGGTGAGCGGTATCCTGCGCAGCCTGGCCCGCGACGAACCTTATCCTGCCGACATGCTCCAGGCTGTCAATCGCTCGCTGAACCATCGCCGCCTGGACGCGCAGTACCTCGTTCTCACCTGCGCGCTGTGGGACGACGAGAAACGTACCTTGCGGGTAGCCAACTCGGGAAATCCGCGCCCCATTTACTGCCATGATGGACATGCCCACATGCTGGAAGCTGCGGGACTTCCATTAGGGATGTTTGAAGACGTTTCCCACGACGAAATCACAATTCACGCCAAGCCGGGTGATATCTTCGTGTTCTTCAGCGATGGCATTGTCGATGCCAGCAACTCTAAAGACGAACCGTTTGGCCGCAGCCGTGTGGAGCACGTCATCGCAAAGAACGCCGGCGGAAATGCACGTGAGATTGTCGACGCGATTTTTAAAGCCGCAGAGGATTTCGCGGCCGGCGCTGATGTCTTCGACGACCAGACGGCGGTCGTACTCAAAGTAAAATAGGGACGCCACCAGCCTCGGCGTCCCCAAATCTTTCAGTTGAGAGGATTCATCTTCGCTCGATGGCTGTTCTTTGCTCCGGCAGGATCTGCAGCGATTTCAGAAACTCAATCACGCAATCCTGTTCAAAGGGAGTCAGCGCCTGGAACGCCGTCCGGGAAGCGAGTGACTCGCCGGAATGTGACAGCACAGATTCTCTCATCGTTGAATAGAGACCATGATGGCCAAATGAATGTTGATTGGCGATGCCCCAAAGCTTGCGCGTAAGGAACTTGCTATTGCCGGCGAAGAACGCTTCCGATCCTGCGGGCTGATTCATGTCGAGCGCTTCACGATCCGGATCGCCCGGCCCGGACGTAATGTCGTGAAGTTTGAAATCGGTAAAAGCGGGCACCCAGACGATACCGTTCACCGGTTTCAAACGCGGTTGCGGCAGTTCATCACTGGAAAGGTCAACCGCCAGCGTAGCTGCGTCACCTATGCGAAGGTTTCCCGACGGATTGTAGGGGCTGGGTTCCGTGTAAACCCAGCCTTTTTTGTCCAGCGGAAGCGCAGAAATATGGCATTGAGCACATCCTACCGCGGTAAAGCGGCTTTCTCCAATCTGGACGGCGCGCCGGATTTCTGGGTCGTTGGGAACCACCCGGCCCGGAACCGCCATTGTTGCCTGGAAGAGAGTAACCGCAGTTACGTCTGCTCGCGTGAGTTCGTTTACAAAGCCGTCGCCATCGGCGTCCACACCCAGTCCAAAACGTTCTTCTGACTGAATGCCATGATGATGGTTGAAGGCATTGTTACTGAACTGGCGCAGGGAGATCACGTTTCCCGCCTGATGGAAAGGCCGGATGATGAGGCTCGGCGGATTGCTGGATCCAGTGGTAATCAAGCTTGGCGCAGGAATCCCTTCTATACCGGTTGTATCCCATGAGCCGTCCGCGGCACGCTTGAGAACGCCAAAACTGATCCCTTTCGAGGTGAGCGCCCGGCTCTGCCCCGGACCAATGAGATCTCTTTCTGCTTGCAGATCAGCGGTTATCTGGCGTGCCAGCATTTCAATGAACCCTGAGCCGGACATGGCCACGGTTTTGCGCGAGTTCGCGATAGTCTGCAGCGTTACAGGCTTGCCCGCTTCGTCAAGCGCGCCCTTGGTCAGGATAGTGTCGGCCCGGTCAAAGGTGGCAAAGTCAAACCGCTGTCCCAGAACGAAGACATTGCTTGCAATGTCACCGCCCCCTCCAACAACTGGCTTGTTGTGGCAGCCCGAGCAGGAATTAGTATCTGGACCGGAAACGCGATTAAAGTTCCGGGGAAATATCAAAGGATCGCTTGAATCTGAAAGTGGAGCACCAGTGCCCTTGGTCAGTGGCCGTCCACCGCCCTCCTGGCTGGTCCACATGGCCGTAAAGAGGAGCCGTCCATGCGAAATTAACTGCCGGGTCGGGATTTGAAATTCCTGCCCATCTTCCAAATGAACTGGAACCGCAACTTCCTGTCCGATTTTGGTTTTCGTGGTTTGTCCCGGCAAGACGCTGGCGGAAATGAAAAGAAAGCTGAGAACTGCCCACTGGCCGATCCTCTGCGGCATTGCAACTCCTTTTGCAATCGCTAACAGATCGGAGTGCCGGGGCTTAGATGAACCTGAGCTGTCCCATTCAGAACACACCACTGCCAACGATGCTGAATAGGGGATTCAGCACCCTGATTTACATCTTCTTGCTGATTACAGCCGACGAAGCGCCACTAACTTGCCCTGACTTCGAGCTGCGGGCCGTCTGGAGGGAGAGAGGCCAGCGCTTAAGCCTGAGTCTCTGATGACATGGAGAAAAGCAGAGTTGCCTCACCTTTCTATTGCCAATCTGAACAATGCGTTTCTATTGCGGCCCATTCTCAAGATTAGCCTTAGAAACTCAAGCCAATGGAGGACAATCAGGGCTTACAGCCCGACAAGTGCTCAATTTCGCGCGAGGTATCTTCGGCCGGTTGCGCGGAAACTCAACAATCTAAAAAACCTTTTGAAATTTTAATGTTCTACTCGCTCGATTCTAATAAGCAGAGCGCATTCTCTTCCCTGAAAGCTGACATACCCTCTTCCGGGCAGTGTAGATCGATGGAATGGATAGGTACGAGCAGTATCTGTCTCGATTTGCATGCTGGTTTCAAGAGTTTTGGGCACCAGGTTCCAGAGAGATACGAATAGGAACCGGGCCACTGGTGGTCAGCCACATTTTAAGGAGCGCAGCCAATGAGCCGTAAACAGCCTGAAGGGTTTTTCCTGTCAGAAAATTCCTCCAAAGCCAGACTTCGGGAAGCAGAAAATGCAAGAAATAACCGCGCCGAGATCGTAAAAGCCTATTCGCAGGGCAAAGTTTCTCGTCGCGATCTAGTCAAGTGGGGTTTAATCACAACGGGTGGAATGCTGGCCCCTGTCCACGGTCTTAACCCGTTTGTAAAGAGCGCTTATGCCTCCGGTGGCTCAAGCGTTCCCACAGGCGCGCCGCCCAGCCCGGGACTCAACGGACTAGCCTTTACACAGCCGATGCTTCGCTTTGAAGTCTTGGATCGCCAGCCCATCGCATCTTGTAATCCTGTTTGCACTGAGATGGCAAACCAGACGCCGATTGCCTGCGCCCCGGAATTGGGCGGTGGCTTTAGCCCCTGCGAAGGACGCCCTCCGGGACAGGACTGGGCACATCAGCGGTTCAATGAATTTGCTCCCCAGATATATATCGAAGCCAATCAGGAAGGCGCCAAGGTCAACACTAAAAACGGCCAGAGTATTCATCCCAAGTTCCATCCCAATCTTCCTGATCAGGGTCCGCTCGCGATGTGGACATTTGACGGAACCATCCCGCCCAAGTTGGCGATTGGACGTTACGGTGAGCCGATTATCTTCCGCCATCACAACAAACTTCCCGCGGATGTCACTAAGAACGGCGGCTTCGGACGCCACACCATTTCGACCCACGAGCATAACGGACACCATGGAGCGGAGAATGACGGCTTTACTGGCGCATTCTTCTTCCCCGGACAGTTCTACGATTATCACTGGCCGATCATCCTGGCCGGCCATGACAGCATCAACGTTGACGCTACCGACCCTCGCGCCGGCAGCCCAACCGATGCGGGTGGAATCAACAAGGTCCCGGGTGACTGGCATGAAACCATGAGCACCCACTGGTTCCACGACCACATGTTCAGCTTCACCTCGCAGAACGTGTACAAGGGCAACGCTGCCATGTTCAATATCTACAGCGCGCTCGATCGTGGCAATGAAGAACTGAATGACGGCGTGAACCTGCGCCTGCCCAGCGGATCCTCAAAATCATGGGGCAACCTGGATTATGACGTCAACCTGATGCTGGCTGACAAGGCCTGGGATGCGAACGGACAGCTCTTCTTCGATATCTTCCAGCTCGATGGATTTGTCGGCGACGTGATGACCGTGAACCTCTGCTACAAGCCGTTCTTTGAAGTGGAGCGCCGCAAATATCGCTTCCGCATCCTGAACGCCAGCGTCTCGCGTTTCTTCAAGTACGGTCTGTCTGACGGCTCGCCGATGATCCAGATCGCGAATGACGGCAACCTTCTACCCCAACCGGTAGTGCAGATTGTGTCCGACGAGCAGGGCATCGCCGAGCGCTACGACTGGGTCATTGACTTCTCCCGCTACAAACTTGGGGACAAAGTCTCGCTGGTCAATGTCTGCGAGCACCAGGATGGCAAGAAGCCTGCAGCATTTCGCACTGTCGCTGACGCCCTGGCAGGAAAGTCCTCTGACCCATGCGTCGGTAAGATGCTGGAATTCCGCATCACCAGCAACCCGGCCAAGCCCGATCTGAGCCAGGTTCCTGCAACAATGATACCTAACCCCAATCTCTCCAACATCCCCGTAGTACGCGAACGGACGTTTGAGTTTGGCAGCGGTGCAAAAAACCTCACCAATCCTTCGGATCAAGATCCCTGGGGTGTTAAGACAGATGGTGGAACCATGCTGCAAGCCGACTACGGTCGGGTCTCTGCGGCGCCCCAACCCGGCACCCGTGAAATCTGGACCCTCAAGAATGCCGGCGGCGGATGGGATCACCCGGTTCACATCCACTTTGAAGAAGGCCAGATTCTTGCCCGCAACGGCAGCGCAGCCAATGTGCCTGCGTGGGAAAGAGGCCGCAAGGACGTGTATCGTCTTCGTCCGGGTGGAAGCGTAACTCTCACCATGCAGTTCCGCGAGTTCTTCGGAATGTTCATGGAGCACTGCCACAACACCGTGCATGAAGATCACGCCATGCTGGTTCGTTGGGAGCTGGATCGCGGCCTGGTTCCGATGCCGACTCCGATTCCAACGCCCCAGGGCGTAGGCTACATCGCTTCAACGTCCGAACCAACAGCCTTCACGCGCAACACTCCAGGCACGCGCAGCTCGACTTCGGGCGGCGGCTCAGGATCGGGTTCCGGCGGCGGATCCGGCTCCGGCGGGGGAAGGGGTTCCAGCGGTGGTGGCGGCGGTCTTGACACCGGCAGCTCCGGTGGCGGCAGCGGCTCTGGTGGATCCGGCTCAAGCGGCGGCGGTAAGGGTAAATAACTCGAAACAAACGGCGGCGGGCGTCTTTCCGGGCGACCCGCCGTTTTTATCATCATGATTGTCTCGGACAAATAGAGGGAAGAAACACCATGCGACGGAATGGTTGGGCCATCCTTGCGGCATCTGCCGCGTTCATTTTTTGTGCTGCGTCTTACTTGACTATCGGCGTAACACCGGCGGCGGCGGACAACTCCTATTGGGGCGCAAATTATTTCCCCAACGTGCCACTTATCACCCAGGACGGAAAGACCATCCACTTTTATGACGATATGCTGAAAGGCAAAATCGTCCTGATCAATTTCATTTACACCGAATGCGGTGAAACCTGCCCGCTTGAAACAGCCAAACTCGCCCAGGTTTACAAATTGCTGGGCGATCGCATGGGCAAAGACATTTTTTTCTATTCTATTACTGTCGACGCCAAGCGTGACACGCCAGCCGTGCTCAAGGCCTATTCCAAAAAATTTCACACCGGCCCCGGCTGGTATTTTCTGACAGGAAAGAAAGAAGATATTGATACTATCCGCAAGAAAATCGGCATGGCCGGACGCCTGGATGAAGATCCTCTCACCGGACACACCAGCAGTCTGACGCTGGGCAACGAACCCCAAGGTCAATGGATGCAGGACAGCTCGTTTGACGATCCTCGTTTCATCGCCACGATCGTGGGCAACTGGCTCACACCTGGTTACCGCAAGGCCAGCAATAGCTATGAGAATGTCCCGAAGATGGATGAATCTGTAGGCGGCGAGGGCCCCTCGATGTTTCGCACGCGTTGCGCTGCCTGCCACACCATTGGCGGTGGCGATGGTGTAGGACCGGATTTGCTGGGCGCAACAACGGCGCATGGCCGCGACTGGGTAGCCAGATATATTCTGGCGCCGGACAAAGCACTGGCTGCAAAAGATCCCATCGCACTGGCGCTCTTTAAGAAATACAACAAGGTGAAAATGCCGAACCTTCACCTGACGCCGGTGGATGTAAAAACCTTGCTCGACTACTTCGACCAACAAACGGCTGCCGTCACAAAAGCCAGTGACTCATCCGCGGAGAGTTCAGACGCGATGAAAGCCGAGCCGATATCCACCAAAACCAGCCGGGGCCCAGGCAGGAACTAAATCTGCCCGCCTTAGCTGCGAGTGGGCCGCCCGATGCTTGCATGCGTCGGGCGGTATTTTGTTGATAGCGGTATTTAGTACTGAGTACTTGGTACTTGGCTTTTTCGGGATAACGGCCATCGTCTGAATTCCAAGTTGGCGTTGATTGCGGGAAACGGCCGCGGGGCTAACGGCTAAGTACGAATTACAAAATACTGCTCCCTGTTACAATCCCAACTCAATGTTTACGCGGCCCCCGGGATTTACATACAAAAACGACGAACTCCACTGCGATGGCCTGGGCATCAACAGGCTCGCAAAAAAGTTTGGTACGCCTTTGTATCTTTATTCCGCTACCGCCATCCGTGAGCGCTACCGCGTGTTCGAAGGGGCCTTCCACCACGTAAAACACACCCTCTGTTACTCCGTAAAAGCGAACTCAAACTTGAGCATCCTGCGTCTGTTGGCGGGAATGGGCGCGGGCTTTGACATTGTTTCCGGCGGCGAGCTTGAGCGTGTCCGTCGCGCACATAAAAAGTCGCTCAGCAAAATTGTATTCTCAGGCGTCGGCAAAACCGCTGAAGAACTGCGCCTTGCGCTCCGCGGGGGTATTCTCTTGTTTAACGTGGAGAGCGAAGGCGAGCTTGAGCTGCTGGCTTCCTGCGCCGCGGAGCTGCGCAAGGTCGCTGATATTGCTTTCCGCGTGAACCCCGATGTGCCCGCGGAAACGCATCCTTATATCTCAACCGGTCTGCGCGAACACAAATTTGGTGTACCTATCAGTAGTGCGCGCGAATTGTGCCGCCATGCCGCCGGGCACAAATATCTGCGGGTAGCCGGCGTTAGCCTGCACATTGGCTCCCAGATTGGTGACGTAACCCCTTTTCATCTGGCCATGGAGCGCGCGGTGGATCTGGCCCTGGAGCTTATCGCCGACGGACACAAAATCCGCTTCATTGACGCCGGCGGCGGACTTGGCATCTCATACAACAGCTCTGCTCGAGTCGAATTTAACGATCTCGCCCATCGCTATGAGGAAGCCGTCACAGAGCCGCTGCTTAGAATGAAGAAACCCGTTCCCCATCTGCTGCTTGAACCCGGCCGCTCAATCATCGCGCCCGCCGGTGCGCTCGTCACACGTGTGCTTTACCTGAAGCGGAATGGCAATAAGCGTTTCACCATCGTGGACGCCGCCATGAATGACCTGATTCGTCCATCTCTCTACCAGGCGCGACATGAGATTACGCCGGTGAATCTGGTCAAGGGCCGTAGCGAGCGTGTGCAATCGGACATTGCCGGTCCTGTTTGCGAGAGCGGTGACTTTCTGGCCCGCGACGCCATGCTGCCAGCCGTCGCACCAGGTGAAAACCTCTGCATTCTTGATGCTGGCGCGTACGGCATGTCATTGGCGTCGAACTATAATACTCGTCCCCGCGCGGCTGAAGTGCTGGTGGATGGCAAACGAGCGCGCCTGATTCGTCGTCGGGAAACTATGAAGGACTTGCTGCAACAGGAGGCCGCCTGCTTATGACCGATCTTAAGGCCTTGGCCTACGAATTTCTTCACGAAGCCCAGCACACGCTCAAGAGCGATGGCTATCTTAACCCCACCGCTGTCGTCATCACCCCCGACGAAAACCTGATCTTCGATATTGAATTTGAGACGGATGAAGAACGCGACGACATTTACTCTGAGATGATGGATGTGGCGCAACAGAAAAATGCTGGCGCCATCATCACCGTAAACGACGTCTTTCCTGATGACACTCCGGGATCTCCCGTTCAGCTTCAGGGTGCAGGCTGGGGCAAGCTTGCCGAAGCGCCCGCCGAAGCCATCATGATTACCGTCTCCGGTAGCGGCTTCGATACCTGGAGCCTGATCTGCCCGTACTTCCGATCTGAAGACCAGGTCAACTTTCACCCGGCACGGGAAATGCCCAACCCCGGGGGCGAGGTTGAACTCCTCGGCGACTGGACCGGCAAGGCGGGGGCAGCGTGACCCAGATTTATTTTCAGCTCCTTACACTTGCTTTCCCAACTTAACTGTTCTTTCTCATGAAGCCCTCCGGCTTGATGTTATATATGGGGCGCTACATTCCTCCCCCGATTGCGAAAGCCCAAGCCATAGTGATACTGGAGGTAGAGCATGCAAGTTACTAGCATCATCCGGTTTGTAAACCCCATCTTCCTGCTGTTTAACTCGGGGTGCGGCGGCAGCACCTCAACGCGATCTCAGAATAATATCCCCTCGGCTCCCACCAGCTCTGACGCGTGGTTTGGTACGGCCGGAAATGTCCTGGTTTCCGACAGAACTTCTGACAAAGATGGCGCCATGGATTTTCTGTGGATCGGATTCAATTCTCCGGTGGAATGGCAGAAGTTCCTGGCAAATCCCAATGGTCTGAAAATTGGCGGCACCGTTGTCTCTCCCTCGACGAATGGGATGAACTTCCATTTTAATCCCAACAGCACGACCACACTAGAACAGGGGACTCCAGAAATTCAAACGGTGATCGACAATCTGAAGGCAGATCCCACGCAAACCAATCTATTTGATCACACGCATCGATGGTTCATCAGTGTGAAGGTGGAGCAGATCAAGTGATTTCGGTCGCACGCAGCGTGAGCCCGCAACCGCATAAACACTGATTCTTACCAACATTTTCACATTCACAAAAATCGCGAAAAACGCTCGTTACCCGCATGAACATTGAACTTTGGTAACCCGCTGCACTGATTTCTGGATAGCTGCCTGTGGACGCTCTACAAGCTGCTGATTCTGCGCGAGTTATAAATGCAAAAATCTGTTTGACTTAAAATGCGGAGCGCGTAGATTCACAATTGTTCTTTGACATTACAAAGTTTTCCCGGTTGGCGGCGAGTCCGGGTCCCAAGCAAGGTCACCTCGCGACAGCGCAAGCTGTTAAGCGACGGAGGGCTGGCAAGGGTCTATTCAGCAAACTGCTGGTTGAGGAGAACGTGAAATGTTTAAAGGCAAAGATAGAAGCCCCGAGGTGTTGACCGATTTACCCGGTTGGCGGTAAGCC
>DASYKK010000303.1:0-15755 GCA_035995565.1 Candidatus Angelobacter sp.
GATAGCGAACTAGACCTGATGAAGGTGGCGCACCGGTTAAATGAAGGTTGCCGAACCCCAGCATGTCTATGCTATTCTCGACCAAGCATCGTCTTCAAACTATATTCCATCCAGGGGATTTGGATTCCTATTTCAGATGGGACACTCGAGTTTTTATCATCCTGACTACCCGACGGTGAAGTGGGCCGAAAATGTTGTGGCCTGTTGTTTGCCGCCGGGCTTTCCCATGAGGAAGGCATGAGCATTGCTGTGATCACCGGATCGGCTGGCCTGATCGGGTCAGAGGCAGTCCGCTATTTTGCCGCCAAAGGCATGCACGTGGTGGGCATTGACAATGACATGCGGAAATACTTTTTCGGCCCGGAAGCATCCACGGAATGGATGCGCAAGCATCTTGAAGCGACGATCGCGGACTACCAGCATTTCAGTACTGACATACGCGACCACGCCGCCATTCTCGAGTTGTTCCGACGCTTTGGGCCGAACATTTCCCTGGTGATTCATACCGCCGCGCAGCCATCCCATGATTGGGCGGCACGTGAACCGCTTACGGATTTTTCCGTCAATGCCACAGGCACACTGAATTTGCTGGAGGCCACCAGGCAGTTCTGCCCGGAAGCGCCCTTTATTTTTACGTCGACAAATAAGGTGTACGGCGATTCACCCAACGCTCTTCCGCTGGTAGAACAGCAGTCGCGCTGGGAGTTGGATAAGTCCCACAAATTTGCCGAGCATGGAATTCCTGAAGAACAGCCGATTGATCAATCACTGCATAGCATCTTTGGCGCTTCCAAGGTCGCGGCGGACGTGATGGTACAGGAGTATGGCCGCTATTTTGGCCTTAAAACGGCCTGTTTCCGCGCCGGCTGTCTCACCGGACCGAACCATTCCGGCGCGCAGTTACATGGCTTTCTTGCCTACCTGATGAAGTGCAACGTTGTCGGGACCCGCTATACCGTTTTTGGTTATAAAGGCAAACAAGTTCGCGACAACATGCACAGCACTGACCTGGTGAGGGCCTTTGACAGGTTCTTTCAATCGCCCAGATCAGGCGTGGTCTATAACATCGGCGGCAGCCGTTTTTCGAACTGTTCCATGCTCGAGGCTATTTCCATGGCCCAGCAAGTCTCTGGATGTGAGATGAACTGGGAATACGGCGCTGAGAATCGTAAGGGCGACCACGTCTGGTGGGTGAGCGACATCAGGAAGTTCCAGGCTGATTATCCCGGATACGAATTGAAGTTTGACAGTCAGGCTATTCTGCGCGAGATACATGACCGGAACCGGGAGCGATGGAAGGATCTTTCTCGAGTTGTCCACGCATGAGTGCGGTGGAAAAGAGAAATATTCTCGGAGTGCTGATTGATGACGCCAGTCTGGAAACGGCTACCGGCCTGGTGATTGAAGCCGCGCATCGCGGCGGCGCTTTCGCCCTTTCAGCCATGGCTGTCCATGGGGTGATGGAAGGAGTGCTCGATCCCGCGCACCTTTACCGCCTGAATCATCTCGAACTGGTGGTAGCCGATGGCCAACCTGTGCGCTGGGCACTGAACCATCTTCACGATGTCGGTCTGCGCCACCGAGTCTATGGTCCCAGCTTAACGCTGGCGGTTCTCGCTCGCGCGGAACAGGAAAACCTCCCGATCTATTTTTATGGAAGTACGGAGGACGTTTTGTCCCTTCTGTCAGTCAAAATTCTCGAGAGGTTTCCCCGACTCATCATCGCCGGCAGCAGCCCCTCAACTTTTGGACGAATCACTGCAGAGGCAGCGGACCGCATTGGCGACCAGATTCGGCAATCCGGCGCGCAAATCGTTTTTGTGGGCCTGGGCTGCCCGCGTCAAGAAGTGTGGGCCTATGAATTCCGCGACCGCGTTAAGGTTCCCATTCTGGCAGTGGGCGCGGCATTTCCGTTTCTGGCTGGGACCCTGCGACAAGCGCCACAATGGATGCAAGATCGCGGATTGGAATGGTTGTTTCGGCTATGCACTGAACCCCGCCGCCTGTGGCGCCGATATTTGCTGCTGAGTCCGGCATACATATTCCTTATCGCTTGCCAGTGGCTGGGATTCAGTTTCCACAGCAAGGGAACACCTCCGACAAGCGAAATTCTCTACGGTTAATCTTTGATCTTTCGCGAGCTCTTTTCTCATGGATATTGCTTTAATCATGCATGAATTGCTGGTCGAGGGGGGCGGGGAGAGGCAGTGTGTCTCTCTTGCTCGAGCACTCGCGCTCCGAGGCCACCGAGTCACCCTTTACACTTCGGCCTACGATCGCGCCAACTGTTTTCCCGAAATATGTAAAGACCTCACGATCATGAATGTGGGACGAGGGCTGCTTCCCGGACTTCGCAAACCGAGATTTCTTCGTGGTTATCTGGACATGAAACGGCTGGCAACAGCAGTGAAAAGCCGGCATGAGATTTGGAACCCGCATCACTGGCCGGCACAGTGGGGCGCAGTCTGGCTGAAGCGCAGGCTGGGCGGGGCCGTGGTGTGGATGTGCAATGATGTGCCGAACTTGCACGAAAAAGCCCAGCAACGCCGGTCGATTGGATTGATCTCAGCCGCAGTACACTGGCTCTACTATGTTTATGATCGGATGCAGAATCGCAAAATCGATCTGAACCTGTTCCTCTCAAAGTGGGCTGAGGGCGAGTTCAAAGCCATCTATGCCGGACCGACCCGCGTTGTGCGAAGCGGCGCGGATCCCGGCCGGTTTGCCCGGGGCGGCGACCGCCAGAAGATTCGCGACAGGTTCGGTTACTCATCAAGCGACTTCGTCCTGCTTTGGCTGGGCATTTTCATGCCGCACCGGCGGCTTCAGGATGCGATTGAGGCTGTGAGTCTTCTGAAGTCGCAGGGCTTCCCGGTCAGGTTGCTGCTCGCCGGTTCAGGGCTTAGTTTCCCAGAGTATTTCAGTAGCCTGAAGGCGCTGTCCGCCCAGTTAGGCATCTCCCAGTCGGTAACTTTTGCAGGGAAAGTTCCCGACGAAGAGATACAGGACTTTTACTGCGCATGTGACGTTTTTCTATTCCCCAATGAGAATCAGACGTGGGGACTGGCTGTGCTGGAAGCGATGGCCTGTGGATGTCCCGTGCTGGTTTCGAGCGGCGCTGCCGTACACGAAGTGCTTGCTGACGGCGAGAACGCGTTCTTGTTTCCTCCCCGAAATCCGGTGACCCTGGCCGCGCGGATTCAAGAGGTCGCCACGCAGCCCGAGTTGCGTGCCGCAATTGCGCAGAAAGGCATGGATTTAGTGCGCACACAATTCACTTGGGACCAGTTTGCCCGGCAAATTGAGCAGGTCTGCACAGAACTGATTGGCTGACAATTAAGAATTGCCGGCTGGCCAGCGCCATCTCCTCAAAACTATGCAACTCTCACGGCTTCTTGAGCACGCACAGCCGCTGTGCTAATCAGGCAAGCTGCTGGCTGGGCGTCGGGTTAGCGTCTTTGCGCGCGATGATCAGAATAGCGTCGTAAATGTTCACACCAAAGAGGTACCGGAAAAGCAGGCAACCGTAATAGTAAAAGTCAGCCTTCACTCTGCGTAAACCAGTCCGTACGTAGTAGGGGTCAAGAGTGTCCACAAGTACCGAAAATCCAGTTGACTGGAGCGCGCGGCGCAAAACGGATGGTGTGAAGTGTGACAGATGGATTTCATGGATACTTCCGTCAAGAGTCAAGCGGGGAAGCCCTAAAATTCCTGTTCCTTGCGGCTTTTGTAGTTTTCCAAATGTCCAGCGCTTGAGGGCCCGTAAAGAGATCACTTCATTCGGTACAGCGATTACCATGCACCCGCCGGCCGCAAGAAGAGAGTGGCAAGTCTCCAGCATCGCCCTTGGATCAGGGACATGCTCCAGAACGTGGAACAGCGTGATGTTGTCAAAAGTCCGATCCTGCCGGGCAAGCTCCTCCAGGGTGCCATGAAAAAGCTCCAGACCATATTTCTCTTTTGCAATTGCCACCGCCGTGGCTGAGACCTCAGTGCCATACACTTCGCGATAGCTTGTCTTTGCCAGGGAAAGGAATTGTCCGATGCCGGTACCAACGTCAAGTAGAGAGCCGGTTTTTTTTGTGGATTGCAGCTTTCTCAATCTGCGCTTCCAGAGCCGCGTCCGGGGGGCAATTTCTTCCAGCCAGGAATCATATTTGCCAGGCTGGGAATAAAAACTGATCAGCTCTTTCAAAGTAGGTCTGGGATTATCGAATACGTAACCGCAAGTGCGGCATTGCGCGATATTGCAATCGGGATCGAGCAAGCCAAGCATATCGCTATCGCACAGTTTGCATTGCTGGAGGAATTCAGTTTCCATAGTCTCTGCCATGATTGCGCCGCCCTCCGCAGGGAATTCCAACACTACATTTTAAATCAGGTGAGACCTGCCGCCCGTAAACTCTTTGAGGATTTTTACTTTCTTACCCAACAAAAATCACTTTTTGCAATGCAGCGCCGAGGTTTGCGCGATGTGGCATGCCCTTCATATAATACAGCTTCGCAGAGGCGGCGTGCATGCACGTCCTGCCATGGTGAGATGCTCTCAAGTAGAGATGCAGCTTGCTTTGTTCCACGCCCTGCGCTTTTTAGGTGAAATTGCGTAACGGTCAGGTTTAGAACGCGTTGCGCTGTCTGGTAGCCGGCCGGGTTGTCGTGGTGACTGCTGGGAAAATCATTCCGTCCGAAAATCTAGTCAGGGAAAAGTCCATTTGACAAAACCCATTGTAGAAGCTGCGCCCTCCCCTTCAGGGTTGCGGATGGGACGCACCGCCGGTGTGGTGGGCGCACTGATGGTTCTGGTTTCCGTAGTCGGTTACCTCAGGGAGGCGGCGCTGGCAGCCCGTTTTGGCGTATCCACCACAATGGACGCCTACTTTGGGGCGATTTTTATTCCCAATATTCTGTATTTCATCCTTATTGCTGGGACAGTATCGCCCGTCCTTATACCCATCTTGTTGCAGGAGGAAACCGGCGCAGATAAAACTCGAAGGTCGGAAAGCTTTAGTGTTGTTACCACCTTTTCGCTGCTGCTCCTTATCGTCATCATAGGACTGTCTTTGCCGGGTGCCCACCTGTGGCTGGCATGGCTTTTTCCCGGTTTCAGCCCTGCCACTCTGGAGGCGGCGTGCCACCTGGTTTATATTATTTTTCCTGCAGTCCTTTTTCTTGCGGTTGCCAGCATTCTTACCGCTGTATTGAACGGCTGCCACAAATTTGCGCTGCCTTCTTTCGCTCCTGCCTTCGCCAGCACCTCAGTTATCGCGGCAGTTCTTTTCGCTCGCGGAGATAGGGCCATATACGTGGTGGGTATCGCTACCGCTGCCGGCTTCCTGCTGCAATTTCTGGTGCTTGTTCCGGCTACACTATCGTTGGGCATCCGTTACCGGCCGATCTTCAATTTTCGCCACCCGGCTATCAAAAAGCTACTCCGTCTGGGCATTCCTCTGTTCTTGTATCTGGCGGTGGCCAGCGCCTCTTCGGTGATGGAACGTAATCTGGCCTCGCGGCTTTCCGCAGGCGCCGTTTCCACACTGAGCTATGCATTGCGTTTGTTCACCGTCCCTTCGAACTTTATGGCAGCGCCACTCGCCATTGTGGCTTACCCAGGGTTTGCGCGTGAAGCGGCGCGAGTCCGCCGCGGGGAACTCGGCGCACAGGTTTCAAAGATATTTCGTCTGGTCATCTTCCTGTTTCTGCCAGTCACGGTTTGGACCGTCATCAACGCGCTGGTGATCACTCGCCTGCTTTATGAGCACGGCCGGTTTCTCTCGACCGATTCCTTGCTCACCGCCCGGGTTCTTGCGGTTTACAGCGTCGGAATCCTTCCCAACGCTATTGCGCTGGTGCTTTTGCGTTGCTACTTCGCGGTGGAGGATACCGTTACTCCTTTATTCGCTGAAACTCTTGCCCTGATATCGTTTGTATTGGCCGCGCCCATTCTTTCCCGGCATTTCGGAATCGGAGGACTTGTGGCCGCCCGCGCATCTGCATTCTTCCTGGTTACTGGAATCCTCGTCTATGTTCTTGCGCGCCGGAAAGCATTGCTCAATCTCGATTGGGACTTACTAAACTTTCTATTTCGCACCATACTGGCTTCTGCCGGAATGGGCGTGATCAGCTGGCTTGGCCTGCACTTATTGAACGGACCATTTAACTCAGGTGGTACGATGGTCCGATCGATGGTGGCAATTGTTCTCATGGCAGTCGGCGGTGCAACCTATCTGCTTTTGGCGCGATTGCTGAAGCTCGGCGAGGCCCGGCAAATCTGGACTACGATTCTGGGCATCATGCCGGGCAATCGCGGCCTACAGTGAAGTTATGGTAAGGTTAAGACATCCAAAAGCGCCTTCTATTTGAATGAAAATTGGTTCTTCAACCGCGTCTATTCCCAACCCGACGCCTCTTTTATTTCTCATTACGGCCACGGCGCTTCTGCTTTGGCCGGACGCTTCCGGCTCCACTGCTTTCATAGTAGCTGCGGCGGTCATGGCGCCAATTGCCATAATTTGGCTTTCCAACAATGCTGCCGGCGCGGTGATTGCTCTGACGATGGCCTCGGCAGTCCCCCGTTTGTACATTGAAATTGGGGGCCTCAAAGCCCGGCCAGAACACATCATTAGCGGAGCGCTGTGCATCAGCATTCTGTTTCTTAACAGGCAACGCAGCCGGCCTGTCCAGTGGATTTGGCCTGACTACTTGCTGATGGTTTACGGCGCGCTCATCCTTTTCAGTTCGTGGTTCATGTCGATTGAGCCCCGGCAGACCATCAAATGGGCCGTACAGCAGCTGTTGGCCATCCTCACCTATTTTTTTCTACGTGTTCTGATCGAGGACCGGAACGGATTTCGCAAGGCTTTTATGGCCCTGTTGGCAGCTGGCAGTGCGACGGTAGCGTTCGGAATCCTTTGTTTTTATTCCAATCTTATTTTTGGTACTGAAGTAGGCGTAACCGTCGGTCAGTACGGAGACATTCCTGCCACCAACGGATTCCAATTTGAAGCTAATATTCTTGGGTCTTATAGTGGCGCTTTAGCGGTAATGATGCTGGTCACATACTTGTATGACCGTCGCCGGCGGTTTCTGGCTGGCTTCGCATTGGGCTTCGCTGGGATGGCGATCAGTCTTTCCCGGGCGGCATTGGGCGCTACCTTGATTGCCTTGTTGGTGGTGGCGGTTTTTACCGCGATGAAAGGGCTTTTGGCGCGAAAATTGCTCGTTGGGATCGCCGAGGCAACGTTGTGCTCTCTTCTTCTGGCCCTCCCCGTAGTGGTCTCACAATATACGGAACGTTTCAGCACCGTTGATGTCAGCGATCCTACCGCAGATCCAAATACGCTGACCCGCGTCGTGCAGGCTGCATCAGCCTACGAGGAGGTACTCAAGCATCCGGTGTGGGGTGGAGGTACCTCAAGTTTTCAACTTGCCTTCGATTGGCAATCGCTGGGAGCGGAATGGGAAGATCAAGGCTGGATCGGGAACACTGAAATTCGCGTCCTTCACGATACCGGCCTGGTTGGTCTTGTGGTATTTACTGGTTTCCTGGTGTCCTTGTACCGCCGGTCCAGAAGGGCCATTAAATTCGACACCAACCCGGAACTGGTTGCTTTGTTGACGTCTAGCATAGTTTATTGCATCGCGTTTCAAGCCACGGAAGGAACGTTGCTGGCTTTTACCTGGGTTCATCTTGGACTCATTGGTTGCGCCATATCCTTGGTTTCCGCTTCGAGAACTGCACATGGGGAAGGGCTGAAGAAGACCACTTCCGGTTAAGTTCGTTGAGAATGGGAGTCGGCAGTTTACTCACTGAAAATTATTTGCCATATATTTCCAGAAACCTTGTAGATTTCATTTATGTTTCGGACTCTGTTGTTCCAATCAACTTATTCACAGTCGGGTGCTTCATAGGTAATCCAGAGGAACAGCAAAAAAAATGAGATCGACGCCGGAATGGTCGCACGTGAATGGAAAACAGTCCAAGTATGATTGACGCGGCAAAGTCGAATCCCATTTTTGCACGGAAGTTGCGGCTCGCAATTTTCGGCGGACGGGGCATACCCTCCACCTACAGCGGCACTGAGACATTTTTCATCGAGCTTGCTCCGCGACTGGTGGAACGCGGTCACGATGTGATTGTTTATTGCCGCAAGGCTCTTTTCACGGAACGTCCGCCGCTTTACAAAGGCGTCCGACTGATCTATACGCCCAGCATTGAAACCAAGAACTTCGGGACCTTTACGCACACACTGGCTTGCATGATGGATGTGCAGCGCCGGAAGGTGGATGCGATGCTGATTACCAATGTGGCCAACGCCTTTCACTGCGCCATCCCCAGAATACTGCACCAGAACTGCGCACTGAATGTGGATGGCATTGAATGGAAACGCGGCAAATGGGGGCGACTGGGCAAAGGCTATTTTTATTGGAATGCGCGGCTCTCAGGCAAGATACTTCCGAAAGGCATTATCACGGACGCTTACGCGATGCGAAAGCTCTACCTGGAAGAGTTTAAGACGCCTTCCGCCTGCATTGCTTACGGGGGCAATATCGAGACGTCTTCCAACCCCGAAATTGTTCGTCAATATGGACTTGAGCCCGGCAATTATTATCTGATCGCCAGCCGGCTGGTGCCGGAAAACAACGCCGCGCTGATTGTGGAAGGTTTTAAAAAGGCCCCCACAAAACGCTTCCTGGCCATCGCCGGAGACGCAAATTATCGCAGTGGCTTTATTGACGATCTCAAGAACAATGCGGGCGAACGTGTCCGCTTTCTGGGCCATGTGGACAATATCGAACACATTAAAGAGCTCCATTGCAATTCCTACGCCTATATTCATGGGCACATGATGGGAGGAACGAACCCCGCGCTCTTGAAGGCGCTGGGTTTCGGCAACTGCATTCTGGCGCATGAGAATCCATTCAATGCTGAAGTATTAGGCGGCCATGGACTGTTGTTCCAGGATGCTTCCGACCTCGCCGTAAAAATTCAGCTCATCGAAGAACAACCTGAACTTGCCGAGGACTTTCGCAGACGGGCTCCGGACCGGATTCGTAACTTCTATAACTGGGACCGCATCACCGACAAGTATGAAGAGCTTTTCTACCAGCTTGCAGCCGGAGCAGACCCAACGCGGGTACACTCAAGCGTGGCGGAGGAAATTAGCAAAGAGTCAAAAGAGTCGACTGTCCGGTGCTAGAACGCCTTAGTTTGATGTATAACCCTCATCTGAAGTCGCGGCAAAGCAGCTTGCCGGCGGCAATGTTCTCAGCATGAAGAAACCCATCAGAGTCGCCTGGGACAACTCTCTTGCACGCCGCAATCTTACCGGTACCGGGGTCTATGCTGCGCGCCTGTTGGAACACCTTGCGAAAGAGCCAGATCTAGCCCTCGAATCTTTTACAGGATGGCCAAATACTACGCGCGGCGGCGGTATTTTGCGTCGGACTTTTCAAGCTGTGGGAAATATGGCCTGGGTCCATCTCGACCTGCCCACGCGTCTCTGGATGGGTGGTTTTGATTTGCTTCACGCACCAGCGTTCATTGCTCCAATCGCGTCGCCTTGCCCGGTTGTCATTACCATCCACGACATTACTTACCTGCTCTATCCTTCACATTTCTCAAATTGGTGGATTCGATACATGAAATCCGTGGTTCCCATTACGGTGAAATCCGCTGCAGCGATTATCTGCGGCTCGGAGCACTCCAAACGCGACATTGTCAATGCGTACGCGCTCCCGGACAGCAAAGTGCATGTTGTGCCATATGGCGTTGACCATCAGCGGTTTCATCCGGCAGCAGTTCTTGACTGCTCCTGGGCACGCCAATTGGGAATACGTAAAGGGTATGTGCTGCATGTTGGCGAGCTTTCGCAGAGGAAAAACATTCCAACGCTTCTGCGGGCAGTTGCCTATCTCCGGACGCGCGCAAAATGGGGTGACCGGCAGCTAGTGCTGGCCGGCACGGAGTCGCCTGGGATGAGGGGAGCGGATGAAATTCACGAAACGATCCGGCAACTGGAGTTATCAACCAGCGTGGTATTGGCTGGGCGAGTGGCCGATGAATATCTTCCAGGCCTTTACGCTCAGGCGAGCCTCCTCGTAATGCCGTCATTGTATGAAGGTTTTGGATTTCCGGTACTGGAAAGCATGGCGGCGGGCACGCCCGTAGTGGCGGGTAATATTTCCAGTCTGCCAGAAGTGGCGGGAGAGGCAGCAATTCTGGTATCACCACATGAAGTGGAAGAGCTGGCCAGCGCGATTGCAGATGTCCTCTTCAATCCGGGCGTTGCCGCTGACTTGCGTTCTAAGGGGCTCGCGCGTGCGCAGCAGTTCAACTGGCATCGTACTGCTGCCGAAACGACCCAGGTCTATCGCAGCGTGGTGGGCCAACGCTGATGGAGTCTATCCGCCCGCAACCCATTCTGGTTGTCCACAACAACAATGACCTCTATGGCGGCGACAAAATTCTACTTGAACTGCTCAGGCGCCTCGATCGCACTCGCTTTGTTCCACTCGTGGTTCTGCCTATGGATACGCGCCACATCAATCGCTTCTCCCCTGAATTGGAGAAATTAGGGATCGAGTATCGCTTTGTCCATTTAGGAGTCTTGCGCCGGCGCTATTTCAAATTATGGAGACTTCCGCGTTTCGCTTTTGAGGTGCTTGCGGGCATATGGACGCTCCTGAAAATTATCAGGAAGAGGAAGATCCAAGTGGTCCATACCAACACGAATACGCTTCTGGCCGGCGCCATAGCGGCGCGCATCGCTGGGTTGCCGCATATCTGGAGCATCCATGAACTGGTGCTCGAGCCAAATTCGGTGCGTAAAGCCCTGCACTTCCTGATTCCGCGGCTGTCGACCCGCGTGGTTACCGTTTCGCGCGCAGTTCGTGACCACATGCTGAAAGATGCACCGCAGTTTGCAAGCCGATTTGAGTTTATCGTGGGCGGCATTGACCTTGGGCCATTTTTGGGTGGAACAGGTCGCAAACGCGTACGGGACGAATGGGGTATCAGCGACGATGAAGTGCTGGTGGGAATGGCCGGCAGGGTCACACGCTGGAAAGGCCAGTCCGTTTTTGCCGAGACAGCAAAGCTCGTGCTGGCAAAGCACGTCAACGTCAAATTCGCCGCAGTGGGCGGGGTGTTTGACACTGACGTTTTTCACATGGAGCAGTTCAAGGAACAGGTCCGCGATCTTGGGATCGATAGCAGGTTTATCATCCAGGACTTCCGGGCAGACATGCCCGGTGTTTTTGCGGCGTTTGATATTTTTGTTCTACCCTCCACCTTGCCGGAGCCGTTCGGACTAGTAGTGATAGAAGCCATGGCCTCCGGAAAGCCAGTAGTGGCAACCGCGCCCGGGGGCCCGTCAGAAACCGTTGTCGATGGTGTGACTGGATATCTTGTCCCGCCATCCGATCCCCAGAACACCGCCGTTGCAATTGAGAAATTGCTGGTCGATCCAGCAAATCGCGTGCGTATGGGCGAAGCCGCAAGGAAGCGTGCCTGTGAAATCTTTGCCCTTCCCAGATACGTAAGAGAATTCGAGGACCTGTATGCGCGCGTCCTGAACGATGCGACGGCCCGAAAGCACGTGTAGTGTGCATTCCAGTTATTGTCCGGATGCGTCATGTGGATTCTTGTGCCGTGCAAAAGGTATAGTGGAGAGATAAAGAGTGGCTGGCCATGCATGGGTATGGCCGCACCAAAGAGCGAAGTTAGTGAAGGAGCTGGTCAATGCGTATTCTTGTTGCAGGTGGCGCGGGCTATGTGGGCTCCGCCCTCATCCCTAAGCTGCTGGAGCGGGGATACGACGTGGATGTAGTTGACCTGTTCTGGTTTGGGAACTCTCTTCCGGCTGAAGTCCGCATCATCAACAGGGACCTCTTCGATCTTCAGATCAGCGATTTGAAAGACTACGAACAGGTAATTTTTCTGGCCGGCCTCTCGAACGATCCTATGGCCGAGTTTTCTCCCAGCAAGAATTTTATTTTTAACGCGGCAGCCCCGGCATACCTTTGCTATATCGCCAAACAGGCCAAAGTGCGTCGCTACATTTACGCCAGTTCATGCTCGGTTTATGGCTACACGGAGAATGAACTTTTTGATGAAGATCGTCCAGTGGCATCGTCTTACCCCTATGGAATTTCCAAGCTCCAGGGGGAGCAGGCAGTCATGCAGCTCATCGACACGGACTTTTCCGTCATCGCGCTGCGCAAAGGCACGGTTTCCGGCTATAGCCCGCGCATGAGATTCGATCTGATCATCAACACCATGTTCAAATGCGCAATGAAAGATGGCGTGATCCGTGTGAATAACCCCGCGACCTGGCGTCCTATCCTGAGCATTGAAGATGCTGCGATGGCATATATCCGGGCCATTGAAGCCAACCAATCACTTTCCGGGATTTTCAATATCGCATCCGGAAACCACACGGTGGGCGAGGTGGCTGATCTGGTGAAAGGCACGATCCATGAAGAGACTGGGACCAGCCCGGCGCTTGATATCGCGCACATACAAGACATACGCAATTACAAAGTGTCCATTGAGCGGGCAAAAAACATTTTGAGTTTCCATCCTCATCATAGCGTCAAGACCATTGTCCGTAACCTGATCGAGAACATGTCCAGATGCAAAGATTGGGACAATCCGAATTATTACAACATTCAGGTTTTCAAAGGACTCGACCAGAACGACAAGTCGAAGCTGATGACCAGTTCTGTCGGGTCAAGGCAATGAAGGTCGCAGTCGTCGGCGGAAACGGCCAACTGGGCCGGGATGTGGCTTCAGCTTTTGCCGATGAGGGCCACGTGGTCACCAGTCTCACCCATCAAGACGTCGAGGTTTCCTCGCTCGCTTCAGTCCATGAGGCCCTGGGGGTTTTAAATCCAGAGTTGGTGGTGAATACTTCAGCGTTCCATCAAGTAGAGAAATGTGAGACTGATCCTGCGCTGGCTTTTGCCGTGAATGGAATTGGAGCGCGTAACCTGGCCCAGATCACGCAGGAAACCGGCGCTACGCTGATGCATATCAGCACGGATTATGTTTTTGATGGCCGCAAGAACGCCCCGTATACGGAAGAGGATGCGCCGGCGCCACTCAACGCGTATGGCGACACCAAGCTTTCCGGCGAGCTCTTTGTGCGCTCTACCAACCCGCGCCATTTTGTCGTGCGTACCTCCGCCATCTATGGCGAGAGCCCGTGCCGGGGTAAAGGTGGATTGAACTTTGTGGAGTTGATGCTGAAGCTGTCCAAAGAACGGAACGAACTAAGGGTAGTGAATGATGAGTTCGTGAGCCCGACTCCGACGGCCCAGATCGCGCGCCAGTTGGTTCGCCTGAGCCGATCATCCGATTACGGACTGTATCATGCGACCTCGGAAGGCAGCTGTTCGTGGTTTGAATTTGCTGCCGCCATCTTCCAATTGACGAATATTGATATTCGCCTGGAACCGGCGCGGCCTGGAGAATTCCCCGCAAAAGTGTTACGGCCGAAATATTCCGTCCTGGAGAACCGGGCTTTGAAGAGCAGGGAGCTGAACGTCTTCACCCACTGGAAAGAGGGTCTGGAAAGTTACCTGGCCCGCAGAGAACATCCGGCCAGATTAATCTCCGCTGAGACAGTCTGATTTATACTTTTGTCGCAGAGCGCCGCAAACTCAAATAGGGTGTCTTCCAATCTATGGAACCGATTGATTTTCAGATGCCAGTGCGGAGGTTTTTCCGCAAGCGGCGATTCAGGAATTTTGTTTCCGACTACGAATGCTGCAAGACGATTCTGGATGTCGGCGGACAACATTACACATGGCCCATCATCGGGCGCGTGGATGGCATCACGCTCTTAAATATTTCAGTTCCCCAGGATACGGACGGTTTCCAATACGTGCAGGGTTCAGGCTGCAAGATGCCTTTTGCAGACAGAGCATTCGATCTGGCATTTTCAAACTCCGCCATTGAACACGTGGGCAGCTTGGAAAACCAATTTAAGTTCGCCAGTGAGATGATGCGCGTTGGAAAGCAGATTTACTGCCAGACGCCTTCACGCCTCTTCCCGGTCGATCCTCATCTCACAACACCTTTTCTTCATTGGCTTCCCATTTCGTGGTTGACTCCGAAGCTTTTGCGCTATTTCACCTTGAATGGGTGGCTGTGGAAGAAGCCGTACGAATACGATGTGACGTGGATTTCCAAGCGCAAGCTCAAGAAGATGTTTCCCGGCTGCAAGATTAGGACGGAGCGATTCCTCCTGATGCCCAAGTCTTTTGTCGTTACCAGCGAGTAGCTCGCCGGATTGAACATAATCTTTCAGTTCAGCCTAATCTGCCCAGAACTTTCTCTGAAGCATTGCCGCCGCAGATTATTACCGCCACTCTTTTCCGGCGATAGCTTTCCGCATGCTTAATGAAAGCTGCCACAGCGACCGCAGCGGCGCCTTCGATTACCCAGCCCTTAAGGGCCCGGACTTTGCGCATGGCATCAAGAATCTCGTCTTCGGTGACAAGTACCGAGCTGTCAATTACGCGTGAGCAAATATCCAGGGTCACGGAGGCAGGCTCAAGACCGCCGGCTGTGCTTTCAGAAAGGGTAGGTTTTTCAGGAACGTCGAGGATGCGGCCGGCCTTGATCGATTCATAAAGGACGGGAGAGTTTTCCGGCCAGCAGCCGACAACTTGCGTCTGCGGTGCGGCGCATTTTATGCAGGCGCCAATGCCGCCAATGAGTCCGCCGCCGCCGACAGCTACGAACAATACGTCGAACTGCGGAAGTTGGCGTAGTAACTCAACGGCGATGGTTCCCTGTCCGGCCATCACGTCAAGGTCATTGTAGGGTGAGATGAAAACTTTACCTTGCTCAGAGGCAGCGGCCCGTGCTGCCAACTCGGCTTCAAGCGGATTGGTTCCGATACATTTTATCTCGGCGCCATATTCCTGAATGCGCCGAAGTTTGAAAGGC
The DNA here is from genome assembly GCA_035995565.1 of Candidatus Angelobacter sp. Lineage (GTDB taxonomy): Bacteria > Acidobacteriota > Terriglobia > Terriglobales > Acidobacteriaceae > Angelobacter. The sequence goes on from DASYKK010000303.1 coordinate 14,957, forward strand.
GATACCTGCATCGAAACATAGACTTCAGCAGCGATGCCCGCCCGTTTGGCCGCGGCCGCGACTCCGAGCCCGTGATTGCCATTGGACGCGGCAATTACTCCCTGCGCGGCTTGCTCGGACGAGAGGGAGAGAATCTTGTTGCTGGCTCCGCGAAGCTTGAATGAGCCTGTCTGCTGGAGGTTTTCAAGCTTAAAAAAAAGTTCAACTCCGATATTGGGAATCACGCCTTCAATCTGCTCGACCGGTGTTTCAGTGATGACAGGCCGGATTCTCTCAGCCGCTGCTGTTACCTGACTGCCAAGATCGGCGATGGCTGCTGGCATTGTCACTTGCTGACCATAGCTCATGGTTTTTATTGTGACACGTTCTCAGGTGTTTTAGGCGGGATACGGTGGTTACGCGGAAGTCGGTTTTTCAAGCCGGGTCAAAAATCCCTGGAGCTTCTTGTCGGTGGCTGGGAAGCGGCGGCGCAAAGAACCCATCCAGCGGCGGGCCCACTCATATTCCACGGAAAGAATCGACAATCCGACAATCAGGAGCAGCACACCCGGGAGGATGGGCAAAACCAGACCTATGGCGCCCAGCATCAACAGGACCCAACCAGCGGCGATCAATGCCAGACGCTTCACCATCGCCTATTGGATGCGTCCTGAGAGAGATTCGGTCGATGGAGCTTGTAATTAGTTTGTAAGTTCGAGAAACATTACGGTTCGATCGCTTGCTTAACCGTGGCTTTAACCCGGATGGCCTGCAAGCTGGAAGAGTCCCAGCCACCGCCCAGGGCCTTTACCAGGCTTAC
>DASYKK010000304.1:0-5979 GCA_035995565.1 Candidatus Angelobacter sp.
AAGAAGTTTTTTGCGGCTGACTCTATCCGCCAAAAGCCCCAGAGGCAATCCCACCAGTCCATACAAGATCAGCGATATGGTGTTGAGCAATCCGATTTGCGTATCAGAAAGATGAAACTCTTTGCGGACGGGCTCCACGACAGCGCCGGCGACCTGGCGATCGTAAAAATTGAGGACGTTAATGGCCACCAGCACAGCCAGCGGCCACCAGTTGGCCTTCCTGGAGACCGTTGCATATCCTTCTTCTGCTTCGGCAACGCTTGCCTGCTCTTTCGCGATCATGGGGCGCAATGGTAACAGATTGCCGCGCGCGGTTATACGCAAACCCTGTCGCAAAAGAGCAAGCTTCTCCTGTTGTGCTGCTGATAGATCAGGACCGGCTCCTACTTTCTCTCTACGGTACCCTTTAGTATCACGGTGCTGGACGGTGTGTCCGGCTTCACATTGTCTTCGGCGGTGATGATAACGTCAAAGGTTTTGTATGTGGTGGCTGCCTTCAGGCTGCCTTCCAGCTTTTCGTTCACCCTCAGCGCTCCCAGCAGCTCAGGATCTTTTCCGCGCGGCTGGACCCAAACCAGATAGGTCTGCCTGGCTGGCGTGAGCGACTGTGGCGTCGCCATATGTTTTACTTCGATATCAACGCCGGTGTTGCCATTGCGATCATTGTCAGTAATGATCTTGCCTTCGGCAGCAGGAGCAGTTCCGGTATTGGTGAGGCGGTCCTCCCTGCCCCAGGCGGCGGTGGCGAGCAAAAAGCTGAACAGTAAAAGCAGAGTAACGGTGCGACGGTGCATGGTTCTTTCCCCCATAGACAAACTTCAAGTGACAAATAAGATGTGCGACGGCGGGAATAATGTTGCAGGAAATGCAGAGCGGGATCACTTTTGCATCGATGCAAGCTACAGCTGCGCAGCAGCGCTGGATTTTATGAACGGCGACGGTCAGCTTTGGGGTTTTTCTTTTTCCAGGCGGGCGCGTGAGTTCCTGGCCGGCTCGAAGGTGGGATCCAGGTTGCAGGCGTCAACCATGTACGCCAGCGCGCCAGTGGAGTTGCCGAGCCCCAGGGCGCACAAGCCCAGGTTGTAACTGGTGGCAGCGGAACGCTCCAGCAGAAGCTGAGACTCTTTGAAGAGCGCTTCCGCTTCAGCAAAGAACCGGAGTTGCAGCAGGATTACTCCGCAATTGAAGGCCAGCGCATTTTCCGCCGGGCTTATGGGATAGCAGTTGGCCCAGGTATTCAGCACCGCCTGGCGCAGGTCATCGCGCTCAGCCGTGACGGCGCGCAACTGCCGCGAGATCACCGGAAAGAGCCGCAAAAACGCGGTCGTGTCCCAGCGGGTGAGGCGCAGCAGCGCCAGCGCTTGAACGATCGACACCTCTTCCAGGTGCGCATTGAGCCAGCTCATCAGGGCAAAGAGATCATCTGGGCCGAAGGCGCTTTGGGTTTCATGGTAGGCACCTTTGGTGGCGGCAAACTTGTCTTCAGGGGCGTGCGCGATAAACGCGCAGATACTCAGGCTGGAAAAATGCTTTTGCGGCAGCAGCGCGTCTCCGCCAATGCAGTAAAAATATCTGGCTATTGCATCAAAATTTACCAACTGGGAAAAACAATGACTGAAAGCGTGAAACTCGAGTTGAGGCGGGCCCTGGAGAAGCGCCAGGTCGTCTTCGTGGAGCAGGCCTTTGTCGGCGGCCAGCACCAGCATGCGACCATCAGTCGAGTTGCTGAGTTGCTGCAACATTGTGAGCGCGGCTGAGGGAAAGAGCACGGTGGCAGCAGGCAGGCGGGAGCGGTAATGCTCCAGCGTGCCGTTCCATGATCTGTCGGCGTAGCGGTCCGGCGGTACTGGGACGTTTTTGAAAGCAAGTTGCAGGCTGCTTAGCTGCGGGACAGCGTTGGCCTCGCTTGAACTTGCAGGTTGATTCACGCGGGTGGTGAGAAGCGCTTCGGAAAGTTGCCCGTTGGCAACGACGAAAGCGTCCTGGGGAAGACTATCGAAAACATAATTAGCGATGACGACGAGAGGGCCTTTGCCTGGCTTAGCCATTTCAGCAGGGTTGCTGCCCTGGGGCGTAGAGAGACTGTCTTCGGCATGGTGAAGCTGGAACTCCAGATTTCCACTCTCGACGAACTCCGCCAGATAACGATTGGCGCGCCAGTCAGCCAGTAAGCTCTCAGAGCAATCGGACATGCAATAGCGCACGATCTGCGGCGCAATCTTCCTGGCTTGCAGAAGCGCGGTCAACTTGCGCAAGAAGAGATAAGAGAACTTCCCTGTTCCGGCGCCAAGTTCGAGAATGCCCAACGGATTTTCCGGTGATATCGGGACGCGCTGGGCATGCTGCATACAATCAGAGACAAAGCCAGCGACGATCTGAGCATAAATTTCGGCGATAAAGGAATTGTTGGTGATGTAGCTGGGAACCAGGTCTTCGGTCCACGCCTTGAGGCCGCGCTGGGCGTAGAAGTCGCGTTGCAGTCGCCAGAGCAGCGACTGGGAGAGAGGGACGTCGGTTTCCAGGGTGATGGGACCACTGGGCGAGGCGGTGCGGATTGGCGCGTCAGACATGCCCGACTATTTAATCACTAATTGTTGTCCTGCTTTGGATTCTTGCCGATCTTTCCCCCATGGTTAATGCTGAGACGAAGGGAGATCAGCGTAAAAGAGCAAGGGCTTCAGAGTTGACCTCTGAAGCCCTGTACGTTGGGGGAAGGTACAAACCTGTCTAGCTCCGCGGCGGGAAAACTCCTTGCAGGGCGATGATGAACGTGAGACACAGGTAAGGCATCATGTTGTTGTGGGGCAGATTGCCGCCTGTGATCGAGGTGGCAAATGGGCTCATCTGGACGTTACTAGCGGGCACAGAGGGTGAATAGATGCTGCCAAAGCCTTTAGCGCCCGAAGCCCAAACATTGTTCGTGGGATCCGGCAGGCCGGTGCCCGACGCTGCGACAGCGTTGTGGTTATGCGCCGGCATTTCGGTCTGCAGCAAAGTTACGGTCTGCTCGCCGCCGATTTCGCCCTGCGAGCGCAAGCTAAGGCCCGGTCCCTGGCCCTGCTGCATTGGCGCCGAACCCTGGAGGTTGGGCAGCGCGAAGGTGGTCCTTCCATCGCCGCCATACATGGTGCCAAGCAGCGAGAAGAGCGCAGTGTTCTGGCTGATGGGCAGAAGCTGTCCATCACAGGTGGCCCAGCCCGTAGGCGCAAAGTTCCCCGCAAAAATTCTAATTTCCGCTACAAATGGATTTGCCATGTCTAATCGCTCTCCCTTGCTAGTTGCGACTGGGGAAAATTCCCTGCAGCGCAATGATGAAATTCAATACCAGATACGGACTCATGTTTTCATGTGGCTGGCTGCCGCCGGCAACGGCGACGCACGCAGGATTCATTGAACCGGTGGCGCTGGCGGCAAACGGCTTGGCATTGTTCGCCGACCACAGATTTCCACTTGCCCCGGGCGAAGTGGGCGGATTGGTATTACTACCCACGGGAATGTGATTATGTGCGGGCATTTCAGAAGCGTTGAGCGTGTGCGCGGTTTCTCCGCCGAGTTGGCCCTGGATAATGCCCTGGCCCACGTGAACGGGCATCCGGCCCTGTAGATTGGGCAGAGCAAAATTGACGCGCCCGTCACCGCCGTAGATAGTGCCCAAAATCGAGAACAATGCCTGGTTTTGGTTGATGGGGAGTAACTGCCCATTGCAGAAAGCCCAGCCTTTAGGTGGGAAATTCCAGCTGATAATTTTTACTTCGCCAAGAAATGGCTCTGACATGCTTTTCTCCTCTAGCTTTTAGCTTGTTGGTGAACGGCTAGGTCTGCGACGGAAAAATCCCGAACAGCGACAGAATGAAATTGATGGCGAGGAATGGCACCATGTTGTCATGCGGCTGACTGCTGCCCGCCGGGCCTATCGCTCCCGGATCCATATTCAAAGTGGGAGCAACGTTGGAATATTGGTTCAAGCTTGGACTGGTGGAAGCCCATACGCCGTTCAGCGGGCCGGTTTGGGTACCGGGGGCAGAATTGCACGCAGGTGCGTGATTATGCGCCGGAATCTGGTTGGTGGTAAGGGTGACGGTTTCAACTCCGCCATTCTGGGCCAGGGCGAATCCGGGACCCACATGAATGGGGATGCGGCTTTGGAGGTCAGGCAGTGCGAAGGTGGTTTGCCCATCGCCACCGTACGTGGTGCCGATCAGGGTAAACAGGGCGTCATTCTCCGCGATCGGCATCAGGGCTCCATTGCAGAATGCCCAACCTTGCGGCGCAAAATTACCACCAAACATCCGAATCTCGCCTATAAACGGACTTGACATGTTTTGAAGCTCCTATCTCTTCCAACATTCAACTACTTCGAATATTCAACTTCCTGACTACTGTACGCTCAAAGTGACCGGCGTGCTGACCTGAACCGTGGCGCTGGAAGCACTCACGCTCAGTTGATAATTTCCGGCCGGAGTCACGATGCCATGCAAGCCGCTACCGCAGCCCGCGAAGGATAGCAACGCCAGCGCGCCGATGACAACCAGGGCAAAACGCAGCCGGGCCTTGCGACCACGGCGCCCGGTGAACGCGATTCCCACCATTCCAAACACAGGAAAGAGCAGAGCGGCATACAGCGGAGATCTGCTGCCCGGTGCAGCGTTTCTGGCGGTCGCGGCACGCGCCGTGCCGTTCGACGTAGTGACTGTCATGGTCACTGTGGTCAGCGGCTGGTTGGTGGTTGCCGGGCTGAAGGTGCAGGCCGTACCTACCGGCAAGCCGCCGCAACCGAAGGTAATCACCCCCTGCGTTGTGTCCTGATCATCCACGTCAAAAATGAAGGTCGCTGTTCCACCGGCAACGACGCTGGCCGTGGTGGCATGCGGCGTGAGCACGATTGGCGGACCAAGACTTATAGGATCAGAAACCGTGTTGTTGTTAAGGTTTACGTCACCGCCTCCCGAGACGGTAGCCTTGTTAGTGAAGTTGTTAGAAATTGTGAGCGAAAGGGTCGTCGTAAGCGTAATAACCGGATAGCTTGAGCCGGAGGGCAGCGCATCCGCTCGTGTGCAGCTTAGCGGACTCAGCGTGCAAGTCCATCCCGTGCCGCTAATCGCCGTGGCGGTCATCAGAAGCGGGAGGGTGTCAGTTACCGTGACTGTGCCCACCGTAGGACCGAAGCCCACGTTGCTCACGGTGATGGTATATACGGCGCCGATCTGCCCCTTGGTGAATTTGCCTACGTGAGTTTTTGTGATGGTCAGATCCGGGGCATTGACGTCGATCGTAGCCGTCGCCTGATTGCCCGAGCCTGCGTTGGTGGAGGTGACGGTTCCCGTGGTGTTCACTTTGTGTCCGCCCGACTGGCCAACCACATTGACGGAGAAGGTGCAGGAACCTCCAGCTGCAATCGTACCGCCGGAGAGACTGACCACCGAGAAGCCTGACACAGTTCCGGTGGTAATCGTTCCCGCGCCGCACGATCCTGTAAGACCGTTCGGAGTGGCGACCGCCAGACCAGCCGGTAGCGTATCGCCAAAACCCACACCCGTGAGCGCGACCGTGGAGTTGGGGTTGGTGATGGTAAAGGTCAGAGTTGTAGTCGCATTCAGGTTGATGCTGGCCGCGCCAAAAGCCTTGGCGATGCTGGGCGGCGCAACCACGGTGATGGATGCGTTGGAAGTGTTGCCCGGACCGCTCTCAGTGGCGGTTACCTGAACGCTGTTGTTCATAACGCCCGCTGCCGTGCCCGTTACACTTACCGAGAAAGTGCAGGAAGCCGCGCCAGCCAGAGTAGCGCCGGAAAGACTCACTGCGGACGAGCCCGCAGCCGCGGTAATGGTTCCGCCACCGCACGAGCCGGTGAGGCCGTTTGGAGTGGAAACAATCAGCCCGGCAGGCAGATTGTCAGTAAACGCGACGCCGGTCAAAGAAGACGAAGCGTTCGGGTTGTTAATGGTGAAGCTCAGTGAGGTGCTTCCATTTAGAAGAATG
>DASYKK010000305.1:0-8125 GCA_035995565.1 Candidatus Angelobacter sp.
CTACTGATCAGATCTTCCAGGTGAGCAGCAGCAATCCGGCAGCAGCGGGGGTTCCGGGTTCGGTCATGATTTCCGCGGGCAGCACGACCGGCGGGATCGCCATCAACACTGCGCCCGTAAGCACGCAAACGCTGGTTACGATCTCAGTCTCAGGGGGCGGAGTTACGCGCTCAGCGACGCTGACCCTGAACCCAGCCGTTGCGCCAAACACAATGTCTCTGGCTGTTACAGCCGGAGGCCGCAGCGGCGAGAGAGTGGTGTCGAACCCCGCAGGTCTGAATGTTGCGACCGGCAGCAGCGGATCCGCGCAGTTCGCGCCCGGAACCGCAATAACGCTGAGCGTGGCTAGCGGACGCGGTGCCATCTGGAGCGGCGCTTGCTCCAGCGGCGGATCAAAGACCAGGACCTGTACGCTGACGTTGAACGCAAATTCGTCAGTGACAGCAAACGTGCAGTAGACCGCACGAAAAAGAAAGCGCTTCTTGCCCCCGGCGAAAACCGGGGGCATTTTTATTGGCACAAACTATACAAGACATTTTTTAACTGGCAGCGGCAATCGGAAAGGGAGTTTGCAAATTGACTTCGGCATCAAAGCGTCCCAGAGCCAGGCACGGGTGTCCGGCGTGATAGCGCATGGAGAGTTCGCCGGCAGTAAAAACAACTTCGGTATAGCTGACCGTCGCCGCGTCAGGACGGTGCACACAAACACTGAACGAGCCGCGCACCGGCGAATGCGAGGCGTGAAGTCCGCGCAGCCATTCGGTAGAGCCTGCGTCGCGCCGGCGCCAAGCCTCATGACAAGTGCTGCCACGCACCTTTCGCGCCATCTCGTCGGAAACGCCGGAAGAAAACCAGTGGTGGACGTCCCAGCCGATACGGAGAAACTGCAATTCGTTCCCTTCCCACTGGCACTGGCTGATGATCTGCTCCGCGGGAAATACCCCGACCAACAAAAAAGGCAACATGCCACCCAGGTCCAGTTGCTGAAAGCGCCGCATCGCTTGCGGAAAACGGGACGACGCGAGAAGAGCGGGAATAATTTCACCGCGGCTGCGCTCTTTCACGTTCGATTGGGGACCTGGATTCTGGTTGAGCAGAGCAAAACTTATTCCAGCGGCATTGGATCCAATCCACGTGCCTCCGCCGCTCTCGCGCGGATAGACGGCGGGCAATTTTGAAGTTGTGATGGCTTCAGGCGCAAGCGCAAGTTCACGGGTTAGCCGCTCGTCACGGTTCATGCCGAGCAGGTATCCCTGGGGCTTCGGGATGAAGGTCAGCGTGCACATCCTGGGTCCGCCGCTCCAATGGGCTTATAGTACTGCGCAATGTATGCCGATTTCCATTGATTTTTTCGATACTCTCGATCAGTTAATCTGCCGGTGGTCTTACTTTTCTCACGGGAAATCAGCCGCCTAGCGCCACCTTTGCTTTGATTCCGTCAGCGGCTTTTTGTTTCAACGAGAGTTCATCAATCATCTTGGTTACCAGTGCGGTCCAGCCGGTTTGATGGCTGGCGCCCACGCCGGCGCCGCTATCACCATGGAAATACTCATAAAATGGCACGTAGTCACGCCAGAGCGGGTCCGACTGGAACTTTTCGTTTGCGCCGAAAACGGGACGGCGTCCCTTGCTGTCACGCTGGAAGGTCGAAATCAGGCGTCGGCTGATCTCATCAGCCACCTCGTCCAGGTTCATCATTCGTCCGGAGCCGGTTGGACACTCCACTCGAAACGACTCGTGATAGTACTCATGAAACCGGCGCAGTGCCTGAATCAACAGGAAGTTCACAGGAAACCAGATGGGCCCGCGCCAGTTGGAATTGCCGCCGAAGAGTCCGGTGGTTGATTCGGCGGGCTCATAGTCAACCTGATGATTTACTCCGGCAACATCCAGCATGTATGGGTGCTCTTTGTGATAACGCGAGAGCGCGCGAATGCCGTGCGGCGAAAAAAATTCTTTTTCGTCGAGCATGACTCCCAGAATTCGGGCAAGTTGTTCGCGATCGGTAATGGAAAAAAGCCGGCGCTGCTTGTGGCCTTCAGTCTCCATGCAGGCCATATGCTCGGTAAGGTCTTTGCGGTTTTCGATAAACCATTCCAGCCGCATTTTGAAGCCCGGCATGGACTCAAGCAGTTCCGGCTCCATGATCTGCACGGCATAAAGAGGAATCAGGCCCACCATGGACCGGACTTTCAGCGGCATTCTTGATCCGTCCGGCAGATGCAACACGTCGTAAAAGAAGCCATCTTTCTCATTCCACAGGCACAGGCCGTCCTCGCCCAGATGATTCATGGCGCGCGCAATATAGATGAAATGTTCCCAGAACTTACTGGCAACGTCCTGATACGTCGCGTCGCCCGCAGCCAGTTCCAGCGCAATGGCCAGCATATCGAGCGAATACATTGCCATCCAGCTGGTGCCGTCGGACTGCTCAATCTGTCCTCCGGTCGGCAAGACAGAGCTGCGGTCAAACACACCGATGTTGTCCAGCCCCAGGAAGCCGCCCTGAAAGACGTTCAAGCCTTCCGGATCTTTGCGGTTGACCCACCAGGTAAAGTTCAACAATAACTTGTGAAATACGCGCTCCAGAAATTGTGTATCGCCCACGCCGCCGTTTTTTGCCTTGTCGATCAGATAAACCTGATACGTGGCCCACGCGTGGACCGGAGGATTAACGTCGCCAAACGCCCATTCATACGCCGGGATCTGACCGTTGGGATGCATGTACCACTCGCGCAGCATGAGCACAAGCTGATCTTTGGCGTAGTTGGGATCGATCAACGCCAGCGAAACGCAGTGGAATGCCAGGTCCCACGCTGCGTACCAGGGGTATTCCCATTTATCCGGCATGGAAATAATGTCAGCGTTGTAGATGTGTCCCCAGGCGTGGTTGCGGCCGTTTTTTCGCGCTTGCGGCGGCACCGGCTCCGCCGGGTCGCCGAGCAGCCAGTCGCGGACAACATAGCGGTAGTACTGTTTTGTCCATAACAGTCCGGCAAAAGCCTGCCGCATCACGTTGCGCGTGTCGTCATCTGCGGTAGATGGAATAACGCCGGCGTAAAACTCGTCGGCTTCCGCTTTGCGCTGGGCAAATGTGCTTTCAAATTCCTTGCCCAGTGCGCTGAGCGAGACCTTCCCCGGCTGTTCCTTCGCGAGGCGCAGCTTGATGGAAACTTCTTCTCCCGGCGGCACCGTGAACTTGTAAAGCACGGCAGCCTTCGTACCATCGCGCGCCGGATTTACCGCCGCGTTCTCCCCTTCGATCACATAGCGGTGAAACGCATCCTTCACGTAAGCCGAAGTATTCTTCGCGCCATACAGACGTTCAAAGTTGGTCTCATTTTCGGTGAAGAGCGGCATACCGCCCTGATCGAAGTAAAGACGGTAATCCCCAATCTCGAACTGCTGCGCCAGTATTGTGTCTGTTCCATTCTTCTTGTCCAACGCCAGCGCCGGTTTGGTGCTCCCGGCCCATGACCATGTATTGCGAAACCAGAGTGTTGGCAAGAAGTGAATATCAGCGGCTTCCGGGCCCCGATTGGCCGCGGTGATGCGAATACACAGATCATCCCAGTCAGCCTTGGCGTATTCGACGAACACATCGAAATAACGATCTTCATCTAACGCGCCGGTATCGATCAGCTCAAATTCTGGATCGCTTTTAGAGCGCCGCCGATTTTCCGTCACTAACTTTTCATACGGGTATTCAGTCTGCGGATACTTGTACAGATACTTCATGTATGAATGCGTGGGAGTGGAATCGAGATAGAAGTAATATTCTTTTACGTCCTCGCCATGGTTGCCTTCCTGGCCGTTCAGGCCAAAGAGCCGTTCCTTCAAAATCGAATCGCGGCCGTTCCACAACGCCAGCGCAAGACACAAACGCTGGTGGCGATCGCAGATTCCCGCCAGGCCGTCTTCGTTCCAGCGATAGGCTCGCGAGCGGGCATGCTCATGAGGAAAATAATCCCACGCTTCGCCGGTGGCGCTATAGTCCTCGCGCACGGTCCCCCACGCGCGCTCGCTCACATACGGCCCCCAGCTTCGCCACGGAGCGGTGTGGTCCTGCGATTCCTTGAGACGGCGTTCTTCTGCGGTCATACCTGGCACCGTATATTCCTGAGCGAACTATAGACTGTCACCGCAACCGGCGACCGGAGAGCTGTCTTCACTTCGCCAATTTGTTATCTATTTTTCATCTGACGGCGGAACAGCGTGTCCAGTCCGGCTTTGCTCTTCTCGTATTCTTCCTGTGAGACCTTTCCATTCAGGCGATCATTCTCAAGCTGGAAGAGTTCATCTTTCAGTACGTCCAGCATGTCGCCTTGCCGTGGTTTCGCCCCTTGACTCTGCGCCTGCGCTCGCGCTTTGGACGCTGCCCTGGCCGCCTTGGGCTTGGACACGGCTTTTGCGCCGCCTCTCTTGCGCCACATGACAAACGCTCCACCGCCGATAAGGATCACAATCGCGCCTACGATAAACCACAGCGCTCCGCTTATACCGGCCGATGCACTCTGGATCGAACCGACGGAAAACTTTACCTCTTGATTAGCCGGCACGTTCTTGGCGAAAAACACTGCCAGCCCCGCTTCGTCCACGTCCTGGACGAAGCCACCGGAAACCCCAGCGAACTTCATGCTCTTGGGCAACAGCACGCCGAGTTCGTTTAATTGTGCTTCCGGTTTTAGAGAAAACTCATATGACCCGCTGTACGGCAGCTTATAGGTCACCTCAAATCGAGTCTGACCGGGACGAATGGGAAAATCATACGCATAGCGATTCTTCCCGCCGGAAGGAACTGCGGCCACGGTAACCGGCATGCCGCTTGGCCCAGTGAGCGATGCTTCGCTCACTCCCGCGCCGTCAGGCAGCGTAATTGCGAAAGTCTGGTTCCCAATTTTGCTGCGCGGCGGCTGTGACTGATTATTGAGAACGTACGACTCTTGCACGTCCATGCTGCCGCCACTGGCCTGCAGACGAAACACCCGCGCTTCCGTGACAAGGCCTTCTACTTGGGTCGACGCATCATAAACAGTGGTGTCAACCATCGCCGTGCCTGGCGGCACCGCTTTGAAGTAATTCACGCTTTGCCGCGTCACTCGGACCAGATGCTGCGCTCCTTCGTCCGGAACATTCAGTGTGAAGTGGCCCTGGCTGTCGCTTTTTGTCTTCGCTACCTCGTCCATGCCATTGGCCAGCGAGAGGAGAACCACTTCATCCCCGGAAGATGGCTTGTTCGTGGTGGCATTGGTCACGGTTCCGGTGATCTGCGCGGCAAATGCGCCCACACATACCAACAAGTTGAGCACGAATGCCGCAATCCAATTGTGGAATCTCAATGTCTGGCTTCGCTTTGACGTCCGCTCATTTTGATTGCTTCTTCGCCCAGGTATCCTTTAAAGCCACGGTGCGATTGAAGACCAGCGCTCCCGGCTTTGAATCCGGATCAACGCAAAAATATCCCAACCTCTCGAACTGATAACGGGCTCCCGGCTCCGCCGACTTCAATGAGGGCTCAAGCTTTGCATCTGTCACGGTCTCCAGCGATTTCGGATTCAGGTTGCCGGTAAATTCCTGGCCTTCAGCAACGTCATCAGGATCTTCCTTGGTGAAAAGATTGTCGTACAGACGCACTTCGGCATCGATGGCGTGCGCCGCAGACACCCAGTGTATGGTCGATTTCACCTTGCGCCCATCTGGAGCGTTACCCCCGTTGGTGGCCGGATCATAAGTCACGTGGACTTCCACGACCTCGCCTTGATCGTTCTTCACCACGCTTTTGGCCGTGATGAAGTAGCCATAGCGTAGCCGCACTTCCTTTCCGGGCGAGAGACGGAAGTAGCCCTTTGGTGGAACTTCGCGAAAATCGTCCTGCTCAATATAGAGTTCGCGCGAAAATGGCACCTTGCGTTTACCTGCGCTCTCATCCTCAGGATTGTTGATTGCTTCCATCTCTTCCGTCTGGCCTTCAGGGTAGTTATCGATCACAACTTTCAATGGTCGCAGCACGGCCATCACCCGCTGTGCGCGACGGTTCAGGTCTTCGCGCACAAAATGCTCCAGCATGGCCAGTTCAAGAGTGCCATTGGTTTTGGTGACGCCGATGTTCGCCACAAAATTCCGCAGCGCTTCCGGCGTGTAGCCCCGCCGTCGGATGCCGCTCAGCGTGGGCATGCGTGGATCGTCCCATCCGCTGACCCGTTTCTCCTGCACCAGTTGCAGCAGCTTGCGCTTGCTCAGTAGCGTGTAGGTCAAATTGAGCCGGTCAAACTCAAACTGCTGCGAGGGGAAAATGCCCAGTTCCTGGATAAACCAGTTATATAAAGGACGATGGTCTTCAAACTCCAGCGTGCACATGGAGTGCGTTATCTTTTCCAGCGAGTCCGACTGGCCGTGCGCAAAGTCATACATGGGATAAATACACCACTTGTTGCCGGTGCGGTGGTGTTCCGCATGCAATATCCGATACATCACGGGATCACGCATATTCAAGTTGGGCGAACCCATGTCGATTTTTGCCCGCAACACGCGCGCGCCGTCAGGAAACTCTCCGGCCCTCATGCGGGCAAAGAGATCAAGGTTTTCTTCCACCGTCCGGTTGCGATAAGGGCTTTCTCTGCCGGGTTCGGTCAGCGTGCCGCGATGCTTGCGGATCTCTTCCGCGCTCAAGTCGTCGACGTAAGCCTTGCCGGCCTTGATCAGCTGTACCGCCCAATCATGCAGTTGCTGGAAATAATCTGACGCGTAGTAAAGGCCTTCCCACTCAAAACCCAGCCACTTCACGTCCGCCATAATCGACTCGACGTATTCGGTTTCTTCTTTTTCCGGATTCGTATCGTCAAAGCGAAGGTTGGTGCCGCCGCCGAACTCGTCGGCCAGGCCAAAATCGAGGCAGATGGCCTTGGCATGTCCGATGTGCAGGTAGCCGTTCGGCTCGGGCGGAAACCGGGTCCACACCCGGCCGTTGTACTTGCTGGTCTTCAAATCATCAATAATGGCGTCGCGAATAAAGTTGGACGGCCGCGCCGGCTCAGGGGCCGCTGGCGTGGTATCAGCTTTCGTACTGGCGTTCACTTCGGTCATATTTCTATCTTAAGTGGTTTTCTAAATTAGCGGTTTTCCGATCCCGGCGACGACCCGATTCTTACGACCCACTGCCTGCGTCCTTCAGCCAGACCCCCACCGGGCATAGAGCGTTTGTTGAAATCAAAAGCCTAAACTCAATTCGACCGAGCGGTGACCGAGCAGTCGAAGCCCTTCTTTTGGTCTCTTTCGCCCCCATTTTGCGTATCACGCAACATTGAAGTACGGGGTGCCACACGGCGCTCTCAAACCATTGCAAATAAAAGGCTTAATATAACATTGACCTGCTTTGATGTCAATGGCTTTCTCCTTATTCATGCTTTCTCCGTCTGTCATCTTGAGCGAATCTGCATGCAGCCGCAGGGAGTTCTCCCCACACAAGCTCAAATTTACGGAAGCAAAGGACGCCCCGGCCTAAACCCCTTCACTCCCCATCTTGTGTTTTCCTTTTGCTGCGCGGACAATCCCCTACGGGAGCCCCAATCCAATGCCCCTGATCCTTCGCGGAATCGCGTTCATCACTCTCTTACTTCCCGTCGTCGCCGGAATGGCGCAGAACGACAAGAAATTCTCCACCAAAGCGCAGGCCCGCATTGTCAAAGAAGTTCGTCATCAGATCCTGATGCTCCCTGACTTTGGCACTTTCGACAATATAGCTTTCAGGCTGAATGGGTATGACGTCACGCTGTTCGGGCAAGTCACGCGTCCGTCGCTGAAGGATGATGCCGGGAAAGTGGTAAGAAAGATTGAAGGCGTGGAGCACGTCGATAACAGGATTGAAGTCTTACCTACCTCATCCCTTGACGACCGCCTGCGTCGTGACGTATTCGACGCGATCTACCGCTACGCACCCCTCCAGCATTACGGCGTCGGCTCAAACCGCCCGATTCGCATCATCGTAAACCACGGCAACGTGACGCTGGAAGGCGTTGTGGACCGCGAGTCCGACAAGAATATGGCCGGGCTGCGCGCCAACGGTGTGGCTGGAGTGTTTTCCGTACGGAACAACCTGGTGGTGCCGGGGAAGGGCCGGTAGATGCTC
>DASYKK010000306.1:0-3914 GCA_035995565.1 Candidatus Angelobacter sp.
ACATTTCAGCAGATCTTTGAAGTTGTGATCGGGCGGTGGGCCGATGGAAAGACGCCGCTGGAAGGAATCGAGCCGTGGGCGGACTTCAGCGCGCGCGTGCAGCGCGGCCTTGCCCAATTTTCCGTGAATGGAAACCATGGCCAGCGGATCGCTATTTTCAGCTCCGGCGGGCCGGTGGGAGTGGCCATGCAGCGGGCTTTGGACCTTTCCACTGAAGCGACGTTGAAAGCCGCATGGATGGTACGCAACTGCTCTTACAACGAGTTTCTCTTCTCCGCCGGACGGTTTACTCTAAGTTCGTATAATGCTACTCCGCACTTTACTGATCCGGAGTTTCTCACGCATCGGTAAAGCTAAGTTGGATCGACCCGCTGCGGGTCAGCGGAACAAGGAGCTGACGCCGATGTCTGCCGAAGCCACAAAAAACTTTCCCATCGCCGATACTTTACAGGACAGTACCAGGCCTGTGCGCCAGGGTGAGGAGCTGGACCTGGCCCGGCTTGAGCCTTATCTTCGCAGCCATTTCCCCGATCTCGGTGATGCGTTGGTCGTCAAACAGTTTCCCAGCGGCCATTCCAACCTGACGTATTCGGTCGCCCTGGGCGAAAAAGAAATGGTGCTTCGGCGTCCACCCTTCGGCAGCAAGGTAAAATCCGCACATGACATGGGACGCGAATACAACGTGCTGGCAAAGCTGGACGCTGCTTACCCCACGCCGCGTCCTCTGCTTTACTGCACAGACGATTCCGTGCTGGGTGCGCCGTTTTACGTGATGGAACGGGTGCGCGGGCTAATCCTGCGCCGCAACCTGCCAACCGGACTGATTCTGCCCCTTGAGACGGCGCGCAAACTGAGCGAATCATTTATCGACAATCTGGCTGCGCTGCACGGCCTGGATTACACCACGCTTGGCCTGGGCCAGTTAGGCAAGCCCGAGGGATATCTGGAGCGCCAAGTCCGTGGCTGGATGGAGCGCTATCAGGGATCGAAGACGCACGACCTGCCAGAAGTAGAACCGCTCTCAGTTTGGCTGCGGGAACACATGCCCGCGCGAAGCGCCGCTACACTTATCCATAATGACTATAAGTTCGACAACATGGTTCTTGATCCTGCCGACATTACGCGAATCAAGGCTGTTCTTGATTGGGAAATGTGTACGCTGGGCGATCCGCTGACCGATCTGGGCACGGCGCTGGCATATTGGATCGACCCCGACGATCCTCCCGAGATGCAGATGGTGCGCTGGGGTCCGACGATTGTTCCGGGAATGCTGCGCCGCGCTGAACTGGCGCAACGCTATGCAGAGGAAACTGGACGCGATCTTTCCGACATCGTTTTTTATTATGTGTTCGCCATGTTCAAGGTAGCGGTAATCATTCAGCAGATCTACTACCGCTATTTTCATGGCCTGACAAAAGATGAGCGGTTCGCGTCATTGGGCGAAGTGGCGAAGACATTGATGAGAGTGGGGTTGAGCGCGACGAAAAGAGCAGGATTGTAACTTCACTGCTCTCTGAAATCCGGGAGCGCAGCGAGGGAGCCCTATTGCTGATTGATTGCTTACGCAGAGGAAATTTCATCCAGATTCTGCATGACACGTGGGTTCATCGAAGTTTATAGTGGTCCCTCGCTGGGCTCTGGATTTCAGAAAACCTACTGGTAATACCGCACGACCCACTCGGCCACGCAACAGGGCTTGTCGCCGCCTTCCACTTCGATGGTCGCGCTGAATACCGCTTCCACTCCGTCCGGCTGCACATCCTTCAGCGACTGAAGCGAAACGCGCGCACGAATATTTGATCCCGCGCGTACCGGCGAGACAAAGCGCACGCGGTTCAGTCCATAGTTCACGCCGAGGCGCCCACCCTGCTTAATCTCTAATGCCTCATGCATGAAATGAGGCAACAGAGACAGCGTAAGAAAGCCATGAGCAATCGGCGCTTTAAAAGGTGATTCTCGGCGGGCGCGCTCGACATCAACGTGAATCCACTGATGGTCGAGCGTGGCGTCGGAGAATTGTTGGATCCGTTCCTGCGTGACGTTGAACCAATCCGTGACGGCGATCTCCTGGCCGACGAGCGCCTTGAGAGCGTCTGGCGAATCCAAAATTAGTTTGGGCATGGTTTTCCTATTTACCGCAACGAGCGCTAAGGACGCAAAGGATTAAAATGTATAGGGCGATGATGCTGGTTCGCTGCAAAGATCGGGACTAAAGAGCGTTGTGAATCCAGAGTTTAACAAGCCGGTTCTTCGCGCGCTTGGCATCCTTTGCGGTGAAATCCTATTTCTTTGTTGCCAACTCTGGGCGAATGCTCTCCGTACCCGACCAATACTTTTTGCGCAGTTCTTTCTTGAGGACCTTGCCGGTCCCGGTCCGCGGCAGCGTCTCTAGAAATTCCACCGTGCGCGGGCATTTGTAGTGGGTCAGCCGACCGCGGCAAAATTCTAGTATTTCAGCCTCTGTCCCGGTAACGTCAGGCTTCATCACCACCAGGGCTTTCGGCACTTCGCCCCAGCGCTCGTCGGGCACGGGGATCACCGCTACTTCATAAATGCCGGGATGCGCCAGCAGCGCCTTCTCCACTTCCAGAGACGAAATATTTTCACCGCCGCTCACGATGATGTCTTTCTTGCGATCGACAATCAGGGCATAGCCATTTTCGTCCATTGTGGCCATGTCACCGGTGTGGAACCAGCCATTCCGCATGACTTGCGCGGTGGCTTCGGGCTGCTTCCAATAGCCTTCCATCACACCGTCACTGCGGGCAACGATCTCGCCAATGCTTTTGCCGTCGCGCGGAACATCGTTGTCCTCAGGATCGACAACCCTGATCTCAACGCCGGGAATGGCGTGGCCGGTGCTCGCCAGCTTTTCATAGCGGGCGGAACCCTCCCAGGCGAGCCCGGCTTTCATGCGGGCGGTGGTCAGCACGGGCGCGGTTTCCGTAAGACCGTAACCGGAATAGCAGGCACAGCCAAGCTTCTCTTCAACTTCACGCACTAGAGTGGGAGAAGACGCCGCACCACCAAGGCTCATGCGCTCAAGGCTCTTCAAATTGAACTTGGGCCGCTCCGGACAGTTGACGAGAGCCGTTGCCATTGCCGGGACTACGCTTAACGACTGTGCGCCTTCGCGTTCGATTAGTCGGAAGACTTCCGTGGTCTCAAATTTGCGCATCATTACATGCTTGCCGCCCACATAAGTGAGTGAATGCGCGACACCCCAGCCGTTGGCGTGAAATAACGGGATCGTGTGCAATTCCACGGAATTGGCATTCCCCCCAAACGCGATTGCCACGTTCAGCGCATGCAGATAGATGTTGCGATGGGTCAGCATCACGCCCTTGGGGTTCGCGCTGGTACCGCTGGTATAGAAGAGTTCGGCTAGCGAGTTTTCGTCGATCTGCGTTACATCCGCGCGATAAGGCGTGGCTGCTGCAAGCAGTTCCTCATAATTCTGCGGCGCCATCCACGACTGGCTGGGTTTGAAGTCGAGAGGTATGAAGTTCTTTACCGAACTGAGGTCTTTACGAAATGACTCAACCAGCGGGAGGAACTGTTCCTCAAAAAAAAGGACTGAGGCTTCTGAATCATTCAGAATGTAAGCCAGTTCCTGCGAAGCCAGACGAACATTGAGCGGCAACAGGACGCAGCCGGCCTCTACCACGCCATAGTATCCCTCCAGCAAGCGATGACAATTAGCGCCGAGAAAAGCAATGCGCTCACCGGACTGGAAGCCCAGCGACCGCAATGCTCCTGCCTGGCGCGCCGTGCGCTCAGAAAATTGAGCGTAGGTAAAACGCTCATCGCCGCAAACGACGGCCGTGCGATTAGGGAATTGCTGACTGGAATAGCGCAAGAATCGCAATGGAGTTAAAGGAATAATCATAATGACCTCAGGCGGACTGGCCTCC
>DASYKK010000307.1:0-3343 GCA_035995565.1 Candidatus Angelobacter sp.
GCCGGTGGTAAGCGTTTTAGCCTATTAACCACGCTGGCCAAGCCCTATACAGTTCTTAATTGTAGGGATCTCTCGCTATCACTCGAGACTGCGGCAGAACACCTAAGGTAACATTTCCGGTGTCTAAAGCTTGAGGTACACTTCTGTTAGCCATGTCATCTCTGAAGTCATACTTTCTCTGTCTACTACTTTCGATGTGTGCTGCGCCGGCGGTGCTGGCGCAGACTGCCGCGGCCGGCGCGACCGACCCGGTACTGCTGCGCACACTGCAGCAGGAACTTGATCGCGCGATGAGCTCGCTAAGCAAGTCTGATCCCGCGCCATATTTCATCAGCTATGCGGGAAACGAAGAGTTTGGATCAGTCATTATGGCCAGCAATGGCGCGCTGATGGCCAACATCAAGCGCCATGACCGGACGGTGGATGTTTCTGTCCGCGTGGGGAGCCGCGACCTGGACAACACGCATGGCGAGAACCGCTTCAATGCCGTCACCACGGCTACGCTTCCTATGGAAGACAAGCCCGACGCGATTGCGCGGGTGCTGTGGATCAATACCGATCGCATGTACAAGAAAGCCGCGCAGGGATTTCTGGAAGTGAAAACTAATACCAAGGTTCGCGCGGACGAGGAAGATGGGTCTCCGGATTTTTCTGCGGAGAAACCACAGGTCTATATCGGCAAGGAAATTGTTCCGCCCAAGTTTGACCAGCATGAGTGGGAAGAGAAGGTCCGCAGGCTTTCCGCGATCTTCAAGAAATATCCTGACATTGAAAGCTCCACGGTTGTGCTGCTGGTGCAGGACGCCACGCGCTACTTTGTTTCCAGCGAAGGCTCGCGGCTAGTGGACTCGCGACCACTGATCCGGGTGCTGGCGCTGGGGAGCACGCGCTCGGTCGATGGGATGGAACTGGCGCGGTCGGAAACCTTTGATGCATCCACTTTTGACAAGCTGGCGCCGGAGCAGGTGATCGCGGCGAAGATTGAGAAAATTGCGCAGGACCTGCAAAAACTCAAGAAGGCGCCGGTGGTGGAGCCCTTCAACGGGCCAGCGCTGCTTTCAGGACGCGCGGCGGCGGTGTTCTTTCATGAAGTGGTTGGGCATCGGCTGGAAGGGCAGCGCCAACGCGGAGAGAATGAAGGTCAGACCTTTACCAAGATGATCGGGCAGGCAGTGCTGCCAAAGTTTTTGAGCGTGGAAGATGATCCGACGCTGGCGAAGCTGGATGGCGTGGAGCTAAGCGGCAACTACAGTTACGACGAAGAAGGCGAGAAGAGCAAAAAGGTGGAGCTGATTTCGAACGGAATTTTGAAACAGTTCCTGATGTCGCGCATGCCGGTGAAAGGTTTTCTGCAATCGAACGGGCACGGACGCGGACAGGCCGGCATGATGCCGGTGGGACGCCAGGGCAACCTGATTGTCCGCTCCAACAAGACGGTGGCGGATTCACAGCTGCGGCAGGAGCTGATCAACGAGATCAGGAAGCAGAAAAAACCGTTTGGGCTTTACTTTGAAGATATCGCTGGCGGATTTACGCTGACGATGCGCAACATGCCGCAGGCGTTTCAGGTGATGCCGCTGATGGTGTGGAAAGTGTATCCGGACGGGCGTCCGGATGAACTGGTGCGCGGCGTCGACATTATTGGAACGCCGCTGAACGCGCTGAACCGGATTGTGCTTACGGGGCAGAAGATGGATGTGTTTAACGGCGAGTGCGGAGCGGAATCGGGTTCGGTGCCCGTAGCCGCGGCCGCGCCGGCAATGCTGTTTTCAGAGATTGAAGTGCAGAAGGTATCGCAAGGGCATGATCGACCTCCTTTGTTGCCGCCGCCGGGGGTAGAGAAGGCCCAAGTAGCGAACCAGCAAACCAGCCCGAAGCCGGAGGTGCACTAATGCGCCGACTGATTGCTGCTTTTTTTCTACTCGTTATTTTTTCGGCGGCTGGGTTGGCCGGCGACAGTGCTGCGCCTGGGGCGCCCACGGTCTCTACGAACGATCATGGCGATGCGGTGCTGAAGGCCATGCTTACGGAGCTGAAGCGCTCGCAGGAAAAACTGCAACTGGGACAGTTGCAGAGGCCGTATTACATCGATTATCAGGTCACCGAAATTCAGGACAACATTGCTGATGCGACGCTGGGCGCGCTGCGTACAGACCAGGTCAACAGTGGGCGGCTGGTCCGCGTGGTAGTGCGGATTGGCGATTACAAGCAGGACAGCTATTTTGGCGAAGGCATGGGCGCCGTGGAGGTAATGCCCACCGACAATGACGAGATGGCTCTGCGGCGGCAGCTCTGGCTGGCGACGGACAAGGCGTACAAGTCCGCGCTGAGCGGCTTTACCGAAAAGCAGGCGGCGCTGAAGAACGTGCAGATAGAAACCGACCTGGCGGATTTCTCCCAAGAGAAGCCGGCACAGTCCGTGCGCGACCTGGCCAAGGTGGACGTGGACCTGGACAAATGGAAGCAGGAGATTCGCGCGACTTCTGACTTATTCCGCGGCGATCCCAGCCTGGAAATGAGCAGCGCCATGCTGAATTTCCGCGTGTTGAACCGCTACTTCGTGAACACCGAAGGCACTGTGGCACGCAACGGCAAGACCATTTATACGCTTCTTTTTTCCGGTGCGGATCAGTCTGACGACGGCATGCACCTGGAGCGCAGCCACGGCTGGATTGTGACCAAGGCGGATGAACTGCCCAAGCGAGACGAAGTGGCGCAGGAAGCCAAGAAACTGATCGGCAGCTTTGCGGCGCTCAAAAAGGCTCCGCTGGTGGAAGACGATTATCGCGGGCCGGTGCTGTTCTCGGCGGATGCAGCAACGTCGTTGTTTGAGCGGCTGATTGTTCCCAACATTTTGGGGATTCGTCCTGACCTGGGGAACCCGGCGCGCACGAATGGCGAATTTGCGTCCTACTATAAGGGCCGCGTACTGCCGGAGACCTTCACCGTGGTGGACGATCCGAAAGCCAAAGAGTTCGATCACCAGTCGCTGGCGGGTTTTTACGACGTGGACGACGAAGGCGTGGAAGCGCAAAAGGTGACCGTAATCGAGAAGGGTATGCTGACGAATTATCTGCTGGGCCGGGAACCGATCCGGGATTTCCCGCACTCGAACGGACACGGCAGGACAGCATTGGCGGGAGCGCCGCGTCCGCAGATATCCAATCTGATCTTCAAGGCCGCGAACAGCGTTTCATTCGACGACCTGAAGAAAAAGCTGATCCAGATGTGCAAAGACCAGGGGCGCCCCTATGGCTACTTCGTGGAAACCACCGGTCCGCAGCTTTCGCCGCGGCTGCTGTGGAGAATCTACGTGAACGATGGACACCAGGAACTGGTGCGC
>DASYKK010000308.1:0-3693 GCA_035995565.1 Candidatus Angelobacter sp.
GCCAAGTAGTGTTAGAGCCGAAGTTCATTCGAGTATCAGGCACAGTGCAGAACCAAGACGGAATTGTGCATTTGAAGGCAGAACATGTTGAGGCATTGCTGGTGAGTGCAGCCCAGATGGCGTCCCATGATTTCCATTAGATCGGCCACAAAGTTGAAGGCCCTCAGATCCTCTCGAACCTGAGGGCCACAAGTGATGTCGGACCTGTAAGCCGAATTCTGTACGGCATTGCTGCCGTGACGGTCATTCCTCTAGGCCGTCCATTGCTGAACGGCTCAAGCGACCTACCCGGAAGTTGAGGCGTTCTGCTGGCGTTTAAGCCCGCAGCCGAAATCCTGAGCGACTCCGAGGAGTCGAAGGATCTCTCGCCCTGGCGCGCCGAGCAGGCACGCATTGAAGAAGGTTTGCACCATCTTCAATTCCTTCCCTATTTGGTCTTGCTCCGTGTGGGGTTTGCCCTGCCTCGTGCATTACTGCGCGAGCGGTGCGCTCTTACCGCACCTTTTCACCCTTACCTCAGGCTTCAACCCGAGGGCTCCGCATGGCTTACGCCTGCTTTGCCCTCGCGTCCGGCTTGAGCGAGCCAGCTCTCGCCGTTCGCTCGCCCGGCCCAAGGCGGTATATTCTCTGTGGCACTTTCCGTAAAGTGGCCTTGACGCCACCCTCCCGGACGTTATCCGGCACACTGCTCTGTGGAGTTCGGACTTTCCTCCCTCCTGGCCGTGCAGCCCGGGAATCCCGGCGTTCACAACCAGGACGGCGACCGTCCGGTCCGACATCAACTACTCATATTATAAGATGAATTCGGGCAGGCAGGGATTCGGCCCATAGTTGCGGCGGCATGGTCGAATCGGCCCGAGAGTTAGAGGGTCGAGCGTCCGAGAGTCAGATCCCCGAAGGAGACACAATCGATGAGGCGTCACATTTGGAAGCTTGCGCTGGTGTTTGCAGTGGTCTCCACGGCGGCTTTCGCGTTTTATGCCGCGCACAATCCCACTCCCGCCGAGCAGAAGGCCATCACCAGATATGTTGACACCATGAATAAGGTGCTGGACCAGTTTCGCAGTCCGGACTGGGACGAAAAAGTGGATTCCACCATCGATCATCCCATGGTGGGCACGTTTGGCGACCGTCCCATGGACATTGACCAGATGCTGCAACGCACGTATGAAGTTCGCAAAGACTCAAAGCGCTACCAGACGCTGGTTCTGCCCCGGCTCCAGAAAGTGGCGACAGAAAAAGATTTGTCGACGAAGCAGCTTGAGGCCGCCCGGATTGAAGATTTGCAACATCTCCAGGTGCAGGTGCACTTCAACATGTTAGTGGTGCCGATGATTACCGGCCCTGATCTCAAGGTTGACACGAAGGTTCCCGGTGCAACGTTTGTCCATAAAGACCGCAACAATCCTTTCAGCCATGGCGTTGCCTATGTTTTGTTCTTCAGCAACGGCAAAGCGGGCCGATGGGAAGAGGTCAATGACGTTTATCGAAACTTCTTTGTTCATAAACCCGATACCCCATTCATTGAAAACATTGAGGTTCGGATATTTGGCCCTGAAGACCGCATAAAAGAATTGCTGCACAAGATCGACTGGAAACAGGTCAACAGCGCCCTCACCTTGTAAGCCAGCTTAAGCCCGAGTCGCGCAATAAATTTTGCCGCGAAGCAAGCTGACTGGCATCTAACATCGGACTGTAAAGTATTATTAAGCGTCTAAGCAATTTAGAATTAGAGTAGATCGACGGCAATGTTGAACTTTTTACCAGGATTAGCAGCGGCTGGGCTGGCAGTATGCGGCATGGGTTTTTACCTGCTTTGCCTGTGGAGCGCCCGGGCGTTTCTTCGTTCGCGCAACCAGCAAGAGCCTGCCTTCACTCCGCCGGTAACCATCCTCAAGCCGTTGCGCGGTGTCGATCCTCAAATGTATGAGAGTTTTCGCAGCCACTGCGTCCAGGATTATCCAGAGTACGAAATCATCTTTGGCGTGAGTGAGCCTGACGATCCTGCTGTCGAGGGCGTGCAGCAGCTTATTCGGGAATTTCCCAACTGCAAAATTCGTCTGCTGGTCTGTCCTGAGGTGCTCGGCAACAATCGCAAGACCAGCAATCTGGTGCAGATGCTGGCCTTCGCGCAGTATGACCACATTCTTATCAATGACAGTGACATCTTCGTCACTCCTGATTACCTGCGTCGCGTGATGGCGCCTTTTGCCCGGCCGCAGGTTGGCATGGTGACTTGTCCTTATCGCGGGATCGCCGAAGATACGCTGGGCTCAAAGCTGGAATCCATTGGCATCAGCACGGACTTTATCGCCGGTGTCCTGGTGGCCCGGCAGATTGAAGGCGGCATCCACTTCGCGCTTGGTTCCACGCTGGCCATGTCGCGCACCGCGCTCGATGCCAGCGGCGGCTTGCGTCCGCTGGTGGATTATCTTGCCGATGACTTTGAGTTGGGTTACCGCATCGCCAAAGCCGGCTATGAAGTGGTGCTGGCCGATGTGGTCGTAGAAACCCACCTTCCCGCTTACAGCTTCCGCGGATTTTTTGAGCACCAGATGCGCTGGGCCCGCAGCACACGCGATTCCCGCCGTCTCGGTTACGTTGGCCTGCTTCTTACCTTCGGCCTCCCGTGGGCAATTTTCTCGGTTTTATTTGCTCCACTCACTTGGTGGTCCTGGACCACCTTGGCTGCGGCCGCGGCTTTGCGCTCCGCCGTAGCGATCAAGGTAGGAATCGGCGTGGTGCATGACCGCGCTGTCTGGCGTCATCTGTGGCTAGTGCCTCTGCGCGATCTCGTCGCGTTCGGCGTCTGGTTTGCCAGCTTTGCTGACCACACAGTCCAGTGGCGCGGCGAAGTCTTTATTCTCGAAAATGGCAAGATTCGACCGGCACATCCCAATGGCCCACTGGTCAGCGCGGCAAAACCTGATCAGGACAAGGTTTCGGCCCATTGGTAAGCACCAGCTTTCCGCCCCACTTCGCCAGCCGGCAAAATTCTGAGTCCTTCACGTAGCTAGGCACGCTGTCTTCTTCAGTCCAGAGAAATATATGTTGATTGCTATGCCAGAGCATTTCAAAAGATCGATCATCATCAAAGATCTGCGGCGCGTCCGGAAAAGTTGAGCCATACCAGATGTTGTTGTGCCGCCCGTTCAAAAGACGCATCTGATGCCGCGTGTAATAGTTGACGCTCGAAGCCGCTTCGTAGTCGCCATTGGCTTCAATCACGTCGCCGGGCTTCCATTCGCGCCCGATCGCATCGGCCAAGGTCTTAGAAGTAAGCACGGGCGAAAAAATCATCAGTCCTCGATGCGCCGCCCCCAGCAGCACAACCATCATTGCTGCCAGTGCAATGTTTGCCGCGAACGTGCGATTCGCGCGGCGCAGCAGCCAATTCAGCAGCGTGCCCAATGCAAAGGCAAACCCGGTAACCAGCAGCGGAGCTTTGAATGCGCCCATGGCCTGCGGCGTAAGATCGAGAAAATGCCCGAAAGAAAGAGCGTAGTCTTGCGGGTTTTTCTTCAGCAGTTCAGCAATGTCATAGTTTGCCGGAGGAGTCTTGGATTGCGCTGCCAGAATCACGCACGTCGCGCACGCAACCGCTCCAACCACCAGCAAAGCCAGCGATGAGACTCTGCCACTCCGTCGCTCTGGACTCTCCAGCGATGAAGCAGATTCCCGCGCCAGCCATCC
>DASYKK010000309.1:0-10215 GCA_035995565.1 Candidatus Angelobacter sp.
AAGAATATTTTCCAGCGGAATGCGCACGTCCTGCAGAGAAAGCCCGGAGGTGACCGAAGCGCGCAGCGACCATTTGCCATGCACGTCTGAGGCCTTGAAGCCGGGGCGGTTCGTCTCGACCAGAAATCCTTTGATCCGATCGTTGTGTTCTTCAGACTTGGCCCAGATGATCGCGATATCGGCGATGGAGCCGGAGGTGATCCACATCTTTTCGCCGTTAAGGACATATTCGTTGCCGGACTTCACGGCGCGTGTGCGCATACCGCTGGGATTGGAACCGAAGTCAGGTTCCGTAAGGCCAAAGCAGCCAAGCTTTTCACCTTTGGCCATAGCTGGAAGCCACGTATCTTTTTGTGCGTCGCTGCCATACGCATAGATGGGATACATGCAAAGCGCAGACTGTACGCTGACGAACGAGCGCACGCCGCTATCGCCGCGCTCAAGCTCCTGCATCACAAGCCCATATTCCACGTTGCCCATGCCTGCGCAGCCATAACCTTTCAGGCTGGCGCCAAAGAAGCCGAGATCGGCCATGGGTTTGACCAGCTCGCGGGGAAAGCGGCCATCACGATTGCACTGCTCGATGATCGGGATCAGGTTTTCTTCTATGAAGCGGCGCGCGGTATCGCGCACCAGGCGCTCGTCGTCGGTGAGCAGGGAATCAAACTCGATGAAATCCACGCCCTTGAACTTAAAAGCGGGCATATTCTCCTCTTCAGATTAGGCCGGTGTAATTGTCGGACAAGCGGGCAGTTACACTGCGAGCAAAACCCGCTCAGGCAGACTTTCAAAGCTAGCAGAGCCAACCGACAGGGTCAAACGGATGATGTAAGCTTTGGGCGAGGCCGACTTGCGCGCCGAGCCCAAGACACAGGTGCAGAAGATTACCCTCCTTAGCTAATAACGCAGAGCGGGTTGGAGCGGAGCGACGTAAATAATGAAAACCAATGCAGTCCGCCTGCTTGAGAGTCTGGGTGTGCAGTACGACCTGCGCGAATACGAAGTTGACCTTGACGACCTGGCGGCCGAGACCGTGGCAGCCAAGATCGGAATGCCGCCGGAGCAAGTGTTTAAAACGCTGCTGGCGCGCGGCGATCGCCTCGGCCTGTGTTTTGCCGTTGTCCCGGCCAATACTGAGCTTGATCTCAAAGCGCTGGCGGCCACCACGGGCGACCGCAAAATGGAACTTGTCCCGGTGAAAGAATTGCTCGGCTTGACCGGATACATTCGCGGTGGCGTCACGGTGCTGGGCGCGAAGAAGGCGTTTCCCGTGTTTGCCGATGAAACCATCCAGTTGTGGGACGCCATTTCCATTTCTGCCGGAATGCGCGGAACCCAAATGATTCTTCGACCGGAAGATTATCTGCGTGTCACTAACGCAGTGATGGCGGACATTGCACGGGGAAAGTAGCCGCATTAGCCTTCCTAATTCTTCTTTAATCATTCTGTAAGGTAAGAACCTTATATATACTGTTTGGTCGCTCATCCCCCGCTATGGGGTTCCGGCGTCTTCCGGGACTTCTAGGAGTGTTATGGCCGCAGAACTGAATGAAACTGTCTGGATCACGCTCATGCACGAGATGCAAAGCTTTGTCCGGCAAAACCTGGAACAGCCGCAGGTCCAGGCTGAGCTTCGTCACCTGACCGGCCCGCAACCGCTCAAACGCGGTGGTCACCGGCCTGAAGCCAACAAACCTGACATGATCCGTGCCTTTGAGCTGCTTGCTCCCGGACTGCTCGTGGATTTCCTGGAAGCCAACAAAGAGATCATTAACAAGTACGCGCTGCGTATCTGGGCGGCGGAGCGTGAAGGGATGTTCGACACGCAGGCGAAAGTTTCATAAGCCCGCTTTCATGCCCAATCGCTGGAGGTGTTTCTTACCAGCTTTCGTCATCCCGAACCTCCATTAGCGCCGGGCGCGCCTTTGCAAGGGTTCCCCATTCGCTCATACCCGGCATTAGCTACCATCAAGCTTCGGCAATTGCACCCGTTTTTCGCACCTGTTTAGAATCACTTGTTTATGAATAAAGTCGTTGCCAGCGCTGATGAGGCCGTCCGTGATGTAAAAGACGGTTCAATGATTATGGTGGGAGGTTTCGGCCTCTGCGGCATTCCGGCCGATCTTATCGATGCCCTGGTCCGCAAGGGCGTACAAAACCTGACCACGGTTTCCAACAACGCCGGCGTAGACGAATTCGGCCTGGGCAAACTGCTCTATACCGGCCAGATCAAGAAACACATTGGCTCTTACGTCGGGGAGAACAAGTTATTTGAAAAGCTTGTCCTCACCGGCAAGGTGGTGCTGGAACTGAATCCCCAAGGCACGCTGGCGGAACGGATACGAGCAGGCGGCGCGGGTATTCCGGCATTCTTTACGCCTACCGGAGCGGGCACCGTGGTTTCAGAAGGCAAAGAAATACGCGAATTCGATGGCCGTCCCTACGTGATGGAACGAGCATTGAAAGCTGACTTTGCGCTGGTCAAGGCCTGGAAGGCCGACCGATGGGGCAATTTGATCTTCCGTAAGACCGCGCGGAACTTCAATCCTGTAATGGCCACGGCGGCGCGGATCACGATTGCAGAAGTGGAAGAAATCGTGGAACCAGGACAGCTCGATCCGGACGGCGTTCACCTGGCCAGCGTTTACGTGAAGAGAATCGTGTTGAGCACGGGACAAGAGAAACGCATTGAGAAGCGGACAGTAAGGAAAAGAGCGTAAATCAGTATTTGGTAATTGGTATTTGGTAATTAACAGGAACCAAGTCGAAGCAACAAGCACCACTTATCACCATCGACGATGCCACTTGACTTAGGGGCGAGAAACAAACATGGCGACTACACCAGTCAAACCTGACAAACAAAAAGATGTGGAGAAGCGCGAGCGCATCGTGAAGCGCATTGCGCGCGAGATGCAGGACGGTTTCTATGTGAACCTGGGCATCGGCATGCCGACGCTGGTAGCAAACTACATCGCTCCCGGCGTTGAAGTGATTTTGCAAAGCGAGAATGGCATGCTTGGTGTCGGCCCTTTTCCTCTTGAAGGTGAGGAAGATCCAGACCTGATCAATGCCAGCAAGGAAACCGTGACCGAAGTTCCGGGTACGGCATATTTTTCCAGCGCCGATTCATTTGCCATGATCCGGGGCGCCCACATTGATTTGAGTGTGCTTGGGGCAATGGAAGTGGATGAAGAAGGAAATCTGGCCAACTGGATGATTCCCGGCAAAATGGTAAAAGGCATGGGCGGTGCCATGGACCTGGTAGCCGGTGCAAGGCGCGTGATTATCGCCATGGAGCATGTAACGAAGGATGGCACTTCCAAGATCCTGCCCAAGTGCACTCTTCCTTTGACGGGAATGAAAGTTGTGAACACCATCGTTACTGAAATGGCATACATCAATGTCACGCCCAAAGGCCTGGTATTAGAAGAGATCGCACCCGGACTGACAGCCGAAGATGTGCAAAAGGCCACCGCAGCCCGGTTGATCGTCAGCCCGAATTTGAAGACAATGGAATTTTGAGAACAACCAAAATCCATCTCAGGCAATCGGAAAAGGTAGTTACTGACGGAGGCAAGCAAAATGCGTGCAGATCATGCTGAAGTTTCGTGGGATGCCCAGAAGTCAAAGTGGGCGGTGCGAATTTCCGTGGGCGAAGAAGTAATCCGGCGGTATTGTGACCTTCCTAAGAATGCAGACCAAAAAGACCTTCGCATTGCGGCGGAAAAAACGCTGCACGAAGAAGGCTACGAACTTGATGCCGCTGCGATAACGGTGCAGCAGCCGCAGGCGGCATGAATACGTCCCAAGGCACTACTCGTTTCTCAGCGCCAGAATAGGATCCACGCGAAGGGCGCTCCGCGCCGGAACCATGCAGGCCGCTGCGGCCACAGCTGCAAGAAGTGCCGATACGACCAGGTAGGTTGGCGCGTCCGCTGGACCAATCCCGACCAGAAAATCCCGAATCAACTGGCCGACGGCGAAAGCCACCAGCACCCCAATCGCAAGTCCTGCTGTCACGAGCCATAAGCCCTGGCGCCCGACAAGCGTGAGGATCTGTCCCCGTTGGGCGCCCAGCGCCATGCGGATTCCGATTTCGTGAGTGCGCTGGCTCACCGAGTAAGACATCACTCCATACACGCCCACAATGGCTAAAACCAGGCCAAGCCCTCCCAGAATTCCAGTAAGAATTGCTCCCAACCGAAAAAGAAAATATCCATTTATTCCGCTGAGAGCTTCAGTCATGCTGCTGGTGTAAACCGGCATTGTGGGCTCCACGGAATCCACCAGCGTGAGTACCTGGCGAATAACGCCGGAGTCCGAACCCGCACTGCGGATGTGAAGGGTAACAGTAGCAAAATAGTGTTGTGTGAGAGGAACGAAGTACGCCGGCTCAATGGGACTGTAGGGATCAACCATGCGGAAGTTTCGCACTACGCCAACTATTTGAATAGGACGGTTGTGTTCATCGGGCACCGAAAACTGACGGCCCAGCGCGTCCTGGCCGGGCCAATACTTCTCCGCCATCGCTCGATTGATGAGCGCAACATGCGGCGATGAAGTGGAGTCGCTCTCTAAGAGGTCGCGTCCTTGCTCAATGGGAATGCCCATGGTGTGGAAATATCCGGGACTTACGGCGTTGTAGTGCGCAGAAGGGTGAGGTTGGCCTTTGATCGGTTCGATTCCGTTAACGTCAATTGGCCCGCCAAATTCTGTGTCACCCATGGGAATCCACGCAGCCAGGCTGGCAGATTCCACGCCAGGCAGGGCGCGAGCGCGTTCCAGAAGTTCGCGGTAAAAGGCTTGCCCTTTGGCGTCCGTGTACCCGACCTGGTGAGGATCCATCGTCAGGTTGCTGACATGACTCGGATCGAAGCCAACATCCGCCTGTCGCGCGCTTTGCAGGCTTCGAGTAAACAGTCCGGCAACAATCAGCAGGCTCAACGAGCCTGCAACCTGCGCCGTCACCATCAAGCTGCGCAGCCGCTGCCTTCGCGACGTTAAAGACCGGCCAGCATCATGAAGCACAGCATTCAGGTTTGGGCGAGCCGCCTGCAAGGCCGGGGCTATGCCCGCAAGCAGGCTGGAAAGTAATGTCGCGGACAGCGCGCCGGCAAAAACCAGCCAGTTGAAACGAAAATCAAAGGAAACTGGAAGAATTGTAGGGAGATGTATTGCACCCAGAGCACGCGTGGCAACAAGACCAGTAGCAATCCCGGCGACGCACCCCAGAAAAGCGAGCATAAGGCTCTCTGTGAGCAACTGTCGAATCAACCGGCCGCGAGCCGCGCCCAATGCGGCCCTTACGGCCATCTCAGCGCGGCGCGCAGTCGCGCGAACCAGCAGCAGGTTGGCGACATTCACACAAGCGAGCATCAATACCAGGACACCCAGGATAATAAAAATAGCGGCAGTGCGGGCGAGCGGGTTTCCACTCTCGCTACTCACCATACCGGGCGGCCGCAGAGGGACGGCGCGCATCCCGTTCAGTTTTTCGTCAGGTCGCGGATAGCGTGCCAGCAAATGCTGGCTGACGACATCCAATGCCGGCCTGATCTGGTCCGCTGTAGTGCCATGTTTCAAGCGGGCAAAAATATGTAACGACCGCGCATCCGACCTGCCTAGAAAATCACGCCGTGTTCCGGCATCAATCACCAGCATTCCCAATGGCAGATAGGCCTGTATGTGAAGCAGCGGAGTCGGACCAAAGAAGCCTTTCGGGCCAACGCCGACGATAGTGACAACGTGGCCGTTAATAGCAACGCTTTTTCCTATGATGTCCGGATCGCCCTGAAACCGCGACAGCCAGTATTCCCAGGACAGTACTGTGATTGGGTCGGCGCCAGCGGAGTCACCTTCCTGCGGGGCAAAAAACCGACCCATGGCAGGTTTGAGGCCAAGAACAGAAAAGAAATTGCCCGTTACAAAGTAGGTCTGTACCGGATGGGTCTTGCCCTGGAAAGTCAGGCCGTCAGGACCTGACTGGCCGCCTGAGGTTCCGCCAAACGCCATGGCCGCCATGCCGTCGAACTGCGCGCCACACTCTGCGGTGATCTGCTGGTATTCGGGAAAGGAGAATTGCACATCAGTGTGTAAAGGGCCGCCACGGACGAAACCGAGATATGTGAGGGCCTTCGGGTCCTGCACCGGCAATTGCTGAAACATCAGCCAATCCACCATGCTGAATATTGCAGTGTTAGCGCCGATGCCCAGTGCAAGAGTGAGTACCGCGACGGCCGTGAAGCCAGGGGCCTTGCGCAGCATGCGTGCGCCATAACGAATATCTTGCCAGAGAGTTTCTATGAAGCCCAGGCTGTTCATGCGATAGATCTCCTCGCGGAGCAAAGTGGGATTGCCTAGTTTGCAATGGGCGGCGGTGCGGGCTTCTTCGGCGGACATACCGCGCGAGACGTTCTCAGCGGTTTCGATTTCCAGATAGGCGGCAAGTTCGCGGGCGCGCTCTTCATCCCATTGACGCCGGCGAAAAAATCGGAGCAGGCTCATACTACTACTCACTTTGTGGTCGCAGGACGCGGTTGATCGCATTTACCAACTGTTCCCAGCGGCTGGTCTGTACAGCCAGTTGCTTGCGGCCTGCCGGCGTCAGTCGATAGTACCGGGCTTTGCGGTTGTTCTCTGAAGTGCCCCAGAAGGAAGCGATCCACTTGCGGTCTTCCAGTCGATGCAGCGCGGGATAAAGCGATCCATGTTCCACCTGCAGCACGTCGTCAGAGCGGTGCTCAATAGCATAGGCGATAGTGTGGCCGTGTGCGGGCCCCAGCACCAGCGTTTGCAGGACCAGCAGATCCAGAGTTCCCTGAAGAACCTCACCTTGCAGCGGATGTGCACCACGTTTTGGCATTGAGACAATTGTACTCCACTAGATGATCTTCTGGAAGGAGGAGAAGAAAGAAGAGAAGTGAATCAAAAAGCTGGTTTATTAACCAATAGACGCACAGTTCTGCCCCGTGGGTTATCTGGGGGTGAAAGGCCGACTTGCACACGAAATCAAGGCTGCGACGGAGTTGGGTTCTTTCTCATCAGGCTGGGCGGCAATGCAAAGAACACCGCGAGAGCAGTGTTGGCAATCACGCTTGCGCGCACGTTGAACCACGCGACGACAAAGCACGCCAGGTACAGGAACGGTCCAACAACATATTGACTGGAGATGTTTGCGGTCAATTCCTTGACTGCGTGTTCATGAAGCAGGTGGCGTGAGACCGCATATCCCCATAGAAGATTGAACGCGAGAGCGATCCCTATGAACGTAGCGTTATAGATCAGTGCAGCGGTGCGTTGATCTGGGCCGCCCAGATGTTCCGCCAGGACCGCAGTCGGGAAAGGAACGATCGTCACGCCCAGCAACAAAAGCAGATTCAGGATCTTCAGCACATCATTTGACCGCTTGATGTGGGTAAACATCCGGTGATGATTGATCCACATAACGCCGATGTAGGCAAAACTCAAAAGAAACGCCAGATAAAATGGCCACTGCCGCAGCAGACCGGCAGCAAGAGAACCCTGATCGTGGTGGGGGACCTTGATTTCGAGAACGAGCAATGTGATGGCGATGGCAAATACACCATCCGAGAATGCCTCGATGCGTGCGGTTTCATTTTGGGCGGTCACTCAGCGCCCGGCCCCAGACATCTCCGGTATTGCCTTTGCAAGTTCTTTCAAGGAGTCAATGTAAGGCGCAGTTGCTATCCCACGTTCCGTGATGATGGACGCAATATACTTGCTGGGCGTTACGTCAAAAGCTGGATTTTCCACTAGCACACCATCGGGCGCAACTTGTTTGCCGGCATGGTGCGTGACCTCACGCGGCGAGCGTTGCTCAATGGGAATTCCCTCGCCGTTGAGCATATTCATATCGACAGTGGACCATGGCGCAGCCACGTAAAAAGGAATCGCATGCTCTTTTGCCAGAACGGCAACGCTGTAAGTGCCGATCTTATTGGCCACGTCGCCATTGGCGGCAATTCGGTCTGCACCAACAATCACGGCTTTGATCTTGCCCTGCCGCATCATTGATCCGGCCATGTTATCGGCTATGAGCGTGGTCTGAATGCCGTCTTTCATCAGCTCCCATGCGGTGAGGCGTGAACCTTGCAGAAAGGGCCGCGTCTCGTCGGCAAAGACGTGCAGTTTCTTGCCGGAATCAATAGCTGCCCGGATCACGCCAAGCGCCGTGCCATAACCGCATGTCGCCAGCGCGCCGGCATTGCAGTGCGTGAGCACTCCGCCAGACGAAGGCATGAGCGTGGCGCCGTGACGCCCCATGGCCTCATTGGCGGCAATATCTTCCACCAGCATTTTTTGCGCTTCGTCCACCAACGTCACCTTTACCTGCTGTACCCCCTGCGGCGCCGTGCTTTCAAACAGCTGCTGCATGCGGCGGATGGCCCAGAAGAGATTGACCGCCGTTGGGCGAGTTTCGCCCATGGTTCGGCAGATGTGCCCGAATTCGGTACGCAGGGTCGCTATGTCCGGCGCAGCGGAATGTTGCACGCCGAGCGCGATGCCCATGGCCGCAGCCACGCCAATGGCCGGCGCTCCGCGGACAACCATATCGCGAATGGCGGTCGCCACCTCCTGATAGGTGGGACAGGTTACAAAGACTTCTTCCATGGGCAGCCGCGTCTGATCAATAAAGCGGACTCCCTGGCTGGTCCATTCAAGTGTGCGAATCATCTGACTAGATTGTAATTGGTGAGGACAAAGGTGGCGCATCTTCCGCGAAATGTCGGGCAGGAGGGGTTTCTAAAAAGCGCAATCTGAACTGGCCCGCAGTGAGCGGGGCTGCGTGGGCGCAATTGAGGCGCTATCTAGTTGGGGCGCCGCGGCACCACTTGTTCATCAATAATCACAAACTGCGCCGGGCAGATGTTCGATCCGCAGATCACCGGCACCACGCCGTGCATCTGCCGCCTTGTTATCAAGCCCAGCGTTCCGCATTCCGGACAGGAGAGAACGGCCCAGTAAGGATCTTCCTGATTGCCTACCTCGCCCGCGTTTTCCAGAACAAAAATGCTGCCTGGTTCCATATGTTCCGGAAGCCATTCCGTCACGATGTTCAACTCTGCCACCATAGTCACCTCCGCCACTACTTTTCTCCCTTTGGACCCACATTCATGCGCGCGCAACTGGTGAGGTTACGAACTCCGCCTTTTGCCCGCGCCGCGCGCCGCCTGCTTCTGCGCCGGTCGACGGTTGAATATTTCAGCCCGTACTTCCTTCACAGCGTCACTCAAGCAAACGCCCAGCAGAGGCTGGCGCGAGTTCTTGAGAATGTCGATCACCTGACGCTCGGAGTTTTCCAGGTAAATGCGTTTGCCGTCGGTCAGCAGGTGATATTCCGAGCCGTTGCTCACCGCTTCCGCCAGACGCCTGCCGAATTCCTTTTGCAGAAACTTCATGATGCGGCGGACGCGCTGCAGCGGAAAGCCCTTGCGGCGAAGAGCGCATATCACCGCGATCTCCGTGACGTCATCAAACGAGTACAGCCGGATGCGGCCTTCACGTTGTGGTTGCACAATGCCGCGTTCGTCCCACCATTGGAGCTGACGCGGCGTGATGCCCGTGAGCTTAACCACTTGCGCCGATGTAAAACGCTGGTCCATTTCGTATAGGAAATGTTTAAAACATTTCCTCACATTTATGTTTGAGCTATTTTAGGAGCAGTATCGAGAAAGTCAACAAGAAATATGCGGCCAGAGCTACTCAGGAGGAGTGTAGGGCTGGTCAGGAAGGAAAGTGCCGCCCAATCGACTTGGGAAGTTCCCCCCGCCCACAAAATGGACCACCTCGAGCCGGTCACCATTTTTGAGCGTGGTTGTCTCCCACAGGGCGCGGGAAACGATTTCAAGATTTAACTCCACGGCTACGCGGTCCGGCTTCATGCCGAGTTGCGCAACCAGAGCGGCAACGGTCAGGCCGTCAGGGAAGTCGCGTTGTTCGCCATTGATGTGGAGGAACATGGAGAGGGCTCTTAGCCTTTAGCTTTTGGCTTGGGTATCGTAACTAGAAATTGCTCGTCAAAACAAGCGATCGTGCACAAACGGCGAGGGCTAAAGCCAATTCAGTATCCCCGGCTCTTGTCCACTTCATTCAGGAGAGGCTGGCCAACCAGGAAGCGTTTCATATTGTCCACGATGAGCATGTAGTGCCGTTCCCACAGCCGGTCAGTTACTGCGGCCGTATGCGGCGTGATCA
>DASYKK010000310.1:0-3961 GCA_035995565.1 Candidatus Angelobacter sp.
CGCACCATACAGAGTATCGAATTTAAAATTGCGGATGTCGTCGTGATTGACGCCGATTTCCTCGCGCCAGCCCTTGAACAATCCTTCCCAATCACTGAACGATCCAATCTTCATTACTTTTCCCGGCATGTATAAAGCTCCTGGCGGCTAGCTTCTGGCTGCTAGCACATCATTGTTGGGTTTGTTTTTGCTAGCAGCTAACGGCTAGTAGCTAGCGGCTGCTCACAAATTCATCCAAACCGATTTCAATTCCGTGTAATGTTCAATCGCGTGCATACCCAGCTCGCGCCCGAAACCTGACTGTTTGTAGCCGCCAAATGGCAATGCCGCATCCATCACGCCGTACGTGTTGATCCAGACTGTTCCTGCCTTCAATCGGCGCGAGAGCTGGTGCGCTTTCTTGATGTCGCTGGTCCAGATTGCGGCGGCCAGGCCGTAGATATTTTTGTTGGCGAGCTCAGCCACCTGTTCAATGTCGTCAAACGTGAGCGTAGCCAGCACTGGCCCAAAAATCTCTTCCTGGGCGATCTGCATGTCATTGTTCACGCTGCCGAAGATCGTCGGCTCAACGAAATAGCCATGATCGCCATTGACTTGCGCGCGCCTGCCGCCGGCCAGCAGCTTTGCGCCTTCGTTCTTTCCCGTTTCGATGTAGCCAAGCACGCTCTGCATCTGCTTTTCACTGACGATCGCGCCCAGCCGCGTCTTAGGATCGAGCGGGTCACCCAGCCGGATCTTCTTCGAGCCTTCAACCAGCTTGGTTACAAATTCGTCTTCCGCTTTTTTCTCAATGAACAGGCGCGAACCGGCGCAGCATACTTCGCCTTTGCCGTAGAAGATGCCGTTCAGAGCGCCTTTGACCGCCGAATCCATCTGCGAATCGGCAAAGACAATGTTGGGCGACTTGCCGCCCAGCTCCAGCGTGACGCGCTTGAGCGTGTCTGACGAGCTGCGCATAATCTCTTTGCCGACAGACGTCGATCCGGTGAATGCAATCTTGTCCACACCTGGATGCTTCACCAGCGCCGCGCCAGTTTCAGGTCCGCCAGTCACAATGTTCAACACGCCGGCAGGTAGTCCGGCTTCAAGCGCCAGTTCGCCAAAACGTAGCGCCGTCAGAGGCGTCTGCTCCGCGGGTTTCAGTATCACGCAGTTGCCGCAAGCTAGCGCCGGTCCCAGCTTCCAGCTGGCCAGCAGCAGTGGAAAATTCCAGGCAACAATCGCGCCCACCACGCCCACAGGATCGCGCAATGTGTAGGTGAAAGCGTTGCTGAAGGTGTTGACGGTCTCGCCGTGAATCTTCGTGGCCCATCCCGCGTAGTAGCGGAACACGTCAGCCACCATCGGCATGTCCACGTAACGCGACTCAAAGATCGGCTTGCCGTTGTTCAGCGTTTCAAGTTCGGCCAGCTCTTCAATGTTTTTGTCGATCAGGTCAGCGATGCGCCACAAAATCTTGCCGCGTTCGCTGGCGGACATCTTGCGCCATGGGCTGCCAACGTCATCAAACGCTTTGCGTGCTGCCCCTACCGCCTGGTCCACGCCCTGCGCGCCGCCTTCGGCCACCTGCGTCAGCACCTCACCCGTTGCGGGATTGAAGGTGTCAAACGATTTGCCTGAACCTTCCGACCATTTGCCATCTATCAGCAGTTTGCCGGGAGAAACTTTTGCTTTGGTTGCTGCGATCATGTCTTGGCCTCTAGCTGCTAGCTGCTGGCCACTAGCCGTTTTTGAAACGCTGAGCGCAATCCACCCCGCGGTTCGCCGACAGGGTGGAAAGTCAAGCGTGTTGCTCTTAATCTGTAGCTAAAAGCCAGCAGCTAGTAGCCAGCAGCTTGTGAGCTATTTCGCCTTAAATGTTGCCGGCCGCTTCTCTACATACGCAGCCAGACCTTCTTTAGCGTCGTCGCTGGCGAATAGCCGCTGTTGCAGTTCCCGCTCGATGGCCAATGCCGATTCCATCGGGACTTCCCAGCCGCTCTGCACCGCGCGCTTGATGTTGCCCACGGCCTTGGCTGCTTTGTTCGGCGGTGTGAACTGGCGCGCATACTCCATGATGTTTTCCATGAAATTGTCGCGGTCATAAATATCGTTGAGGATGCCCATGTCCTTAGCTTCTTCGAAGCTGAAGGTGTTACCTGTAACCATCAGCTCAATGGCCTTGCTCTTCCCCACCATGCGGCTTAGGCGCTGCGTTCCGCCGGTGCCAGGCAGGACGCCCAGGTTAATTTCCGGCAATCCAATCTTGCCCGCGTCTTTGCGCGCGATACGGATATCGGCGGCCATGGCGATTTCCAGTCCGCCACCCACGCAATGGCCATTGATTGCTGCGATCACCAGTTTGGGCGTGTGCTCCAGGCGCAGCAACATTTCATTGGCATGCAGGCAGAAGTAATACTTGAAAGTCGGGTCGACGCTGGAAAGCATCTTGATGTTGGCGCCGGCGGAGAAGAATTTGTCGCCCGCTCCGGTCAGCAGCAGCACGTATACATCGTTATCCATGCGCGCTTTCAGGATGCACTCATCCAGCTGCCGGTTCATTTCATAGGTATAAGTATTCGCCGGCGGATCGCTCAGTTCGATCACCGCTATGCCGTCTTCAACGCGATAGTTCACCAGGGTCTTGGTTTCGGTTGCTGTGGTTGTTGCCATGGTTCAAAAGCTCCTTATGAATTTTCGAATCTTGATCTCTCGGAGACGCCGGTCAGGCGTTCGTCTTTACAGTTTTTCGTTTGGTCTTGCCGGGGTTGAGCACGCCGCGAAGAAACAGGTTACTCATCTCCTCGGCCATGGTTCCGGCATCCAGGTCCACCCGCGGGTTATGCCATGTGTAAATCCAGTTGATCATTCCGAAGAGTCCCAGGACCGCCAGCCGTCCGGAAAATTGTAGTCCTTTTTCGCGCCGCAAATCTTCCAGCAGGTCCAGGCAGATTTTGTAGTACTCGCGTTTAATCGCACGAATCTCGGCTCCGCGGCCATTCTTGAGCGTTTCGTCTTCATGCGTCAGTACCTTCATGGCCTCTTTGTTCGCCAGAAAATATTCCAGATGATTTTCAATAAAGACGCGGACGCGCTGTTCCGCCCCTTT
Source organism: Candidatus Angelobacter sp. (assembly GCA_035995565.1). Lineage (GTDB taxonomy): Bacteria > Acidobacteriota > Terriglobia > Terriglobales > Acidobacteriaceae > Angelobacter. The sequence goes on from DASYKK010000310.1 coordinate 3,089, forward strand.
GGCATCCTTCAATCGTTCCTGCAGGCGCTCAATGATGGTGCGGAAAGTATGTTTCTGGATCAGGTAAAGCAAGTCTTCTTTGGAATCAAAATAGTGATATAGACCGGCCAGTGACATACCGGCAGCGCGGGAAAGATCGCGCATCGAAGCGCCTTCATATCCTTTTTCACAAAAGATGTGTGCGGCATGGTAAAGCAACTTGGCCAGCCTGCGGTCGAAGCGGGAATCCGCTACTTCGTCAGCACCTGGAAGAGCGGTTCGGCCCTTGCGACCGTCGAGGGCCTCGCCAGAAAACCGGGTTTCCACGTTTTGCAGCGCCATAGGCCTGAGGTTACCGAACGTTCGTTCGAATCTTTATTATTATGCCGTACGGTTGCCGCATAGTCAATTTGCGGATCTCGGTTCTACCAGCGTGGCGACGGCCACGCAGAGGCATCTCATGCTGGGTTAATCGAGGATGCGCTGGCCGATGGCAGCCAACGCGCTGAGCCACTACATCCATTTGCATTTGCTTATATTTTTAGCCGCCATCACCGCCACTATAGGAAGTAAGCGGACTACACCATAGACGGAACCCAGGCGCTCGACTCCCCCGAGCTTCCACTCACTCGATCCCGCAGTTAACACGCGCACAGGCTCGTCAACTTTTTGAGTCTGTGCGCCTGGCTGGGAGTGTGTTTCGGAGACTGACCGTCCAAGAAAGTTGTTCCATGCGGCCCGCGGCGACTGTCCCATAACCAGAGCCGAAAAATTCAAAGACTTTCGACGGTGGACTGAGAAACTTCGACCTAGCAGCTTGGTCCCCTCCAGGAGAGATACACAATGAAAACGCAGAAATACAAGAACTTACTCAATCCGGTGGCCAGGTTAACG
>DASYKK010000311.1:0-7681 GCA_035995565.1 Candidatus Angelobacter sp.
CCGTGTTCGCGCAACGTGTGCGCGATGCGGGTGGCTTCAATCGCTTTGGGAGCAGTGAGGTTCAATCTTCAGCAAACTCTCGTGCATCGATGTCGTCATCCCAAAAGCCGTGAGCGAGTGCTCGGGATGACGGTCTTGTTATGTCAACAGAAAAGCGCTAAATCCCATAATATTAGATGTATGTCTGAAAGTTACATTCTGGGGATTGAGAGTTCGTGCGATGAGACTGCCGCTGCAGTTGTCGGCGACGGAGAACACGTGCTCTCGAATATCGTGTCGTCGCAGATTGCCACACATCAGCCCTATGGCGGCGTGGTGCCGGAACTGGCCTCGCGCGAGCATCTGCGGGCGATTGTTCCGGTGGTGCGCCAGGCGCTGGCGGAAGCCGGCAAGACTTATGAATCGATTGACGCAATCGCGGTAACGCAGGGTCCGGGGCTGGCTGGGGCGTTGCTGGTGGGGATCAGTTATGCCAAGGCACTAGCGTTTGCTCTGGAAAAGCCGCTGATTACCGTGAACCATCTGGAAGGGCATATCCATGCAGTGCTGCTGGAAGAAAAGCAGAAGGGAAATTTTCAGATTGATTTTCCCTTGCTGGCGCTGGTGGTGTCGGGTGGGCACACGCACCTGTTTCTGGCGGAACAACGCGAGCACGGCTGGACGTACAAAAATATCGGCCGCACACGTGACGACGCCGCTGGCGAAGCCTATGACAAAGTCGCCAAGCTGCTGGGACTTGGCTATCCCGGAGGACCCGTCATTGATGCCCTCGCGCTCCATGGCAACCCGAAAGCGGTAAAGTTTGTTCCGTCGCAGATCAAGCACGGCAATCGTGGCACACCGAAAGCCGAGCAGACGCCGTATGATTTCTCCTTCAGCGGAATCAAGACAGCGGTGCTGCGTTACGTGGAACTGGAGAGGATGCGCGAGTCGGTTGCGGCGCGACAGCAGGCTCTGGCGCGAATTGGCAAGCCGACGACAACAGGCGTGCTGGCGCTCTGCGATAAGCGAACGCTGGATCTTGTGGCATCGTTCCAACGTGCTGTGGTGGAAGATCTGGTGGGCAAGACATTGCAGGCCGCCCGAGAGCGTGAAGCGCGCACTCTGTTCGTAACCGGAGGAGTGGCGGCAAACCGTGAATTGCGGGAGACATTTGCCCTGCAAGCCGCGAGGGCGGGGGTCGCGGTCTATTTTCCGTCGCGAAAACTCTCTACGGACAACGCGGCGATGATCGCTGCAGCCGCGTTCCCCAAGCTGGGAGCAAAAGATTTTGCCGGAACAGATTTTTCCGCCGAGGCATCCCTGGCGCTGCGGTGACTGCATTCAAGTCATTGCGTGTTCAAACTGTGGCGCGTGGCGGAAAGAGGCTTTCCATGGCCTGAATGAGCTGCTCCTCCACATTCATATCTTTGTAGACAAAAGTGTGGGCTCGCGTCTCCTGTGGGTTGCCGGGCGAAGGTCTGGCCGCGAGTATAACCACGGGGATGCCTGCGGTTTCTGCATTAGCTTTCAGGGCGTCAATCAGCTGATAGCCGCTGAGCTTGGGCATTTGCAGATCGGTGACGATCAGATCCGGCCGCACAGACTTTAACGCTTCCAGCGCTGCGATGCCGTCAGTAGCGGTTTCAACCTTGAATCCACGAGTCTCCAGAAAGCGGCATACGGTGTGCCGGATGAGCATTGAATCGTCGATAACGAGTGCAAGCATAGGCATAAAGTGGCAATAGATAACTGTCGATTTCGTTGGTCTTTCAGCTTTTGAAACAGCCCCAGCAAGGCACAAAGGGCGCATCGTGAAAAAAGGCAGGAAATCGCCTCCACTAATATGACTACTATTGAGCCGCCAAGCGCTCGGGAAAAGCTCAGGCCTCTTCTGGTCTGATGTTCTCTTCAATGGCCATGTCTTTGAACTCACTGGATTCAAAAACGTCGCCACATTCCTGGCATTCGACAAATTCAGCGTCGTCTTCGCGCGCGACAACACGCACGCGGGGATGCTTGCAGGGTTTCTCCATAGGCATTGGTTCGGGAGGCCGCTTCGAGATCGATGGGTTCTGAGTTGAATTCATATCCGGGCCAAGGCGCACTTCTACCGGCGCCTGTTTACGAATTGCGGGTATTTTAAGCCTGTCTGGGCGGATGTCAAGTGTTTCTGCGCGTTGCGGAAGAGCCATATAGCAGACAATGGATGAGGAAAGCAGGGGCAGGGTTGCTGAAAAACTAAGGCATGGGATAGATGCCGGAAGACCTGGCTTTTTCCACCATCACCTGCGTGACGGTAGAGGGGGCATGGCTGGCCATACCCTTCTGGGCAGAAGCCACGGCAGCCTCAAAAGTGCTTCGTCCGGTAAGAGCTACATCGATCAGGAGAAACTTCGGCGAGCCTTCCGCAACCCGCACCCCGGCATAGGCATGGCCAGGCACGATTACGATGCTGGCATCCATGCCCAGATTCTCAAAAAGCGAAGCGTACATTACAGCCGCATCGATGCAATTCGCGCTGTTTTGGGCCAAGCTCATGCGTGGCATCCGTACACGTTCGCTTACACCCTTATGGTCACCCAGCGTCGCCGAACTCTTAACATAGGAAAGGCCTATACGTTGCAACGTATTGAAAATAGCCTGGGCTTCGCGGTAGGTTTCCTGCTCCTGCTGAGCCGCGGTCTTCCAATTTTCGTATCCTGGCAAACGATGGTCCGCCGTAAAGCCTTTGGCACGGGAAAGCACGCTTTCCACAATATGGTCATGCGGCGTTACCCATGATGCGATGAACGAAGCATACTTAAAGCCGTTGCCCCAGAACATATCCTCGGCCGAGCGAAGCCGTACCGGCACGGTCGTTTCATAGGAGCTATTGGAGGCCGTATCTGTGATGGTTACGTGCGCTGTAGCCGCTGCGATTTCGTGATTTTGGTACAGGCGAGATAGAAACGCGGGGGCAAAGACCACAGTCCGCGTAATACCCGGAGCGACTTCTACGGTCTGGATCTCCTCGTCGCTCCATCCTGGGATTCTGACGTTTACCCGGCGGAGCATCGGCTCCGCAGACGTATTGGAAAGTGTGACTGAAACAACGCCAAATGTCCGATCACCCTGGCGTTGCATGGAGGCATAGTTGGCGAGTACGGGGTAGATCTCCCCATCGATGCCTGCCTGAATTTTATAAAGGGGTACGGGCTGCCGAACCGGCGGCGGTGGCCGAAGATCGCCCCTGTCTGTGCCTGCGTCACCGGCAAATGAAAGAGGCGCCAGCGCAGAGCTTAGCAAAACCACCGCTCCAACAGCCGATTTCTTCCAGTTAAGCATGCTGCGGTAAGCATAGAGGTAGCAATTGCAAAAACAATCAAGCTTTTGCCTTAAAAACCTTATAAGTCTGGGGCGAGATGCGTTTAGGGTGCTTTGAGTTGCACGAAAAGACAAGAATATTCCAAATTCGGAATAAGCCGAGTTTCTAAAATACGTTATTAAGTATGTAACCGTGACTAAGTTGACGTAACTTATTGATTCTTTACCTTTTCCAAGGTGGAACTCTGCTTGCCATTGCAAACTGCAAGGACAGCTGTGGGGGCTGGAACAGATGTATAGGGGTAGTACGCCTTCCTGTTGTCATTTTCACAACCAAAATGGAGAGAAGAGTAATGAATGCAAAATTGCGCTACATCGCATTGTTTTTCGCGATAACGCTGGCACTCGTGTTGTGCATCCCGTCCTTCGGGCAGGTCGTCAAGGGCTCAATTTCTGGCTCAGTGGCTGATCCCCAAGGCGCGGTTGTGTCCGGTGCGCAGGTAAAAGCGAAGAATGTCGAAACCGGTGTTGTATCTACCACCACAACCGACAATGCAGGTATTTACCGGTTGAATCTGCTATCGGTCGGAACCTACATCGTCGAAATAACCGCACAAGGTTTTAAGACCACCACCCAGTCCAACGTGCAGGTAGGCGCCGGCAGTGACACTGGTCTGGGTTCAACACGAGTGTCAGTGGGCGAAACTTCGACTACCGTGGAAGTAACAGGTGACGCACCTCTGATCGAAACCACGCAGGCCCAAGTGACGAACACTTTCAGTGGAACCACGCTGACTAGTTTTGCGGGCGTGCAGGAAAATGAAGGACTTGATAACCTGGCGCTCTTCGTTCCCGGCGTGAGCGGCAGCCGTAGCAATAACTTCTCCAACAGCAACGGTGGCGGCGGATTCACCGTTCAAGGACTGCGCGGGCGCAACAATGATCAGCAGATCGACGGGCAGAACAACAATGACAATAGCGTCGGCGGCCCGGGCCTTTTCCTTTCCGACCCTGATTTCGTGCAGCAATATGTCCTGGTCACCAATCAGTTCGGACCGGAATATGGGCGAAACGCCGGTTCGGTGGTAAACATCGTTACCAAATCGGGCGGTAATGCATGGCATGGCAGCGCCTTTGGCACGGAAGGTAACTCCTATCTGAATGCCATGACGAACACCCAGAAGAGATTTGGCGTCAAACCTGGATCCGTCAGCCCCGCCAATCCTCAAGGCAGCCCTCTCACCGGTCCGCCGCGTTCCAACGATGAGTTTACGGGCTTTACTATCGGCGGCCCGATAATTAAAAACAAGGCGTTTGTGTTCGGCGGTTTTGACGATGAGTTGATCGGCCAGACCGCTATTTTCCAGACTAGCGGGCTGACGCCAACTCCGGCCGGACTAGCCCAGTTGACCGGCTGCTTCCCCACGGGAGCTGGAGCACAGGCTGTGGCAGCTCTCAGCCAGACTGGACCCTATGGAGTTACTCAGGGCAATCCGACTCCATTTCTGGGCAAGAATCCGACACCTACGCTCGTGGCCGTTACTGGTTGCGGCACGGTTCCCATGGCAGGGGTAGTCCGCACGTTGTCCGCCCCATTCCACGGATATGACTTTGTTGCCAAGGGTGACATCGCCCTGGGCAGCAACAGCTTTACCACTCGCTATCTATACAATCTTGGCAACACCTTCAACGCCGCTTCCAGCGGCACAGCAGCCGCTGCAGCCGGATACCCTAACGACGTGCCCGCGCTCAGCCAGCTTGCATTGATCAGCTGGACCCACAACTTTAGTTCACGTATGGTCAACGAAACCCGGGTGTCCTTTGGTCGCCTCGGTGTAGTCTTCGGCGGAAACTCACTGGGTACGGTTCCTCTGGCTGCCAACCTCCCGAATGCTGTCGCCAACATCAGCTTCAACAGCAGCACGCTGCTGGGCTGGGGTCCGGCAACCAACATTCCTCAATCCCGCCTGGTTAACACCTGGCAGGCGCAGGACAACTGGAACTACGTGCTGGGCAAGCACAACTTCAAGTCCGGCGTCAACTGGACGTACCAGCGCACGCCCAACATCTTTCTCCCGGCGATCAACGGCCAGTTCCGCTTTACTAACTGGTCGACCTTCTTCGCCGACACTCCCAATCGCGTGCAGATCGCCCAAGGGCCATCCACACTCGATTTCCGGGAGTATGACACGTTCCTTTACTTTGGCGACGACTGGAAGATCGGTCGGAACCTGACCTTGAACCTTGGATTGACTTGGTCCTACTACGGCCAGCCTGCCAACCTCTTCAACACCATCACCACGCCGCGTGAAAGCAATCCTGCCACGGCTTTCTGGAATCCGGCGCTGCCTAAGACTACAACTACGTTCCCCACATTCCCGACACCTAAAAACAGTTTCGGACCTAGCGCGGGCTTCGCTTATTCGCCTCAGTGGGGTGGGTTCCTCACCGGTCATGGAAAGACCACCTTCCGCGGTGGCTACCGTATGCTCTACGATCCACCCTTCTACAACATTTACATCAACATGTCATCGTCCGCTCCTCAGGTCTTCCTGCAGACCTTTACCGGCGCCCCGAATTTGGCCGCCGGGCAGTTCGGTCTTCCGGCGAATGCCTCGGGGGCAGCTGCGCGAAACCAACTGCAATCACAATTGCAAAAGGGTGTCTTTGATCCCAATACCTTCTCCCAGACCAGCATGAGTCCGAATTTCGGTCCGGACAAGGTGCATTCCTGGAGCTTCGGGATCGAGCGTGAGATCACTAAGGCTGCTGTCGTAGAGGTGCGTTATGCTGGCAACCACGGGCTGAATCTCTTCCAATCAATAGATGGCAATCCCTTTGTCGCCAACCTGAAAACCGACTTTCCTAATCTGGTTCCTGCCAATATCACGCCTTGCGCCACCACGGCCCAGGTCGGGCCATTCCTTGCTGGATCTGGCGCTCCGAATGACCTCGGTCGCGTGAACTGCGGTCCGGGTGTTCTCCGTATCCGCAACAACGGGGCCGCATCTGATTACCACGGAGTTCAGGTCGAATTCCGTGCCAACAACCTGTTCAAGCAGTTGACCGTAAGGACTGGTTTCGCCTTCAGCAAAACCACAGATAACGTCAGCGAGATCTTTGGCACTGGCTCGGCTGGAACCAGCAGCGCCTTTGCCCAGAACCCGCTTGACACCACCACCGGAGAGCACTCTCTGTCCGGGCTGGACTTCCCTAAGCGCTGGACCCTCATCGCTGTGGAAGAACTGCCCTTCTTCAAGGAGCAGCACGGCCTGATGGGACACGTTCTAGGTGGCTGGCGCATTTCGGCGGATTACATCGTGGGATCCGGCCAGACCTTTACCCCGCTGCAAATAGGCGAGGCCAGGGTTACTACGGGTCGCAACTACTATGACACCGCCTTCCTGAATGCATTCAACGTTACCTCTGAATCGGCTCGGCCCTTTTCAGGAAACCCCAACGCTCCGCTTACCTCTGTAGGTATGTTCTGCGGCGATGCAGCCGTGTTGGGCTTTACCTGCCCTGGCACAATCGCTCCAAATACACTGGTCAGCATCAATGCCCTGAACGCGAGCTGCGGTACATCAGCTGTGCCATGCAATTTCGTGACGGTCAGCAGCAATGACGTTCGCTACATCATCAACTCGAAGATCGCGCAACAGTTGTTTGGGACGCCCTTCGGCAACTCTCCACGCAATTCTGCACGTGACGCTATGTCAAATGTCGCGAACCTGAGCGTCTACAAACGCATTAAGTTCAGTGAGCGCATCAACTTTGAAGTTCATGCGACCGCTCTCAACGTATTTAACCATTTCAACTTTGCCAGCGTCGATCCAGTTCTTGCCGATGCGGGCCTAACGGGGAACGGCACGGGCTTTGGTGATCCGTCACTTACAAGTACGCAAGCAAACCAAAACGGTTTCCGACGTGTTTTTGTGGGAGGTAAGATCACTTTCTAACCACGTCAGACCAGACAGTTACAGCACCCGCCGGCGCAAGCCGGCGGGTTTTTATTGGACTGGAGTGGGATTTCGCGAAGCACGCGTGAAGGCTGCTCCAGCCAGCGCCAGAACTACAGGAAAGCACTCCAGCATGTAACGTGGTTCAGGGTTTTCCAGCGAGCTAAGGAAGATTGAACGTAGCAAAACAAAACTAATCACAAACACTCCCGCAACCCCCAGACGCGAAATTAACCACCCTCGGACCGCCGCCACGATGTAGAAGAGATTGAGTCCGGCCCAACACAGCGTGAACCAGCTCTCCCCTTTATGCCGGGAAAATTCCCACCAGCGAGTTTCCACGTCCAGCAGTTCGGTGCGAGGTCGGAGCCACATATCCGCGGTGCGCAGAAACGGCAGCCAGAGGACATAGCGCAAAGGGTTATGTTCTTCTCGCA
>DASYKK010000312.1:0-3343 GCA_035995565.1 Candidatus Angelobacter sp.
TTCTGGCCATCGGCAGCGGGACAGGCCCTGGTACATACGATTGCGCGCTGAAGATCGCCGAGCAGCATGACTGGATCTTCGCCAGCACAGGATTGCATCCCCATGAAGCCACGGTGGCGACAGATGCTGACTACGCCGAGATGGAGCGTCTTGCGAAACATCCAAAATTGATTGCCTGGGGCGAGATCGGCCTGGATTATTTCTACGACCACTCCCCGCGAGACGTACAGAAAGAAGTGTTTCTCCGCCAGATGAAGCTTGCCGAAGCGGCAAAGCTGCCAATCATCATTCATTGCCGCCCCAGCAACAACAGCGAGAATGCCTGGGACGATACTCTGGAAATGTTGCGTGACCACTGGGCGCCCAGCGGACTGCCAGGAATTCTTCATTGCTTTACCGGCGAATGGAAGCACGCGCAAGCCGCCCTGGACATCGGCTTCTATATTTCTTTTGCCGGAAACGTCAGCTTTCCCAAAGCGGAAAACATTCGCGCAGCCGCGAAACAGGTCCCACTCAACCGCATGCTGATTGAGACTGATTCGCCATATCTGGCGCCGGTGCCGCATCGGGGCAAGCGCAATGAGCCAGGCTTTGTGGTGAATACGGCAGAGGCCATTGCACAGCTGCGCGGGACGAGCAAAGAAGAGATCGGACAACAGACAGCGGAAAACTTCTACATGCTGTTCCCGCAGACGCGGTAGCTTCTACTTCCCTGCTGCATTCTTGTCGATATCAGCCACAGGAGTTGGAACTTTCTTGGTACCCGCGAGCTCTGCGGCGGTCTGGGTGATGTTGCGTTTAGAAAATGGCGCAAAAAATCCCCAGCAAGTAGCAGTGGGATCCGATGGCTTCTTATCTGGCGATGCGGCCGGACAATCTTTGCCATACTTTTCCTGCAACTGCGGCAGGACTGCAGCAATCAGGGACTGATCGGTCTTCCCTGCCGCCTGGGCTTTGGCCACGGCGTCGCGCAGAGTGACAAGATAGTCGTGGAAGTCGCGGACATCTGCCACGGTAGCGACATCGCCATGCCCGGAGACAAATGTTCCCGAAGGATGGTCGGCCAGCAGCTTCTCCAGCGTTTTGACCCAATCGCTGGTAGTGGCATCAATCAAGTTGGGCAGATGTTTCTGCCAGACCAGGTCACCGGCAAAGACCACGTCGGCGTCCGGCACGATTATCACTGAATCGCCGCCGGTATGGCCCAGCATATAACGCACCTGAATCTGCCGCGCGCCCAGATAAATATCCACCGCGTCGCTGTAAGTTTCATCGGGCAGAACCAGCGCTTCGACCATGGCTTTTTGTTCCGGTTTGGGATTGGCGCCAAAGAACTTCAGGTTTTCCGTCCGCAGCCAGCCGCGCAAGTTGCGTTGTGCGAGGATCGTCGCTCCTGCCTGCGCAAAGACGGCGTTTCCGCCAGTGTGATCCAAATGGTAATGCGTGTTCACTACAAACCGAATAGGCAGGCTCGTGATCTTGCGGATTTCCGCCAGCAGGTCTCGCGCCGGAGCGACCTCTTCAAACGTGTCGATCACCACAACGCCATTGCCTCCGACGATAAATCCAGCATTGCTGCCGGCTTTGCCGCCATCAGCGCCAATGGCCGCATAAACGCCGTCCCCAACTTTCTTCACGGTAAAATCGGAGGAGTCGGCGAAGACAGTGATGGCGGAAAACCATAAGACACTCAGTAAAAGAAGAGCCGTTCTGGTACGCATGCGGAGGATACTAACATCTTTTTTCATCGCTGCGCGTCGAACCGGATCGCTGATGGAGATCAAATTATGTCCGTGAGTCAATGGCCAGCCAGGCAGGCGGCGGATCCTCGCCCTCCCAAAACAGATTTGTTACGATGGAGTTTCGGACTCATTTTGCTGCTTCAGGGCCGGATGCAATCCAAACGCCTTCAGAATTCGTACACCTAGGAAAGCGAGAGAATGCGCGTGAGCGGCACGCAAGCGCCAAACCATAAGGACGACGCGGCCTTGATCGCCCGCATCCGCGCGGGGGACCAAAGCGCCATGACCGAGCTTTACGACCGCTATGCCGGAGTGGTGTATGGGGTCGCGATCCGCGTGCTCACCAGTACCGCTGCAGCAGAGGACGTGGTGCAGGAAGTATTTCTACAGTTGTGGCGCAATCCGCGAGCTTTTGACGCTGATCGTGGAAGGCTTGCACCCTGGCTGGCGGTGATCTCACGCAATCGAGCTATCGATTTTTTGCGGAAACGTCCCCCCGAAGACGATATCAACGAAATGCCCATCGCCACTGGAGTAAATCTGGAGGATGAGGCTTCCCAGAAACTCACGGTAGACAAGGTCCGCGGCGTCCTGGTGCAGCTTCCACAAGACCAACGCAAGGCGCTGGAGATGGCATTTTTTGAAGGCATGACGCATACGGAAATCGCTGGGAAGACCGGCGACCCGCTGGGAACGATTAAAACCCGCATCCGCACCGGCCTGCTGGCTCTGAGAAAAGTACTCGCATGAACGTGCATCCACAATTCGCTGAATCGCTGGCGCTCTACGCCATGGGCGCGCTCGACGATCCGCAGGACCTCGCGGCGCTGGAAGCGCATTTGGGCACATGTGGAGAATGCCGCCGCGAACTGGAAGCCCTGCGCGCCGATACGGCGCTGCTGGCGCTTTCCGCCGTGGGACCACACCCTCCGGCGCGCTCGCGGCAGCGGTTGCTGAGCGCCATTGCAGCGGAGCCGCGCATGGAGCACCGAGCGCCGAAGCCTTATGCCGTGGGTCGCTTGCGTTCGCGCTGGTTCACCTTTGCGCCGGTCGTAGTCATGCTGATGCTGGCAGTTTTCAGTATTTTGTTGTGGCGCGATCTTCGCAATACTCGACGGATTTTAAATCACACCCACGCGCAGTTGGAGCAAGTCCAATCTGAATTGGCACGCACGAATACAGAGCTTGCGGAAGCCAAGATGGTCAGAGACTTGCTGCACGCGCCAGATGCCTGGCCGCTGACTCTGGTCAGCAGGAAAACGCCGCCGCAACCCCAGATCAAGACTGTCTATTCCAAACAGCAAGGATCATTGCTGCTGATGGCGAGCAACCTGAATCCGTTGCCGGAAAACAAGATTTATCAGCTCTGGCTCCTGCCCGCAGACGGCAGCGCTCCGATGTCTGCCGGCTGGTTCAAACCCGATGGCAGAGGCAACGGCATGATGTTCCACAAAATGGCATCCGCAGGCATCAATGCCAAAGGTTTTGCCGTGACTATTGAGCCCCCAGGCGGAAGTCAAACACCGACGATGCCTATAGTGATGGAACCAGCCGCCGGATAAAAATCGGGCCGAATCAGCCCCATTTTCTCAGGTTGATTT
>DASYKK010000313.1:0-4973 GCA_035995565.1 Candidatus Angelobacter sp.
CGGGTCCTCTGGTCTACTCACGACACACGTGAGCATGAAATGCTGGCGTCCTACGATCAGGTGTTGACCACGATCGACGCGGCACTCCAAAGCATTGGGGACCGAACGAAACTAAGAGAGGCCGCGTAAGTTGACGAACGGCGCGGAATCCCACGCCTTGGCAAAAAGCGCGAGGGTGGACACCCACGGCCTTGTTAGTTAAATGAAGAGCGGAAGGGTGGGCATCCGCCGGTACGTTGCTCTGTTGCCTAAAACAATATCCAAAATAATCGGAATGTGAAATACTGCTCGCCACACGCCAAAGGAGCACCCACTGTCCGCCAACCGATTCTTGAGTCTACTTTTCAGAACAGAAACATTGACCCCAAACACAGCAGCATTCTTAACCAAGCCGTCCGGACGGAGTCCGCGGCATGTGCGTCTGCTCCTCCTCCCACTGGTATGCATAGGCATGCTTGCGAATATGAGTGCGCAGACAGCCGGAGCACCGGTAGCGTATCTGCCTCCCATCGGCGGCAGTAGTGGCGGCCCGTACAAGGCGCAATGTGGCCCGACAGAAAATCTTATGGGCTTCGAGCTGCGCTCAGGTGTGTACCTCGATGCCATCCGGCCGGTCTGCGTAGTCACTTACGGACCAACTTCGATCGGCAACCAGGTGGCGGCATCCAACTGGTCCGGAGGCACGGGCGGACAAGCACAACGAGTATTATGCCCCGCAAGTTCGCCGATCGTGATCGGCCTCGACGCAACTTCTTCCTCGTATGATAATTTTGTCATCACTAACATTCACCTGTACTGCGGACAGGCTGTTCCTTCACAGGCGATGCCGGCTTATCCGTCCGCAACTTTCGACACGCCGGAACATGTGATACCGGCGGGGGTCAACAGCAAACTCGCCAACAACGAAGACCGTACTGCCTACGGACACCAGGGCTGTCCTGCCGGCCAGGTTGCGGTGGGTGTACACGGCCGCGCCGGAACGTGGGTTGATGCCGTAGGTTTAATCTGCGGCGCGCCTCGTAAAGACGCGTCCGGTATGGCGCTGGGCAGAGTGCAACAGACAACTCCCGCGCCGGACATTTCAATCTGCGAAAGAGCTCAAGCTGCGCGCGCCCGCAACTCGCCTTCGGCGCCGGCGCTTGAAGCTCAGTGCAATGCCTCCAGGCAACCTGCCGTGCCTTCTGGAAAAGTGGGCGTGGCTTTGGGAAGAGTGGGCGCGCCTGCAGGGACCAGCGGCTCAGTTCCGGTTTGTGACCAGGCACAATCAGCGCGAGCGCGAAACTCTCCGGTGGCTGCAGAGCTGGAAGCGCGGTGCCGCGCCATCGGTGGCGGACAAGGCAATCCGGTGGAGTTGACTCCTGACCAGCTTGCTGCAAGGGGAGCAATTCTCGCCAATGATCCGCTCGTTGCCGAGCTGCGCAAGCGGCAACCCAGTGCGAATCTACGAGGATTTGATATTGGAATGGGCGCCGCTGAAGGTCAAAAGGAGTGGGGGGCCGGAAAAGAGAAGGTGCTTGCTTCTCTCAATCCCGCCGAACAGCAGGGATTCAAAGTAGCAGTCTCATTCACCCTGGACCTCAATCGGAACGCACAGTTCGCAGCCATCGGTGCAGCCATCGCCCAGGCGGATCCGGTTGTCGCGAGTGCCCGCACCAGGGATCCGGAAGTGCGCGCATGGCTTGGATTTGATATTGCCTCTGGAATTTACGGTGACCCGGCGAAGGGCGCGAAGAATAACACGTTCGGCCTGCAGTCTCTAGCTATTCGGGGTCAACTCAGCTTGCCGGCTCAAAGGGGCTTTGACGCTTCCAAGCAGCTGCACTTAAGCCGGCACTATTAACCCGCTCAGTAAATCGGGTTGCCCGCGCTTGATCCTCGAACGAGCGCGGGTGCGGGCGAACGATGTGGAATCAAGCCCACCCTTCGCAAAGCGCGAAGGCGTGGGGCACCCACGGTATTGGGAGTTATACAAGAAGCGGGAACGGTGGGCTCCCGCCCGTAAGGTTAGTGGTCACCCAAATACGCGCCAGTTACGTATCCTAAAGTTGCGCCCATAAGAATGTCCGACGGAAAATGTTTTTTTGCCGGATAGCGCGAGAGACTTACGCCGGTTGCCAGCGCGTAAGCGGTCCATTTAAGCCACGGCTTATGAGGGTAACGGTGTGCGACAACCGCAGCGAAGGCGAAGCTGGTGGCTGCGTGTCCCGATGGGAATGACCTTCCGCCGGCCCAGAATTTTCCGGCACCATTCGCGGTGGTGGGAAACTGGCGGTCAAAGGCAAGCTTCAGGCCGAGATCCAATGTGCCGGCTGCGCCCATGGCAGCCAGCGCCTTAAAACCTGTATCGCGAAGATACGAATGATTGCTGCGGCAGCCGACTCCATATGCCAGCACGCCGGATCCAAGCTCCATGCCAATGCCGACATTCGACCACAGGCTTGCTGTCTGTTGCAATGACCTGGACTGGATACGATTGTCAGCAGGGCGATCGACTTTTGCGATCATCACGCCGGTAGCCGCCAAGATCGGGAGCTCCCAAATCAAATTCCTGGGACGAATCACGCCGCGTGGGACGGATTTCAGACCGTGTCCGAATTGCGTTGCTTCACTCCAGGTCTGGTGCGCGAATCCAGAAACGTTGCAAGGGTTATCGGCGGTCTCCGCATGCGCCGTTACGCTGGGAGTCACGAGTAGAAGAAGGACCAGGATTATCCCTGGAAGCCGGGGAAAGTTGATCGAAGGGGTTATTTTTGAAGTGGAAGAAAACGATTTGTAGCGGTTCATGAAAGCGACATTTCCTTAAGCCCTTAGATGCCCTGATTTGTATTTCAACGTTGCATGCGAAATCACTGATGGTGAGGAATGCGAAAATGGCGCGGCGAGCGGTATGGAATCCCAGGCTTGCTCAAATGACTTCGTGCTGCGCAATATTGTACAGAGCGCAGACCCTAACGTGTTTTCGATGTAACTTGTATTTAGGCAGATGTTCAACGATTACCGATCCTCATGGCCCATTTCCTGGCGGGATCCAGCAGCTTAGAGGAGCACGACATGGCAATTCCGTATTACCACGTTGATGCATTCACGGGTGAGCTCTTTGCCGGTAACCCGGCGGGAGTCTGCATCCTTTCCGCTTTTCTCGCGGATAGCATCATGCAGAAAATCGCGGCTGAGAACAAACATAGCGAAACCGCTTTTGTCGTTCCTCGTGCGGATGGTGATTTCGACTTGCGCTGGTTTACACCCACAATTGAGGACGACTTATGCGGACATGCGACCCTGGCATCCGCCTATGTGCTCGCGCTGCGGAACCACAATGCGTGGCCGGTTCGCTTCCACACCCGCGCCGGCATGTTGACCGCCGCTCAGCAGCATGACAGCTTTGAACTGGACTTTCCCGCCAGGCCACCTCAACCATGTGAAACGCCAGCCGGCCTCTTACCAGCCCTGGGCTTGAAAGCGGCGCTGGTAATGAAATCGCGCGATTTCGTCGTGGTAGTGGACCATGCTGAGCAAGTGCGAGCGCTCTCGCCCGATATTGCCGCTCTTGCTACACTGGATCTCGTGAATGCCGGAACGATTGTTACCGCTCCCGGCGAGGGTGACGTGGATTACGTGTGCCGATTGTTTGCGCCGGCTGAGGGCATCGATGAGGACCCCGCAACCGGCTCGATACACTGCACACTGGCTCCATATTGGGCGGGGCGGCTGGATAAGGACAAGTTGCGTGCGCAACAACTCAGTGTCCGCGGTGGAACCATGCAGTGCACAAACGCTGGCGATCGCGTGAAGATCGTTGGGCGGGCTCGCTTGTATCTTCACGGCACGCTCGAACTCTAAAGCGTCTGCCACTGTAGGATCTGAATACTTGCGCCCGCGCCCACCGTTCAATTTGTCAAAGAACCCACTTTCCCACCGCCTGAGCGGCTTCCCCTTCTTAATCCGCGACTATCCGCGTTAGACTTGCTTTTCCTGATCAGTGTCATCAGTGCGATCTGCGGCTAAACCTGCACCTTTTCCGGATTCTCGAAATCCACCCGGCCAACATTGCTCAGCGCCAGTTGCAGGTAATATCCCAGTATCGACGCCTGCTTGTACTCCAGCTTTCCGTCCACCACCGCCTGCGCGCCTTTGGCAATCGCCGCATGGATCGCGTGCGCATCTCCCAGACTCGGCAGGTTGAGCTTCTCCGGACGCGCCTCTTCCAGCATCTCGTGCATATGGCAATATTTCTTCCCGCGCACGCGCGGCGCCCGGCACGTCCCACCACCGGCTTTCTCGTGCCGGCATCGGGGCGCGTTATGCGCTCGATCCATACTGGTCCGCATGCGGTTAAAAATTTTCTGGTTCATCTCATCAAATTCCAGCGCCTTCTCCATCAATCGCGGATCTTTCTCCAGGCACTCCCTATACTCGGCAAAGCACTCGCCCAGCTTCTTCAGCAACTGCCCCGCCGTGCTGGCTGGCCACGCTTGCCTTTCGCGCTCCTTCTCCCGCTCCTGGTGTTCTTTGAATCTGCGCTCATCCCGCTGCTCCGCGATCACAGCGCGTTGCGGATCGGTGCCCGCAATCTCCCACAAAGCTCTCTCTGCTTCGTCCAGACCCAGCACATCTTCGCCCTCTCTTATGCCAAAGCCATCTTTCGGACCCCATGCCGGAACGTATGGTTCTCCCCAAATTTCGTGCCTGCTCTTCTCCATGCTTTTCCTCCTTGCTTTGTTTTTCCAATCGCTGACCTTGGATGCTCTCCGTGTCTCCGTGCCCCCGTGGTAGGTTTTGTCCCCGATTCTTACAGCCCTCTGCCCACGTCCTTCAGCCAGACCCCCACCCCCCATAAGACCTCTGTTGCAAACAAACGCCAAACCCCACTTCGAAAGGACTGTCGAAAGGCTGTCGACCCCTCTTTATCGCGTTTTTTCTACCTCGAATCACGTTGTCCCCTGTCTTGCCTTGCCTGTCGCTGGTTTGGCTAG
>DASYKK010000314.1:0-3192 GCA_035995565.1 Candidatus Angelobacter sp.
TTTGCTCCCCAGCCAGCGGAGCCACGGTGGCTTCTCCCGTAACCTTTTCCGCGGGCGCCCGTGACACTTCTCATCCGGTCACCGCAATGATCATGTATATCGATTCGGTCAAGAAGGCCCAGAGTTCGAATGCCTCGCTCAACGCGATTATCTCTCTGCCAGCGGGAACTCATGCCATCGTAGTCCGCGCATGGGATTCTACGGGTTTCTTCTTTTCCTCTTCGGAGAGCATCACAGTCGCAACTTCACCTACCCCGACTCCGACACCAACACCAAGTCCGACGCCAACACCAACGCCAACGCCGACTCCCACACCAAATCCGACGCCAACTCCAACTCCAAGCCCAACGCCTACGCCGACTCCGGGGCCTGGAATCACCGCTGTTAATCACGTTATTTTCGTTCAACAAGAAAACCGCAGCTTTGATAGCTATTTTGGAATGCTGAATCCATATCGAAAGGCCCGGGGCTGGAACATTGGGGATGATCAGCGCCAGTATGACGTGGACGGAATTGACGATAAGCTGTCGACTCTTCTCAACAAGAACGATGAAGGTGCGGTGTTCCCGCTCTTCCATACCACCAGCAGCTGCCTTGACGACATGAGCTCTGCATGGCTGGAAAGCTTTGGCGATGTGAGTCGTTTTGATTTCACTACCACGCGCCAAATCCTGATGGATGGCTTCGTCCACACGGCTGAGGGCTATGCGAAATCCGGAGTTGGCAGCGGCGCATTTACAGATACGGCGGGCCAGCGCGCCATGGCTTATTACCAGGACATCAGCACGACCGGCGCGGCAGAATTAAATTACTACTACTTCATGGCCTCGCAGTTTGCGCTGTCAGACCGGTGGTTCTCGCCCGTGGCGAGCAAGACGATTCCCAACCGGCTGGCGACAATGTCAGGGGGGACAACGCAGGGATACGCCTATGATCCCGGCAATGATGATCACGCGCCTCAGCTCACGGCGAAGACCATCTTCCAATTGCTGGATGAGCACAATATTTCCTGGAAGCTCTATTACTCGGCTACCAATGCCAACGGCAGCCCATCGACGACTTTCACGTATTTCACCTATAGCGGCAAATACATTTTCAAAAATGCCAGCGGCGTTGTTACTGTTGATGCCACACATATCGCTCCGCTGAGCCAGTACTTTACTGACGTGCAGAACCATACGCTGCCGGCATTCGCTTATGTCGAAGCCAATTTTGGCCATGGCGATGAACATCCCGGCTCCGGCCAATCGATTCTGTCTGGGCAAGCCCAGATCTCGAACATCATCAACTCGCTGATGTCCAGCCCATCATGGTCAGATTCGGCCTTGTTCTTCACCTTCGATGAAGGCGGCGGACCGTATGATCACGTGCCGCCGGTTCCGGGCCATACCAACCAGAACACCAGCGCCACGCTGGCGGGAGTGGAAGGTGATATTGCGCCCATCGCCGTAAATCCAGACGGATTCCTGCCCTGCACGCCGGCGACGGCAGGTGTGTATACCAATCATTGCGATCTGCGTCCTAACAGCCCGGGAGCGCATCCGGCAGACGCGGCTGCGGCCGGACACTCCGGCTTTGGCGCACAACTGGGGTTCCGCGTGCCTAACATGATCGTGTCACCGTTTGCCCGTCGGCACTACGTGGGGCATACAGCCATGGACCACACGGCGGTGATCCATTTTGTCGAACAGCGCTTTGGCCTGCCGGCGTTGACGAATCGTGACGCCGCTCAGCCCAACTTGCTCGACTTCTTTGATTTCACCGGCAAACCCTGGGCCACGCCGCCGACAGGGATTCCGGCACCGCCCGGTGTGGGCTCAACCTGCCATCCGACGACCATGCAGTAGTGGGGAATTATCGCTGGTGCGCAATGGATTTCACGGCAGCTTCGGTGCGGGCAGTGGCGGCGGTGCATGTTCCGTCTCGCCCAAGGTGGCCGCGAATGCCTGAATTGCTTCGGTATATCCCTGAGCGCGATCCAGATCATTGTGGTCGGCGTCCGGCGCCCAGAAGGATTTCTTAGGCGGGTTAGCGAGGTTGAAGATTTTCTGTCCGTGCCAGAAAGGAATCACATAATCCGCGCGACTGTGCATGATCAAGACCGGGCTATGAACGTGACGGATGTATTTGTAGTTGGGAAATTTGTCGAAGGGCAATAACGGCACACGAGTGAGTACGCGAAAGGCTGAAACAAAGGGGCTTTGCAGGACCACTCCCGCTGAGGGTCTTTTCGCCGCGATGTATGCCGCCGGTCCTGTGCCCACCGATCTGCCAAAAATAATGATCCTGTCCGGAAGTGTCTTTAGATTAACGGCCAGGAATTCGTATGCAGCAGCGGCATCTTCGTAACAGGCTTTCTCACTCGGCTTGCCTTCGCTGGTGCCATATCCTTCATAGTCGTAGGCGAACACACTGAAACCGGCGTGGCGCAGATTGTCCAGCCAATAACGATCGTCGCCCAGATCTTCGGCATTGCCGTGGCTCACCAGCAGGGTAAATTTGGCCGCGGGATGGGGAAGATAGACAGCGGAAATCTTCTTTCCGCTGGCCGTAGTGATTTTCAGGATTTCCGCCGAATCCTGATAAGAAGTGGGATGCGGCAGAAAAATCATGCTGTCTGAGAGAAAATAGGCGAATAGAAAGAGGCCGATATAAAGGGCAAGCAGCAGGAACGGCATGATCCGTAGAACTCTCTTGACGTCAAGGGGATCGCATTGAGCAAGGCCACCATAAAGGGTACGCCCCTCTGAATGTTACGGTTTCATTAACGTCGACACAACTGAGGCCGACCGTGATTGCGAAGCATCCCGCCCTGCTCACCTGCATTCTTATGTAAGCAGAAGATCAATTTGCAAGCGGGTGTTTTATGGAAGTGGGCCGAACCCTTGGGTTTTTAGTGCTGATCCAGCTCTGCTTCGGTATCAGCGTATTCGCAGCAGTCGGCGTTACCGTTCATCCAGCCAAAGCGTCATTGACGTTGAGCGAGCCGCAACAATTTACCGCTACCGTGGTGAACACAACCAATCATGGCGTTTTCTGGGCGGTGGATGGGATACGGGGCGGCAATGCCACTGTGGGGACCATCTCTACTTCCGGCTTGTATCATCCTCCCGGAAAAAGAAGCACGCACACCATTACCGCGACCAGTGCGGCCCAATCGAGCGCGGTTGGTTCGGCCGAGGTTTGGGTCAC
>DASYKK010000315.1:0-4371 GCA_035995565.1 Candidatus Angelobacter sp.
GCCCGACGGCAAGTGGATACTGTTTGCCGCCGTGGAGGTTGACCTGAAAGAGAATAAAAAGACGTCCCATCTCTGGGTGGTCCCGGTGGCCGGCGGCGTCGCGCGGCAACTTCCTCCGTCTCCGGCAGGCGAGAGCGGCGGACGCTGGTCACCCGACGGAAAGAGCTATCTTTACCTCAGTGCAGCCGAAGGTGGATCACAGGTCTGGATCAGCGGCTTTGACTCCGCTTCGGGCCTGTCGAGCGGCGCGCCAAAAAAGATAACCAACATGTCCACGGAGGCCGACGGCGCCATCTGGTCGCCCGACGGCAAGAATATTGTTTTTACTTCAGAAGTCTTTCCCGGCTGCATGGACGACGCATGCAACAAATTCAGTGACCAGGCACGGGCCAATTCAAAAGTTAAGGCAACGGTTTTCGAACATCTGCTGTTCCGCCACTGGAACCACTACAGCGCGGGCAAACGCAGCCATCTGTTTGTTGTTTCGGCAGAAGGCGGAGTTGCCAGGGACCTGACGCCCGGCGATCATGACGTTCCTCCCTTCAGCCTGGGTGGCCAGGATGCATATGCTGTTTCTCCTGATGGGAAGGAAGTGGCATTCACCAGCAACTGGGATGAGGTAGGCGCTACCAGCACGAACAACGACATCTTTGTGGTGCCGATCACCGGCGGCGAGCCCAAAAGACTGAGCACCAGCCCAGGAAGTGACTCCACGCCGCTTTATTCGCCTGACGGCAAGTGGCTGGCGTGGCGCATGCAAAAGCGGGCCGGCTATGAAAGCGACCGGTTCCGGCTGGTTGTGTACGATCGCAAAACCGGTAACATCAGGAACCTGACGGAAGATTTTGATCAGTGGGTCGAAACCATTGCGTGGTCGCCTGATTCC
Source organism: Candidatus Angelobacter sp. (assembly GCA_035995565.1). Classification (GTDB taxonomy): domain Bacteria; phylum Acidobacteriota; class Terriglobia; order Terriglobales; family Acidobacteriaceae; genus Angelobacter. The sequence continues at coordinate 887 of DASYKK010000315.1, forward strand.
AAGACCATCTACTTCACTTCAGAAAACAAGGGAGAGTCGCCGATCTACCGGCTTGACGTTGACGCGGCAAACGCGCCTCCTTCGGCTGCGCGCATACGCGCCAATGCCATCCAGGAAATCACTCGCGGCGTGAACGACGACCTGAGCATCACGCCCGATGGCAAAACGCTGGTATTCACTCGCTTGTCGGCGCAAGCGCCAAATGAAGTCTACAAGATGGATCTCGACAGCAAAAAAGTTGAAGAACTCAGCCACTTGAACGATGCGGTGCTGGCGAGGGTCGCAATGCAACCGGTGGAGTCATTCTGGTTTGCCGGCGCTGGGGGAACCAAGGTCCAGGGTTTTATGGTGAAGCCGCCCAGGTTCAACAAAGACGAAAAATATCCGGTAAAGTTCTTGATTCACGGCGGGCCGCAAGGCCAATGGGGCGACGAATGGTCATACCGCTGGAATGCCGAGTTCTTTGCCGCCGACGGTTATCTGGTGATCATGATCAATCCTCGCGGGTCGACCGGCTACGGGCAGGCATTTGTCGATGGCGTAAATAAGGATTGGGGCGGCAAGCCTTACATTGACCTCATGAACGGCCTGGATTACGCGGAGAAAACTTATCCCTTCATTGACAAAGACCGCGAGTGCGCGCTGGGCGCCAGCTATGGCGGCTACATGATCAACTGGATACTGGGCCATACCAATCGATTCAAGTGCCTGGTCTCGCATGACGGAATGTTTAACACGGAAAGCGCTTACGGCACGACGGAAGAGCTGTGGTTCCCGGAATGGGAGTTTGGCGACACTGTTTGGGCCAACCGCGAAGGCTATCGCAAATGGTCGCCACACCTTTTTGCGGCACAGTTCAAGACGCCGACCCTTGTCGTCCACGGCCAACTAGATTACCGGCTTGATGTCTCTGAGGGCTTCCAGCTCTTTACCACGCTGCAACGGCTGAAAGTGCGATCTAAAATGCTCTACTTCCCCGACGAAGGACACTGGGTGCTGAAACCGCAAAATAGCGAGCTCTGGTACAAGACCGTGAACGGCTGGGTGGATTCGTATCTGAGAAAATGAACCGCCTCGCACTCCATGCAGCGCGGGTTGAGAGATTTGATAGCGCAGAACATCGTGGTGATCGCCGTCATCGGGTGATCGGAAACCCGCACGCAGATTGGGAATGGCAACCTGGATGGACAGGAAAAATAGCACAATAACAGACACGTGACCAGCTTCGATCACCCGCGCACAAGATCTCCCCATCATCCGATCTCGTTCCTGATGCTACAATCCAAACCGTGTTGAAACACGCACTGACAATTCTTGTTTTGCTGGCCACGGCAGCGGCCCAGGACCAGCAAAAGCCGCCCGCAGCCCAGCCTACTGCGCCGTCTCCTGAAGGCAAACCGCAGGTCAAAGTGAATTATCTGAATGTGTGCACTCCGGGAACGGATGAGGAGACAATAATCAAGGGCGCCCTGGCGGCGGTGCAGTCCAAGCCGGCGTTCAGCGCGGACTTTGAGGTTTCGCGAGGACGCACCTCGCTGAAAGACGCGCCCGACGCAAAGTACGTTCGCCTGCGCCGGGATTTTGCGCCGGAATCACCGCTGCTGACGGCACAGTACTCCATGAGCACTGACGCTACGAACGCGATTGAGATTCTGGTGCTCCGGCCGCGCGACCCCAAAGACTTTCTTCAGGTGGTGATGGAAGACCGTGTATCCGCGGATGCGGCAAAGCCTCTGTCACTATTGCAGGTGGATACCCCAACCTCACGGGTGAGAATTGAACGGTTCAATAAGAGTTCCGCAGTACTGACGCGCTGCCCGGAAGTTGACCAGAGCGCCTACGAACCGATATTTCACCAGGCGTCAGAGATTATGGCGCATTACCGCGAGGCGCTGGGCCTGCGGACGGCCTTCCGCACAGATATTGCATGGCTTAATTCCGCCTCCAAGCCGGCCGCGCCGGGCCCGAAGCGCAAGCCCGCCGCGGGAAAGCACTGAAACTAAATCGAAGGTCATGAATCTAATGGATGCCATGGACAATTCCGTTCGCGATACAGTGGTGCTTGGCACCGGGTGCGCCGGCCTCACGGCTGCTATCTATGCGGCCCGCGCCAATTTGAACCCGCTGGTGATCGAGGGCCACGAGCCAGGGGGCCAGCTTTCGCTTACTACTCTGGTGGAAAACTTTCCCGGCTTCCCTGAAGGCATACAGGGCCCGGAATTGATTGAGAACATGCGCAAACAGGCAGCGCGCTTTGGCACCGAGTACATGCGCGGACATCTGGTGAAGGCTGATTTAACTGAGCGTCCATTCATGCTCGATTTCGGCGGCGGCAAAACCGTGGCTACGCGCACGCTTATCATTGCCAGCGGGGCGACGGCGCGCTGGCTGGGGTTGCCGAACGAGCACAAGCTGATTGGCCATGGTGTGTCGTCGTGTGCTACGTGCGATGGATTCTTCTTCAAAGGCAAGCCGATTACAGTCATCGGCGGCGGAGATTCAGCCATGGAAGAAGCGTTGTTCCTGAGCCGCTTTGCGACGAAGGTTACGATCATCCATCGGCGGGAGCATTTCCGCGCGTCCAAGATCATGCTGGACCGCGCCCGCAAACACGAGAAAATTGAATTCCTCACCGACACCATGGTGGAAGACGTGCATGACCCAAGCTTGAAGGAAGTGACTGCACTCAAGCTGAAGAATCTCAAGACTGGCAAAGTCTGGGACTTCCCCACCAGCGCCATGTTTCTGGGAATAGGCCATGTGCCGAACGCCAAAATGTTTGCCGGCCAGCTTGATATGGATGAAGACGGCTATCTTAAGACCCGGGACTTTGTGATGACGCGCGTGCCCGGCGTCTTTGCCTGCGGTGACGTACAGGACCGCCGCTATCGACAGGCGATTACCGCCGCCGGATCAGGCTGCGCCGCCGCGATCGAAGCGGAGAAGTTTCTGGAAGAACACGGAAGGTAAGCGAGATTTTAAGTCTCAAATTGTAAATTGGCATTTCAAGTCTTCCAGCTGTGTTACAAAAGTAAGTTCCCTTCTATGCAGTCATCTCAAATATTTCAGGAGCGCCGTTGTTAAGGGCAGCGTTTATTTCCTTGTCGGAAAGTAAATCTCTGCGCTTGGCCGCGGAGAAAACATGGATTGGCCAGCGGCTTTCGCGCCGTTTTGTAGCCGGCACCACCATTGAGGACGCACTCGCCGCTACGCAGGCCATGAACAAGTTGGGCCTCAGCGTAAGCGTGGACAATCTGGGCGAAAACGTGACCAACGCCGACGAAGCCCGCCACAGCGCGCAGCTTTATCACCAGATGCTGGACCAGATGAGCAGCCGGGGCCTGAACGCCAACGTGAGCCTGAAACTTACGCACATGGGGCTGGACGTGGATGAGGCGATGGCGTACGAAATTGCGTCGGGGGTGGTGCAGCATGCGGCCCGGATCAACAATTTTGTTCGCATTGACATGGAAGGCTCGGCCTAT
>DASYKK010000316.1:0-3527 GCA_035995565.1 Candidatus Angelobacter sp.
AGAAGATGCCGGACTGGATGCGCTGAAGCGCATCTCGCGTAACTACAAAGACGATATGACCCGGCTGGCCTACGTCAGCATGTTTTATTACGTCTTGCGCGCAGACGGACAGTATGCCGGAGTGTCACTGTGGTCGAACGCAGGAGAGAAAGCCCGCCAGTACGTCGTGCATGACGGAACCAAGCGTTATGAGACCGCGAAGTTCTTGTATCAAGGCTCGCCCAAGGATTGGCCGCCGATGCCGCGAGTGCCGAAGCCTTAGGAAAAAGCTCACCACTGATAAACGCTGATGACACTGATCTGAAGAGAATTTAGCCGCGAATCGCGCGAATGAACACGAATAATTCTCTCTATTTTTAAATTCGCTTTGTTCGCGTTCATTCCCGGCTAATTGTGTTTTTCTCTGATCGCGCGGCGCTTCTCCGATCCACCCGTGCTCCAGTAAATGAGGCGCAACCCACCAAAGACCAGATTCAAGCCAACCACCATGGGTATGACAAGGGTGTTACCCCAGTGCCATTCAATCCAGAAACACGGCACACTGGCCGCAACCAGCACCCAACCCCACTTTGCGCGCTTTGCTGGAGCGTTGAGGTGGATTTTATTTACGTAGGTAAGCATCGGCGGCTTGGACTTGCCGGTGTGATCGTAGATATCGCAGCGCAGGCTGGAAATTTCTTCGACCTTCGCTTCGCAGTAAGCTTCTGCTTCGGTGAGTGAATCGAATACCACACAGGTACTGTCCTCTCCGGCTCGGAGATAGTGGCCGTCTGGAGCGCGCTCAACGTCGGTTCCAATATCCGCATGAAAGACAGCAAACTGGCCAGCGTGGACCAGGCCGGTCCACTCAGTGGGTTTTCTGGTGGGGTCGTAGAGCTTGAGTTGCTGCTTCATGAGCAATTGGCAATTAGCAAAGCCGAACCGCGTTAAGTTTGAATGGTCAAGCCAATTGCTAGGTGCTATTTGCTAATTCCTACGCGAACCGCACCTTTACGTCGGCGCGCTTGGCCAGGTGAATGCTTTCCACGAACCGCACTTTGCCACTGTGGCGGGTCATCACAATTGACGACGTACGCGTGCCTTCGCCGAAGAAGCGAACGCCTTTCATCAGTGCGCCGTCGGTCACGCCGGTTGCGGCGAAGACGATGTGCTTGCCGGGAGCAAGGTCCTTGGCCGTGTAAATCCTTTTCTTGTCCTTGATGCCCATTTTTTCGATGCGGGCTTCAAGTTCCGGCGTGTTGATTACGAGGCGGGCATGGATCTCACCATTCAGGCAGCGCATGGCGGCGGCGGTGATCACGCCCTCGGGAGCGCCTCCGCTGCCCATCACTACGTGAACGCCGGTGCCAATGACCGCGGCGGCAATGCCGGCCGAGAGATCGCCGTCTGTAATCAGGCGGATTCGTGCTCCAGCCTTTCGAATATCGTCAATGAGTTTTTCGTGCCGCGGACGGTCCAGCACAACGACAACAAGATCGGCAACGTCACGACTCAGGCGGCGTGCGATGGCCTTCAGGTTGTCCTTGACTGGGGCGTCCAGGTCAACTGCGTCTTTGCAGGAAGGGCCAACGACGATTTTTTCCATGTAACAATCCGGCGCGTTCAGCAGGCCACCTTTTTCCGATGCCGCCAGAACTGTGATGGCTCCGGGAGCGCCCGTGGCGCACAGGTTTGTGCCTTCCAGAGGATCTACCGCGATATCAACTTCCGGCAGGCTCTGACCATCATGCCAGCCCGCGCCCACATGCTCGCCGATATAGAGCATGGGCGCCTGATCGCGCTCGCCTTCTCCAATCACGATGGTCCCGCGCATGGGCACAGTATCCATGGTGGCGCGCATGGCTTCCGTGGCTACATGATCTGCGCGGTCGCGATCGCCCGTGCCCATGGTATGGGCCGAAGCGATAGCAGCATCTTCTACCACGCGTGCAAACTCCAGCGCCAGTTCAAACTCCATCAGGTTGGCCATGTTTTTTGGTGCTGCATGCTTGTCAGCCACATGGGTTGCCATTGGATCCTCCAGATTCGCGCGATCAAAACGCGCTGATGCCAGTCACATTCTCGCCAATGATCAGCGCATGAATGTCGTGCGTGCCTTCGTACGTTTTTACTGATTCCAGGTTCATCATGTGGCGCATCACCGGATAGTCGTCGGCAATACCGTTTGCCCCCAGAATGTCTCGCGCCATGCGGGCGCACTCCAGCGCCATCCACACATTATTCCGCTTGGCCATGGAGATGTGCTGGTGTCCAACTTTGTTTGCGTCCTTGAGCCGGCCCACTTGCAGGGCCAGAAGCTGTCCTTTGGTGATTTCGCTTATCATCCAGGCAAGCTTCTCCTGGACAAGCTGGTGAGATGCAATCGGCTGGTCACGGAACTGCTTGCGAACCTGGGAATATTGCAGCGCTGTGTCATAGCAAGACATTGCCGCTCCGATCGCACCCCAGCCAATGCCAAAGCGCGCCTGGTTCAGGCAGCCCAGCGGTGATTTCAGCCCGTCAGAGCCGGGAAGAAGGTTGTCCAGCGGAATACGCACGTCCTGCAATGAAAGCCCTGATGTAACTGATGCCCGCAGCGACCACTTTCCATGAACGTCTGACGCTTTGAAGCCAGGGCGGTTCGTTTCAACCAGAAATCCTTTGATGCGGTCGTTGTGTTCTTCAGATTTGGCCCAGATGATGGCGATATCGGCGATGGAACCGGAGGTAATCCACATCTTTTCGCCATTGAGGACATATTCATTGCCGGACTTGACGGCGCGGGTGCGCATGCCGCTTGGGTTGGACCCGAAGTCGGGTTCGGTCAGGCCGAAGCAGCCAAGCTTTTCACCCTTGGCCATCGGCGGAAGCCACTTGTCTTTTTGTGCGTCGCTGCCATAGGCATAGATGGGATACATGCACAGCGCGGACTGGACGCTCACAAACGATCGCACGCCGCTATCGCCGCGCTCAAGCTCCTGCATCACAAGCCCATATTCCACGTTGCCCATGCCGGCGCAGCCATAACCTTTCAGGCTGGCGCCAAAGAAGCCGAGATCGGCCATGGGTTTGACCAGTTCGCGCGGAAAGCGGCCGTCGCGGTTGCACTGCTCGATGATCGGAATGAGATTTTCTTCAATGAAGCGGCGCGCGGTATCGCGCACCAGGCGCTCGTCGTCGGTGAGCAGGGAATCAAACTCGATGAAATCCACGCCCTTGAACTTAAAAGCGGGCATATTCTCCTCTTCGGATGGGGCCGATGTATCGCCGAGGCAGCGGGACAAATGCACAGCGAGCAAAAGCCGCTCAGGGCAGACTTTCAAAGCTAGCAGAGCCAACGGACAGGGTCAAACGAGCGATGCTAAGCTTTGAGTTATGGGCGAGGCCGACTTGCGCGCCGAGTCCACGACACAGGTGCAGAAGATTGCCCTCCTTTAGCTAATAACGCAGAGCGGGTTGGAGCGGAGCGACATAAATAATGAAAACCAATGCAGTCCGCCTGCTTGAGAGTCTGGGCGTGCAGTACGACCTGCGCGAATACGAAGTTG
>DASYKK010000317.1:0-5321 GCA_035995565.1 Candidatus Angelobacter sp.
GGCGAACTGGACGGCTGCCGGCTTTGATGGCGTGGCTTATATGATCTCGCCGAATCCTGGCGAACCTCTGAAGCCGGTGGAGCAGATTGCCTCCGGCGGCGAGCTTTCGCGCGTGATGCTGGCGCTTAAGGCCACAATCGAGGCGGGCAAGAAGAGCAAAGGCGGAGCGCAGCGTACTTTGGTCTTCGACGAAATAGATACTGGCATTGGCGGGCGGGCAGCAGAAGCTGTGGGCAAGAAACTGAAATCGCTGGCCAGGGGGAACCAGGTGTTGTGCATCACGCACCTGCCGCAGATCGCGTCATTTGCTGACCATCATTATTTGATTGAGAAGCGGGAGGTGGCGGGGCGCACGAAGACTCTCGTCCGCGCGCTGACACCAGCCGAGCAGACGGAAGAGATTGCGCGGATGTTGAGTGGCGAGAAGTTGACCGAAACCTCACGCCAACACGCGGAGCAATTGCTAAAGGCGAATGGGTAAAAACACTTCGCCGCAGATTTGCGCAGATAAGCGCAGATGAAGTGGATTCGGGCTGCGACCATTTTATATCTCGCCCGTCTATAGGGTCTTGCAGCTACAAAAGAACGGAGCCAGCCGCGTGCCATCCACATCAACATCGTCCAGCGCCGTCCTCGCCATCTTCTGGGGAGGCCTGGCCTGCGGAGCATTCGATATCACACAGGCAATGGTGGCTTTCCACCTGCAATCCGGACTCAAGCCGATGACCCTATTGCAGTCGGTTGCCTCGGGATTACTTGGCCGTTCTTCCTTTCAGGGTGGAACAAAGACAGCGGTCCTTGGAGCTTTTCTCCACTTTTTCATCGCATTTTCCTGGGCAGCGATTTATTACGTGGCCAGCAGAAGGCTAACTTTCATGATCGAAAAGCCGGTCGTTACGGGATTGATCTATGGCGAATTTGTATGGATCATCATGACGTTTGTGGTGCTTCCACTTTCGGCAATCCACAGGTGGCCGACGTGGAACAACGCGGCAATCATTACCGGTCCCATTGGTCACATGTTTCTGGTCGGGCTGCCGATTTCGTTGGCAGTTAAGCGGTTTTCTTAGGTCTCCGTAGGAATCACTGCTTCTCTGAATGCACTCACATATAATCCTTGCGCGTGCTCAGCAATGGCTGACATCCATATTCGACTTAATGGTAGTCGACAATCTCGACATCGTACGCATCGCCATTGTGCCAACGAAAACAGATCCTCCACTTCTTATTGATGCGAATACTATGTTGGCCCTGGCGGTCTCCTTGTAGGCTTTCAAGACGGTTTCCGGGAGGGCTGTTCAAGTCATCCAAGACTGCGGCGCTGTCCAATTGGCGCAGTTTTCTTTGGGCGACCCTTTCGATGGCCCCAAAGCGTGGCACACGCTGGCGCTGTTGAAGGAGCTCTGTATCTTTGCTGCGAAAACTCTTGATCACCGGTTCACGGTATAACGTTTGACATTAAACGTCAAACGTTACATACTATTGCACACCATTGCATACCGCGACACATCGATTGCGGTTAAAGGTAATGAAGGATTGCTTTCATCATGACAAAGCGAGTACCGCAAAAGCTGCCTCCGATTCATCCCGGTGAGATACTTCGGGAGGATTTCATGAAACCAGCGCGACTAACCGCCCACCGCCTGGCAATGGCCCTTCATGTCCCCTCCACCCGAATTGCCGAAATTGTCCACGAACGGCGTGCAATCTCTGCGGACACAGCCATTCGGCTTGGACGATACTTCAAGACGACAGCCCGATTCTGGCTCAATCTCCAGACCGCGTATGACCTGGAAATCATCGAAGACGATACCCTTGCGCAAATTGAGCGTGAAGTGAGAGCTGGGGCTTGAAATTGGGCTCTTTCAAAAAGCTATAGCGCAGGGCCCTCTCCCGTTCACCCTCGGATACTCCCATATTACTGCTAAATATCGATAATTCAATGGGTTGGCTTAGTCTGAGAGTTCTTTATTGGTTAAGATACAGGCAGGGAAAAGTGTATAAAAGGGTATAATCAACAGATCACAATGACATCAGAAGCCAAGACTTTGTTACTGCTGAAGCCCCGGGGTTTTTGCGCCGGAGTTGTGAGGGCCATTGATATCGTCCGCATTGCGCTGGACGCCTTTGGGCCGCCGATCTATGTGCGCAAAGAGATCGTCCATAACCGCTATGTGGTGGAAGAATTGAAGGCCAAGGGCGCGATCTTTGTCGATGAAGTTTATGAGGTTCCGGACGGCCAGCGGCTTATTTACAGCGCTCATGGGGTGTCGCCAAGCGTGCGCGAGGCCAGCAAACTGCGCGACCTGCGGGTGATTGACGCGACGTGCCCGCTGGTAACCAAGGTGCACGTTGAAGCGGTGAAGTATGCCAGAGGCGGCTACAGCATCATCTTGATCGGCCATCATGATCATGACGAGGTGATTGGCACTCTGGGCGAAGCTCCTGAAGTAACGCAGGTAGTGGGCAGCGCAAGCGAAGTTGACGCGCTGGAAGTTCCTGATCCTACGCGTATCGCTTACATTACTCAGACCACCCTCAGCCTGGACGAGACCAAAGACGTAATTGATGCGTTGCGGATCAAGTTTCCGCTGATCGAAGGGCCGCATGCCCAGGATATCTGCTATGCCACGCAGAACCGCCAGACTGCGGTGAAAGACGTGGCCCACCAGGCCGACCTGCTGCTGGTGGTCGGGTCTGAGAACAGCTCCAATTCCAACCGGCTTGTGGAAGTTTCCACGAATCTGGGAACGCCTTCCTACCTGATCGACACTGCAAGCGACATTAAGCCGGAGTGGCTTATCGGAATCAAGACGCTTGCGCTCACGGCAGGCGCGTCGGCGCCGGAGATCCTGGTGGAGCAGGTCATCGATTTCTTGAAGGGAAAAGGATTTAACACAATCCGCGAAGTGGAGGTCATGCCGGAAAATGTCCGCTTTGGCCTGCCGCCGGAGATTGTGGAAGCGATTGCGGCAGCACCCGCTGCCGTGGAGTAGTCCATGGGCAAGAAATTTGGCGCGCAAGCGGCGCACATGCTTTTTGGAAAAATCGACGACATGCTGGAGCGTGTGTCCTTTGGCATTGAAAAGGCACGCGACTACCTCTTTGCGCAACAGCATAAAGATGGCTATTGGTGCGGAGAACTGGAAGCCGATACCACGCTTGAGTCGGACTACATCGCTATACATACTCTTTTAGGTACCGGCAACCCCAGCCGTATGGAGCGTGCGTTACCGGAGATTATCCGTCACCAGAATGCCGATGGCGGCTGGCCGATTTATGCCGGTGGCCCTTCCAATATCAGTGCTTCCGTAAAGGCTTATTTCGCTCTGAAGCTGATGGGCTACAAGCCGGACCATCCTGTACTGGAGCGTGCCCGCACGAAAATACTGGAGCTGGGTGGCGCCACTGAGTGCAACACTTTTACCAAGATTTACCTGTGCTTCCTCGGCCAGTATGACTGGGAGGCGGTACCAGCCATCCCCCCGGAGATCGTTCTTTTTCCCAACTGGTTCTGGTTCAACCTGTATGAGATTTCATCCTGGTCGCGCGCGATCCTGGTACCGCTCTCAATCGCATACGCCAAGAAGCCGTTCAAGAAAATTCCGGCGGAGATGGGGATTGACGAGCTGTTCATCGGCGGCCGGCACGGCCGGCATCTGCACCTGAAGTGGAGCGCAAAGAAAATTTCCTGGCGGAATTTTTTCCTGGTGCTCAACCGAGTGGTTCATTTTTGCGAGCGCTTCAATATACGTCCGTTGCGTTACCTGGCGATTAAGAAAGCCGAGCGCTGGATGCTGGAGCGCTTTGAAAAATCTGATGGCCTGGGCGCGATTTATCCCGGCATTCTGAACTCGATCGTAGCTCTGCGCTGCCTGGGTTACTCGACCGATGATCCGCAGGTGATCCGCGCGCTCAGCGAGTTTGAGAAGCTTGGCATCGACCAGCCCGATGTTGCGGATCATTCAGAACCAATGTTCCGCATGCAGCCCTGCATGTCTCCAGTATGGGATACGGCGTTGGCGATGTTTGCCCTGGGTGAAAGCGGTGTGCCGAAAGACGAGCCGCGCATGCTCAAGGCAGCGGACTGGATTTTGAGCAAGGAAGTCCGCATCAAGGGTGATTGGGCGGTAAAAGTGCCCAACGTTGTGCCGGGCGGCTGGTACTTTGAGTTCAACAACGAGTTCTATCCTGATGTCGATGATTCAGCCATGGTACTGTTGGGGCTGGATAAAGTAGAGAACCCGCGCGAACGCTACCAGCATGAAGTCAGCCGGCGGGCTATTGACTGGATTTTTGCAATGCAGTGCAAGAATGGCGGCTGGGCGTCCTTTGATAAAGACAACACGCGGATGGTGTTCCAGAATATTCCCTTTGCCGATCACAACGCCATGCTGGATCCGCCGACGGTCGATATTACTGGCCGTGTGCTGGAGATGTTGGCAGCTTACGGTGTTTCCGGGGACGACAAGCGCGTTCAGAAGGCAATCAAGTTCATTTTGAGCGAGCAGGAACCGGATGGCTCGTGGTTCGGGCGCTGGGGCGTGAATTATATTTATGGAACCATGCTGGTTCTGCGCGGCTTGCAGGCCATGGGCGTGGACCATCACGAGCCTTACGTGCAACAGGGCGCAGAATGGCTGCGCATGGTGCAGAATCCTGACGGCGGGTGGGGCGAAAGCTGCGGCTCGTATGATGACGCGACAACGCGGGGCATTGGTCCAAGCACGCCGTCGCAAACGGCCTGGGCCATTATGGGATTGCTGGCGGCCGGCGATACACGCAGCGAATCGGTGCAGCGCGGCATTCTTTACCTGCTGGAAACGCAGCGGCCGGATGGACACTGGGATGAAGACCAATACACGGGTACGGGTTTCCCTCGAGTGTTTTACCTGGCGTACCACCTGTATCGGGATTACTTCCCACTGATCGCGCTTTCGACGTACTCACGTGAGTTTTCCGCACTGTATGAAGAGGGAAGCGTGGGGTACGCAAGAGGCTAGAGATCGCGCAGGCGAGGGCGCCTGCCGTCCATAAGATTTGAAGCACAGCCGCCCTCGGCTGTGAAAAGAAGAATTTAGGAGACACGATTTGCCGGTACCAATTTCACAGATGTGGACGGTGGCGAGCTACGTTGTTAAGCAAAAACTCGCCAGACGTAAGCGCTATCCGCTGGTATTGATGCTGGAGCCGCTGTTTCGCTGCAACCTGGCGTGCGCAGGCTGCGGCAAGATCCAGTATCCGGCGCACATCCTGAAAAAAGAACTCACGCCGGAGCAGTGTTTCCGGGCGGTAGATGAGTGCGGCGCCCCCATGGTGAG
>DASYKK010000318.1:0-18003 GCA_035995565.1 Candidatus Angelobacter sp.
TTTTATCTAGCTGGCCGTCTTTTGAAAATGTCCCCTGCGCCGATCCGAATACAGCAACGGTGTTTCCATCAGCAAAAATTTCTGAATGGGAAATTGAGTAGTCTGGAATCATTTTGAAGTAACCTTCCCATGCAGCACGCAGCTTTTCCGTGCCCTGGAGACGATTGCCCAGCGAGTCAATAAACGCTCCATCGGCTGTCATCATGCCGGATATTGCTTCAGCGCCATGCGAATTAATGACCTCTTCAAACCGCAAGACCACATCAATAGGGCTTGTTGGCGGCATCGGGACTCTCCGTTTTCGCTTTATCGGAAGGGATTATCGCAGCAATGGGCACAGCACCAGAGTAGAATTCCCTGTTTGCAGTCAGGAGAGAGCACATGGTTCGTCGCCCGCTGATTTCATGCCTCGCGGTCTTTCTCGCCTCGTTATTCCTTGTTAGTCCTTCATCGGCACAAGACAGGCCGCTTCGTCCTGTCCATACATTTTCCATAGTCGCGTTTGATCCTGCCACAGGCGAGATGGGTGTGGCCGTGCAGTCGCACTGGTTCGCCGTCGGCGGCGAAGTTCCCTGGGCGGAAGCAGGCGTGGGCGCCGTGGCAACGCAATCTTTCATCGATCCCAGCTATGGCCCCCTGGGATTGAATTTGATGCGCGCCGGTAAGAGCGCGCCTGATGCGCTGCACGGATTGCTGATTGCCGATGAAGCATGCAACGTGCGCCAGGTTGCGATGGTGGATACGCAAGGCCGAGTGGCCACCTTCACCGGAGCCAAGGATATAGAGCCGGCCGGCGGGATCGCTGGCGCGTCCACTGGCAGCGCCACTCCGATTCAATGTGGCGGCCAGCCTGGCGGCTCCATACAAACTGGCAAGAACTATGCGGTCCAGGCCAATCTCATGAGCAATGATCGTATCTGGCCAGCCATGTCCAAGGCCTATGAATCGACGAAAGGCGATCTTGCAGAACGTATGCTGGCTGCGCTTGATGCCGCCCAAGCGGCTGGAGGCGACGTGCGCGGAAGACAATCAGCGGCAATCGTAATTGTTCCAGCTAAAGGCACGGGCAAGCCGTGGCAGGATTATGTTTTTAACCTGCGCGTGGACGACAGCGCCGAGCCGCTCAAAGAACTTCGTCGGCTCGTCACGCTCCAACGCGCATACAACCACATGAATGCTGGCGACAAAGCAGTTGAGCTGCATGACAATGCGGGCGCGCTGCGGGAATATGGAGCAGCCGAGCAACTTGTCCCGGACAGCGCTGAGATGATCTATTGGCATGCTGTCGCCCTGGCAAACATGGGCCGAGTCGATGAAAGCCTGCCGTTGTTTAAAAGAGTCTTTAGCATGGACCGCAACTGGCTCGATCTGACGCCGCGCCTGCCCAAGGCAGGCTTGCTGCCGGAAAATCCACAGTTGATCCAGAAGATTGTCGGCCAGGGAAAGTAAGCAAAAGTGATGGATTGTTTGCTCGTCCAGTGTGGAAAACTACGCTTTTTCTATATCCAAGCTAATGATGTAACTAGACTTAGTAGTTAGTATGAAAAGTAATGCACTTATTTGTATCCCTGCGAATAGGATTATCTGCGTGATGCTTTCAAGGAAAACGTTTCATGAAATCCATAGATTAGAAGAAAATTAAAATGGCTAACTTAGGCAGTCGGCGCTTGACAGCCGGGCCGTATGAGCGGAAAATCTTTTCACCTTAGCTGCGCCCCTCCCCGTCAGCGCTCAGGGTTAATTTCGTACCTTCATGTAAGACTTGTTTGGCTGGAGAAAGACATGGAAAAGTTAGACCCCAGTGCCGTGGCAGAGCCTCGGAATTCGAGCGAGCGCGCAATGCGCCACGAACTGAATATTCCTCTGCGCTACAGGCTGGAAGGCCAGGACAACTGGGCTGCGGGTGAAGCAATTAATATGAGCGAATCAGGCCTGCTTTTTACCTCGGATCAACTACTTGAAGTTGACACCAGGGTCCAGATCACTTTCCAGAGTACCGACACACCGCAGGTGAAATCGAGCACGCGACTGGCCCGTGTGGTGCGCCGCACACTCAGCAACTGGCCGGAAACGCGCGTCAAATTTGGCGCAAGATTCTGTTCCTGATCTCGTAAACCCACCCACTTTCCGGCCCCAGGGATGAATCGCTCCGGTAGCGAAACCAAATCGCTGGAGGAGCCTTGTGCTTGTGCTGGATAACCTCCACCTGTGGGCGGGCCAGTGTACGAAAAACCACCTTTTGCCGAACTAGCAGGTATCATCTAAGGTACTGAGACAGCGTGCCGCTCTGCGTAGGGTTAAAGTGACCAGAAGCGGAAGCGCGAATCCAGAATCTCAGTTGGCCACCGTTCGGTTGCGATGGTAAAAAAGAATCATGGCACAAGACGATCCCAAGGCAAAACCGCGGTTCGAGAATTTTGGCCGCAAGCTGGACGCCGAATTTGGCGAAGCAGCGGAGAAACTGGAACGGGAAAAAGAAAAAGTCATCACTTACCTGAACAACGAAGTGGTGCCGGCCATCCGCACCCATTCGACCAAGGCATTGCGACTGGCAGCGGAACAACTCAGCAAACTGGCCGAGTATATGGACAAAAACCCCTCGTCCAGCTAGCGCTCTGGGGCCTGTTGATGGTTCTAGCAGGCTGCGCGGCCCACCACGAGCCACCGCCAGCGATGCCTGCGCCTCCGCCCAGTGCGCCAGCCTCCATCCCTCCATCGCGCCAACCCACACCTACGCCCACGCCTGTTCCCGTGCATCCCGCGACTCCGGCAACCAGAGCCGATGCAGAAATCACTGTGCCCAGGAATGCCAGAGTCCTTTACACCGAAGTGGGTTATGCCAGCTGGTATGGCCCGGGATTTCAAAAGCGCAACGCGGCCAACGGTCAGCCCTATGACATGAATGCCATGACTGCCGCGCACCGCACGCTGCCGCTGAATACCATTGCCCGCGTGACGGACGTGAAGACAGGCGACTCTGTCCTGCTGCGCATCACCGATCGCGGGCCTTTCGTCGGAGACCGCGTGATTGACCTTTCCCGGGCCGCCGCCCGCCGCCTGAGTGTCTTCCAGAAAGGCATTGCCTTAGTGCGGATTGAAGTCCTGGAAACGCCTTCCCCGATCAAAGAAGGTGGCCGCTGGTGCGTACAGATCGGCGCGTTTTCTGACGCGCGCGACGCCTCACAACTGAAAGAAAAACTTGCACGGCGCTATCGCACCGCCAAAGTGCTTCAATTCAGCAGCCCCGTGGGCGGCGACTGGCTCCGCATCCGCGTGGCAGAAGATGATAAAAAACGCGCGCAGGAAGTAATGCGGGAAACCCATACGGATGCGGGTGTTTATCTGGTGAGACTGGATTGACGGCAGATTATTTCTTAAAAGTTGCTCCGGATGGCCATGCCACAACCTGAAATTCGTCTTGGTAAATGATGTAGCCCGGATCCTCTGTAGTAATCTTAGTAATCGCGATACCGCTTTCCTCAAGAATGTGAACCACGGACCAGACTCTGGAGATGCACTCCTTCGATTGCGATTTGAACCACGAAATAGCTCTTTCATTTCCGCGACCCGAGAGCGGGGGTGGCAGAGGGAGATGCTCATTAAACCATTGCAGGTCAGACCGTAGCTCCACCCGTTGATACGACGGAATATCTCCTTGATCGCGAAGTCTGTAAGCAGCCACAAATATTCCTTCTTTTACTTTAGAATCTGCATCGACCAGAGGGGTTATGAAGCGGACGCATTTCTCAGGTCCGGCTTCTATTCTCTCTTTTTCAAGGATGAATCGCTCATCTTCGGTTTCCATAAATGCCAGGCGGCCAGGGATACATGAGAGTATGGCGCCCATACCGCTGCCCACAATTTCTGTCAGTGCCTCTTTCAGCGAAATATCTTTGCCATCTAAGTCCGGGTGTTCTGTGATCGCGTAACAAAAACCAAACGCTCCTTTCAATGCGAGAATGCGTTCAATCTCTTTGGGATTCTGCCTTGATTGAGGAATCGGGCGTTTGCATCTGGTATCGATGTCGCGAAAATGCGCCAATGCATGCGTGAACTTTGTTCTCGTACGCGAATCGGCGACAAACTCCAAATAGCGCGACCGCTTCTGCCGGGATACGAATGATCGAATTGTCTGGTATTCGTGCTTCATGACTTTGTTAACATTCTGATTATGACTGACTGTCTTTTCTGCAAGATCATCGCCGGAAAAATTCCTGCTAAAAAAGTCTACGAAGACGAAAAGGCTTTTGCGTTTGAAGACATCAAACCGCAGGCGCCGACGCATGTGCTGATCATCCCCAAGAAACATATTGTGGGCATTGACCAGGCTACGGAAGCGGATGCGGAACTGGTGGGCTATTGCCAGCTGGTCGCGGCAAAGATCGCCCGCGAGCGCAAGCTGGAGCACGGATTTCGTACGGTCTATAACGTGGGTCCGGATGCGGGCCAGACAGTTTTCCATCTGCATCTGCATCTGCTCGGTGGGCGAAAGATGCACTGGCCACCGGGTTAACTGTTCTGAAATCCCAACCCTGAGCTTGTCGAAGGGGAGGAAACCTTTAGCGACCATCCTGCAAATAGATCCTGCGACGACATCGGGCGTTCATGACATGTTATATCTAAATACGAAACCTTCTGTTTCAAAATGGCGGGTTTCTTGTTGCTGATAGGGTTCCCTCGCTTGCTCTCCGGGATAAAGGACCTACGCCGCCCCAATCATCCGTGACGCACTCGGAAACGATCTCTGCCATACCGACGTCAACAGCGCAAACTGCGGCAGAAGGCGGGCAAAGCTGTCGACCGTTTCTTCGATGTCCCGCCACTGCGCTGGATCCAGATCCTTCACGATAGCGTGGTGGTCTTTTACCGGCATCCCCGCCAGCAGAGCGCGGGCACGCCGGTTCAATTCTTCGTGTGCGCTGATAAATGAAGGTTCGGCCAGCAGGCGCTTGCTGTCCAGCCAGGCCGAAGCCAGATAACTGGGAAATGGCGAAAGCGCGCGGTAAAGGCTCATCACGGATTTCGCGCCGGTAGTTTTCTTGATATCGGAGTAAATCAGCCAAACCCGCAGTCCCGCTTCGCGCTCATTCGGCACGTGCACGCGAACCATCTGAGCCAGGGCTGAGACCTGCTTTAGCTTAGTCACTCTTCCCTTTTGTCCGCCGGAATAGCCGCGCTGCATCAACCGGGAAAAAAGCGCCATCTGGGCCGTGGCCCGGGCAAACAGGCCCACAATGCCTCCAATGAGCCGGATATCGGCATTGGAGAATTTATCGGCAGAGAGGACGGCGGGCTGGTCGGAAAATGTCCAGCCACCGCTGATCGCGGTCGAGTGCGCGATTTCCTGATACGCCCTGGCGGCTGTCTCAAATTCCCGGGAGCATACGACGCTCTCAAGGTCCTTCCATACCGCTTTTAAGTATTGCGGAACTCCGGCGGATAGTTTGAAAACTGTGGGGACCAATGGAAGATCAAATCCGCCGCGAATGCTTGCATACATCCGGCGTATCTCGGGCGTGACTTCGTGTTCTTCATACGCGCGATTGAGAGCCATGGTTGTGCCTTTATGGGACATTGGACGTCCCCGGCAGCTACTCAGTTGCAAGGATAGGGCAAATATTCAGCCATCGCACAAAATGAAGGATTCAACTGAGGCGACTGTCTGCAATCAATTCCAACGGCAGCCAGCGCGGGACCCCGCCTGCGGCTGACTATCGTCCTGATCGCAATGCGCTGGAAAGGCTAGACGCGATTGAAGGTGTCATCCGTATCGTCATCAGCGCCGTGGCGGCGAAGAATGCTCACCAGGTTCTGTGAAAACGCTGAGCGCGGCATTACCACGTCGCAGCCGGCTTCCACCGCTTTGACCTTGAGGTCGCCCTGAACATGTGAGACAAAACCGACAATGGAAGTAGCTTTCTTGTATTTCGACCGCATCTTAGTGATCACCGGCAGGGGCTTGATGCCGTTGCTATTGAGGTCCACTATGATCAATGATGGCTTTTCTTCCGAACCCTCGGTCTTTTCCGTAATCTCTTTGTCGGTCTTGACGAACTCCACTTTCACGTTCAGCTTGCGTGAGACTTCCTGAATTTTGGCCACAAAGAAAAGATCGTCAACGAAGGCAAAAATCCGGGTGGGAGCGTCCACGCGTTGCGTGAGCGGCTCCATGTTGGGGGTGGCTTGCGCGCCGTTGTGGAAACGCGCTCCCTGCATGCTGTTGCCATTACCCTGGTTGCGATAACTGTGGTCCATGGGGCCCACAAAAGCTGATCCGCCGCGACGCGGCCCGCCGCGATTGCTGCGGTTCTGGCGGTTTTGTCCGCCGGGACGGCCCTGGTTGCTGGACCCGTTCTGGCTGTTCTGACTATTCTGGCTGTTTTGGCCGGGGTTCTGCGAGCCAAAGTTCCGTCTGCGTCGCCGCGACTTGCGATTGCGCGGATTCTGCGGTTGGTTCAATCCTTCATTCATTCGTATACCTGTGTGAGCTTTGATCTATCTGCCGGACTTCCAAATGTGGTGACCCGCTGTGCGCAAAATCCTCAGGGTCTGGCTGGAAGTCAGTCGGCTAAGTTTCGGAAAATCTTCGTTATATCAGCGCTAGTCTTAAAAGTCTCTTTGCGCGGAATGTCGCACCGGAACGGGCGGCTACTGAAGACTCCGTGATGTTACCACGAACGTGTCCCGAAGCAAGCAAAAACTTGTAAATTTCCGCCCTCAGAATTCCACAGCTGTGCTCATTCCCTTGGCATTCTGGAGTGGTGGGCGCTATAGGATTCGAACCTATGACTTCCACCGTGTGAAGATGGCACTCTACCGCTGAGTTAAGCGCCCGATCCGCTGGGGTATTGCTGCGTCGGGTGAAATCATTCTAACAGAAGGCTTTTTCCATTGTCTCTCCTCCAGCGATCCCAGGACTTAACGAAAACTTACAGATGCGCGAAAGCCACAGGATGGAATAAACTCTGATGTCGGGGCTCTGCTGGCCCTCTCTGAAGACCTGCAACTTTCTGGTGGTCAAGGGGTTTAAGGGGGTGTGAGCAGCGTGGCCTTAAATGCGGGGTTGTTCATGCCCACAGCTACCGGCAGGATGCAGGGTGTTGCGGAGATGGCAGCAAGCCACGTTCCTTATGATTCGCTGACCGATGCGGAGGTAATGCTCCGCGCCGGGACCGACGATAATGCGGCCTATGAGTATCTTGTCGTCAAGTATCACCGGCCCATGATCGCCTTCATGTATCGCATGTGCCATAACCAGGCACTGGCGGAAGAGCTGGCGCAGGAAGTTTTTCTGCGTGTTTATCGCTCGCGCAAGACCTATGCGGCAGAAGCCAAGTTCACCACGTGGCTCTACCGCATCGCCACCAACCTGGCGGTAAACCACGCGCGTGACCACAAGGTCGAGCGCAGCGGGAAAGTGGTGAGCCTGGATGAGCCGGATGAAGAAACCGGCACTACCCTGGACGTTGCCGATCCAACGCTGAATGTGGAACAGAACATTCTGCGGCGGGAGCGGCTCCAGGCAATCAAGAAGCACGTAATGGCGTTGCCGGAAAAACAGCGTGCCGCCGTGTTAATGCATAAATATCAGGGGATGGATTATCGCGAGATTGCGGGAGTTTTGAAATTAAGTGAGTCCGCCACCAAGTCTCTGCTGTTCCGCGCCTATGAAGTGTTGCGTGACCGGCTGAAGGAATTTGTATGAACTGCAATGATGTTCGGGAAAATTTAATTGAGCTGCTCACTGACGGTCCGGCCGACCCGCAAGTGAAAGCTCACGTCAGCCAGTGCAACGCCTGCACAGAGGAGCTTGGCTCCATGCGCAAGACCATGTCGTTGCTGGATGAATGGGAATCGCCGGAGCCTTCTCCCTACTTTCTGACCCGCGTGCGCGCGCACGTAAAGGAAGAACGCGAGAAGGCCCCTGCCAGCATGTTTGGCTGGCTGCGCCGGCCTATGCTGGCGGCCGCGCTGGCAACCGTATTGGCGGCCGGCGGTGTAGTGTACCGGCTTATCGTGGCAACTCCGCCTGCCCCAAGTCCAGGCAGCGCAGTAGCAGATATTGAGTCTCTGGACAAGAACCACGACTTGATTATCGATACGGACCTGGTAAACGAGCTTACCGGCGCTCCGTCAGAAGATGTAGCTGAACCTTAAACGTTCTGCTCGGGGGAGCAAATGATGATCGGGGCCAATGCTGTTTCGGTCGTTTTGCTGTCAGGGTTGATCACCCTGAATGTACCCTCGCGTCTAACTACCTCAGGCCCCAAAACCGCGCCAGTCGTTTTGTTGCAAACCACGCCTCAACCAAGTCCAAATGCCGCCAACCGCCCTGCCCAAAAAGGCGGACGGAAGATGGGCGACTGGCTCCAGGCCCACAAAGATCTGCCCTTGGACCAGCAACTCAAGCTCCTGGAAAATGAACCTGGCTTCAAAAAGCTGCCCGCCGACCGGCAAGCCGCATTGCGCGAGCAGCTGAAAAAATTCAACAGTCTGCCAGCCGATAAACGCGATCAGGCGGTCCAGCGCATGGAATTTCTGGCCAAGTTGACGCCACAGCAGCGGCAACAACTCCGAACCGCTAACGAGCAATTGAAAGGTCTGCCTCAGGATAGGCAGGTTGCGGTCCATAAGGCACTGCGCCATCTCCGCCAAATGCCGCCGGCAGAACGCCAGCAGGTGATCCAGTCAGACCGTTTCCGCACCACGTTTTCCGACCAGGAACAGAAACTTATCAGCCAGTTGGCTGAAATGTCGCCTGGAACAGCGCAGAGTCCCCAGCCAAAATAATTTGGTAAATGGGTAATTTGGTAATTGAGTAATTTGGGTTCATTTACCAAATTACCAGATTACTCAATTACCAAATTTTCTTCAGTTCATCATCGCCATCGATCGCCGCAATGACAGTGCAGTCTGCCTGATCTCTTCCGCATCGGACGCATCGGGCGACATCTTTACGTACTCGTCAAAATCGCTGAGCGCGCCACGATAGTCGTTGAGGTTGTAGCGCAGCACGGCGCGCTGCTTCATGTCCTCCGGCGAACGCGGATAAATGACCAGGATCAGATCCACAATCTGCACCGCGCGGCGAAAATCGCGCTGGGATAAATACACGGAACGCAGGTTGTTCAGCATGCGTGTGAGCATCTGACGCCTCGTCACGGGCAAAAGAAATTCAGGCTGAAGCGCCAGCTGTCCGGAATAAATGCTGTCGAGCTTCCGCCGGCAATCTTCCTCTGTGACAATGGACCCGCGCTCAAAAGCGTCGATCAGAATCGAATGGCCGTCGACGTCGTAGTGCTTGAGCAGAAAATGGCCGGGCATGCCGACGCCGAACAGCTGGAAGCTGACTCGCCGCGCCACTTCCATGTAAACCAGCGCCAGTGTGATGGGAATGCCCAGCCGGCGGTCCAGCACATCATGAAGAAAAGAATTGCGGGGACTGTAATAGTCCACGGTGTTCCCGCGAAACATTTCTTCCTGGAAGAGGACGTAATTCAGCGCGGCAATGATCTGCCGGGGATCGTCAGGTTCCTGGATCTGTTCCGCCACGCGCGCGGCCAGCTCGTCCATGCGCCGCACGTAAAGATCGATATCGAGTTGCGAATCTTCAATCCGCGCAAATGTAAGCGCAGCCCGCAGAAGGTCAATGCGTTCGTCGTCGATTTCCGAACGCACCAGCGCGGCAAACGCCTGAATAATGTCTGAACTGGCCCCAGTGATCATGCATAGATTCTAGCGAAAACGTGCGCTGAAATCTGCTGGCAAAAAGACCAGTATGCTGCCGTGACCCTTAGGTCGTGACCCTCGGTAAAGAGCGCTGGGAGCGAGTGAATCCACTCGCCCCCAGAATTGAGAGTTAAAAGTGGAAACCAAGTTGCGCCGAATAAGACCGTGGCGTAACAAAATGCGTTCCACTGAAGGTTGAAAGAAAGTTATACAGCGTTGTCTTGTTGGTCATGTTGATTACGCTGGCCTGCAAACTCCATTTATATCTGTCGCCGCGGAAGAGATTGTCATGGCCCACTGCCATGTCAAACAGGCTACGCGGCGCAATGCGGGCGGGGTTGTGGTCAGGATCCTGCGTTCCGGGCGCCGGAATGGTAATGCGCGTCGACCCATACTGCGAGGGCGCGCATGTGGTCAGCGGGGCGCTTGACGTGGGGAATACGCCGCCACAGAAGAGTCCTGCCTGGATCTGCTGATCAGCCGAAAGGCCGGTCAAATCTACTGGAGTGGTCTTATCTGTGGCGAAGGGCACAGCGCCAGCCACCAAGCCGCTGTCATAACGCCAGTTGAATCCCACCCATGGGCCGCGCTTGCCCATCTGATATTGCAGGTGTGTGGTCGCGTTGAATTTTTCATCGTGGTCGATTCGGAATGGAGTGCCGCCCTGCCCCACAGTGACTCCCAATCCGCCAATCTGCGGTGGAAAGAAGCGTGCAGACACGCTGGAAAAAACAAATAGCGCGGTCAGCCCATGAAAATTCGGGACGCTCACGCGGCCGGCAAATCCAGGAATCTTGGAGTTGTGCCATTCAATCGGGAATGTAAGCGGCGTGCTGCCCAGAATGCTGAAGTCATAAGCGTTATGCGTGTACTTGGTGATGTACTCGCCGGAAAAAACCAGGTAGCGCCCAAAAGCCTGCTGCAATCCAGCATGGAACTCATTGCGCCAGCCGGGACTGAATGACGCTGGCACGCACGGCACCAGAGCGGCGATCACGTTAAAGTTGCAACCAGTTGCCGAGAGCACCAGATTTTCGTTGAAGGGCGTCTCCAATACGCGCGCATACGAGACACGCAGGACCGTGCTGGTCTTCTTGATGTTGTAGGCGATACCCAGCCTCGGCTCGGCTTCATTGTGCGAAGCAAAGCCGCGATAGAAATCACCCCGGATTCCCAGGTTGAATGTCCATGGGCCTTTCGTGATTGCATCCTGGATGTACAGAGAGGTCTCTTTCACATCGGTGTGTCCACGGAATCCGAACAGGGTACTGACGGGCGATGAGCATCCGTCTGCTGCGGCGGGATTGGGCCGCGTGAGATCCAGACAACCCAGAAATGGCTGGAAGGGATTCGCCGTCACGGCAGGATTGGAGCCGTCATTCGGGGAAAACCCAGCTCCCGCGCATTGCGAGGGGTCAGTGAAGCCATTTACGGGTGCGCCAGTTGAATCAACGCATGGCGCGTTGAAGGTTGCATCGACAATCCCCAGATTGTCATGTTCTTTCAGGAATGTGTGCTGAAACGTACCGCCAAGTTTCAGGTTATGTATGCCCTTGGAGTAGGAAATGTCTGAGCGGAGGCCAATGTTGGTAAGCGTGCGAAGCTGACTGACCGTTTCTTGCTGGAGCGGACTCAAATCGGCGAAAGGGTTCTTGCTGGGGTAGTAGTTGTATTGGTCATGTCGGGCAAACGCGCCTACGGTCAGAACAGTATTTGGGTTCAACAGATGAGTCCACGAGGGCGCAATGTTAAACGTCCTGATCTGCGCTCTTTGATCGGTTTGCGGCAGCGGATTGCCAAATGGATCTGTCTGTCCGATGTGCAGATTGTCGAGAGCGTTGGGGTTCTGGAACCAGGAGCGCGTAAAACCAAGATTCAAGTGAATCGAATCGGCGTCTGAAAGTTGGAAATCGACTCGGTCAAAAGCATTCTGCTGGTTGCCTTTATCATGAATGGCTTGAAATTCCGGCCCATCAAGAAATCGTCCGGTGTTCAAGCCGCTGATAGAAATAAAATTCCCCCACTTCGCGCCACCATAGCCCAGGTTGAAATCAACGTTCGATGTGCCAAAACTGCCGTAAGAAGTGGTAATGCTGCCCGTGGGCTTTGTAATGCCAAGCCCCGAGCGGGTGGTCACATTGATTACGACGCTGGTCTTGTCGCCAAACTCCGCCGGTGGAGCACCGGAAATAACCTCCAGCGATTGAATTGAGTCCATGGGAATCTGGTTGGAGAAAATCTTGCTCTGCTGGTCTGTGATCGGCTGACCATCGACTGAGAAAGAATTCTCCGCATGGTCTCCCAGACCGTGGAACAGCCCGTTGGAATCGGCCGCAATTCCCGGCGTAACCAGCGTGACCAGCGAACTTACTGAAGAAGAGGCGCTTTCCAGCGGAACTTTGTCAAAGAGCCCGCGATCTACGTCGGTATGAAAGGTAGTATCCGCCTCAAGTAAGTCAGCCCCGCCCGCTTCCACTGTGACTGTCTCGGTGGAACCGCTCAATTTCAGTCCGATATTCAGGCTTGTGGGAACGATCGACCGAATATCTACATCCTGCGTGTATGGAGCGAATCCCTTGACGCCAACGGTGAGATGGTAGGGATTGAAAGGGACGTTCGTAATGGTAAACCTGCCCGCACCGTCCGTGACGACCGTGCGATCGTAACCACTGACCGGATTGTGGATTTCAATGCTGGCGCCGGGGACCACGGCATTTGTGGGATCGGTAACGACTCCCTGCAACGTTCCGCTGGATGTCTGAGCGGAGGCCTGGATACAGAAGAAAAACACAACACCAATAAATATGAACGAAGAGAACAGCAGAACTGCTTTCATAGAAATACGCATAGCTCCTCCAAATGCTTGTGAGTGAAGAGTGTTTGGTAACCTGATTGTCTTTGTGTAGAAGCTAGGCGACTGGAGGAGGACGTGACGAATACGGAGAGGAATGCAGTTCTGTTGTATGTTCCGTTTTCAGCAGCGGTTTAAGAACGCCGGTCTGCCGAAGGGTGACGCTCATGTGGAAAGAGCCTCCCACACGAACAGCCGAGTGCAACAGCGGACACACAGTACAGTGCCGTGCGTCGGTTTCCAACCCATCGGGATGGAAGTGCAACGCCTGCGCCGCCGCTGAACCCAGTATGAGCACCAGGCAGGCGATTACCAGCCAGGGCGGGACCCAACGAGCGATGTTGCTTCGTTTGTGTTTCATAGCGATATAAAACCTTATTACACGACCTGCCGGGTACGTACCTCCACCGGCTGTGATTCCTCCTGTTTCACGCGGAAGAAAATCGCTTTCACCGCAGCCATGACCACCAGAACCGCTCCAAATGTGCATACGATGGTGGCCCCCGTGGGTGTATCAAAGAACACTGAGCAATAGCAGCCCAGGGCCGAAACCAGGGTGCCCATGGTCCAACCGATCGCCAGGCGCGCTCCAATGCGGTCTGCAAATAACATTGCGCCTACTGACGGCACTACCAGGTAACAAAAAACCAGCAGCACCCCGGCAATCGCCACCGATGAGGTCACTACGAAGCCGAACGACGCGTAGAAAAGAAAGTCCCACAGGCGGACGTTGATTTCCGGCTGCGGTTCGGCAGAATTGTGGCTGAGGGAAATCGCCAGAAATTTCTTGCGGAAAATGAAATGAAAGACCCCGATTACGCCGTAAAGTATCGCGGTCTTAAGCACGTCATACCTGGACACGGCAAGAATATTGCCCACCAGCATGTCTTTCAGGTGCTCGGTTTCCCCCGTGGCCTTGCTCATGGCAATAATGGCCGCAGCTGACGCAACGGCATAAGTGATACCTATGAATGCTTCCAGCGGTATGCGTTTCTGGCGGGAGCGGACAAAAGTGAAGATTCCCGCGCCAATGAAGGTGAATCCCAGGCTCATCCAATACGCGCCGGTGCCATGCGGGTCCATGCCGATCAGGATGGCGGTGGTAGCGCCCAAAGCCGCAATCTGCGCCAGCGCCAGATCAACAAAGATCACACCACGTTCCACTACGTGTACGCCAAGATAGGCGTGTATCCCGGTCAGTATCAGGCTGGCCAGAAATGGAAGAATCAGAAACTGGAGAATTTCCATGAGGCTTATTTGGTCTCCTGAAAAGCTTTTGTCAGCAGCGCGATATCGTAATCGAAAAGTTTGAAATAATCTGTGATTTCCGGCTTGCCGCCCACGGAAGGCATGAGCACAACTACTTTTCCTCCCACCATGCTGGCAACGCTATTCGGCGTTTTTAAATCGAAATACGGCTCAATTAACTCGATCTTTACGCCTTCGCGCTTCATCAGGCCCACCAATTCGATGGTGTGTGAAGGGGTAGGCGGGATGCCCGGACGCGGCTCAATGTAGCCGATCACGTCCAGCCCAAAGTGTTTAGCAAAATTCGGCCATGAGCGATGGTACGTCACCACTTTGCGCCCGTGATATGGGGTCATCTCTGCCAGCCACTTTTTATCGGCTTCAGCCAGGCGCTTTTCGAAGTCCTGCTCGCGCTGCTGAAAATAAGCCTGATCTGCAGGATCCAGCGAGCTAAGCTTTGCCGCAATGCCCTTGGCAATGCGTCGACCGTTGTTTGGATCCAGCCAATAGTGCGGATTTCCCATAGGATGTACGTCACCCTCAGCGCGGGTTACATTGCCTTGGGGAATCTCCAGAATTTCCGCGAATTGCGAAGCGTCAAGATAGCCAGAGCCGCCGGGCTGAATCTTGCCATTGCCGCTTTGCGTGATCAGCGGCGGAAGCCACCCGATTTCCAGTTCCAGCCCCACCAGCACCAGCAAGTCCGCATTGCGCAGCTTGAGCAGGAAACTGGGTTTGGGTTCCACAAAATGCGGGTCCTGGTAGCCCCTGGCCAGCGCTTCAACATCCACTTTGTCACCGCCAACTTCCTGCGTGAGCGATGCCAGGTCAGTGAGCGTAGTGATGACTTTGAGTTTCCTGGCTTCCGCCGCCGACGGCAGCAGAAGTGTGGCCACAAGCGTGGCGCTAATAATTGCGCTAAAAAGTTTCGAGCGTAATCTCATGAAAATCTCCACATATCTTTGCTTCCAGTGCTTCCAGTTCTTCGCCTCAGGCCTGCGGCCTTGCCAATCCCAAAATTAGAATGGATGCGCGCCGTGCGCGCCGAGAGCGAACTGTAACTGTATAAACGCCTCATGCGCATCAAAGTTCTGCCCATAGCGCGTAAACCTATACTGACCGCGCAGTTGCGCGAACTCGCTGGGCCAGTACGTCAGCACAAATGAGCCGCCCTTGTCGGTCAGGGCGGCGTCAAACGGGCGGTCTGACTGGTCTGCTCTTCCGCCAACAAACCAGCGGCGGGCAAACTGGTAGTCACCTGAAACGTAAAACCCGAAAGCGCGTTGGTAGCCGGTTCGTACAAAAGCCGGACAGGTAATCGTCGCGCAGACCGTAATGTCAGGCTGGTTCTGCTGCCGCCAGATAAATTCGCTGCGCGCAACAAAAGAATGGTAGATGGAGCGCTGTAATGGTTTCCAGCGCAGCGTCGCGTCTACGCCGTAGAGATGCGCGATGAAATCGGTGCCAAACTGATTGTGGCCGCGTGAATATGAGGCGCCCACATCCATGTTTGTGCTCTCTGACAGGTCGCGGTACGCACGCAGATGCCCGACCACGCTTACGTCATTCTTGACAGAGGATTTGAAGACGTCAGCGGAATCACCGCGGAAAGTCTGCCCGGTAAACTCCAAAAACCAATTCTTAGGCGCCGGAATGATGTGCTGAACGGAGAATCCCGCGTCATTAATTCCGTCTTCACCGCCCACAAGATTTTGCGAAACCAATGGACGATCGACCCAGGGCAGCACGTGATTGTGAAGCGTGTTGACTTTGCCGAAGGCGGCGCGCATCTTGCCTCCCTTGGCGACAAAGCCCGCCGGCAGCGCCGTAAAGGTGATGTAACCTTCCTCCAGATTAACGCCGGTTTCGCCGAAGGAAATGAAGAAATCGCCGCGCGCGTAGGGATCGATAATCGCCTGCAAGCCTACTTCGGATTCGTGCATCTGGAACGTGGGCGTGGGATTAACAGGGTTGTGACCCAGGCCCGCGATGAAGTCGCCGATTACGCTGATGTCGGGATTCAACGCCTTGGAAGCAGCTCCGCCCGCGCCGCCCAGTCGGACGTTATCCGATTGCGTGGCAGCGCCAGCAGCGCCCTCAGCGGCACCTACTTGCGTTTGGGGCGCCGATGCAGGCGGGGTTGCGGGGGCGGCGGCGCTGGGGTTCTGAGCGGGCTGCGCGCCTTGCGCCTTCAGCTGACGGATTTCACCTTCCAGCGCTACGATGCGATCTTCGAGGTCACGCAACCTCTGATCCACGGCGGTTTTATCGTCAGGCGCGGACTGCGTCGAGGGCGCAGGGGTGGTCTGCGGCTGTTGGGCCGTTGCCGAAAGAAATGCACAGATCATCCCAAAAAACAGAATATAGAAACGGTTCACAATGTCCTCCTCTAACGCATGAGCCCTTTGTTTTGCTCAGCTTTCATCAGCGAAAGCGATCAGGATCGGTATCAGAAGCACCAGCGGACCCGCCAGGAAATGAAATTGGGTGCTTTGATGCTGATACGACTACACCGAGAAAGGAGGAGGACGGATGAAGAGACTCAGTTCGGAGATGGCGCTCTTGCCTTCCGTTTCATATGGGACGGTGAATGATTCAACGGAATGGAAGACGAGCAGCAGGTATACGGTTACCGCAGGCGCATTTGCATGGGTGGAAAGGCAAATGACGCAAGGAGACGAATTGCGCGCTACCGCGGCGTCAGAATGGCTGTGGGTTGCTTCCAGCCCGGCCATGAACAAGGCAAGAACAATGCAGATTAGGGCGGCCAGGCGGATCAGCTTTCCGGTCCCGAGTTGATTTTTAGGGAGCTGCATCGACCGATTGCGGTTCCAGAGGTACCGCGTGTTCAACATTCAGCTTACAGTAATTTCCACAGCCTTGCCAGAGTCATCAGGCTTGGGCTGGTTGTAACTTCTTTGCATTGACAAGAGCGCTTGTTTTGGGACGCTCTTGAATGCGGAACGCCAGAAATTGCATGACCAGAGCTGCTGTGCTAGCGTTGATGTGTATTGAGGGGTATTTTGCGAACCATTCCTTCAGGGCTGGACCGAAAGGAAGCTGAACTCTACAGCCAGCTTGATCCTCACCAGTTCCCACAACATGTCGCGATAATCATGGACGGCAACGGCCGCTGGGCCAAACGCCGCCACCTGCCGAGGATTGCCGGCCATCGCCGGGGTGTGGACTCGGTCCGCAACGTGGTAACAACGGCATCTAACATCGGCCTGTCGGCGCTCACGTTGTATGCTTTTTCGGCGGAGAACTTTACCCGTCGTCCGGCGACAGAAATACATTTCCTGATGAAGCTGCTGCATCGGTATCTGAAGAACGAGTTGCCGCTAATGCATCGCAATAATATCCGGCTGTCATTTATCGGACGCAGCCACATGCTGCCGCAGGAAGTGCAGGAACGCATGGCCTGGGCTAAAGAGCAGACCGCGCACCACACAGGTATGGTCATGACCCTGGCGCTGAATTATGGATCGCGCTCAGAGATTGTGGATGCCTGCAAATCCATGGTGAATGCCGCGCAGAGCAATGGCGGTCTGGACCATCTTAAGATCGACGAAGAAAGCCTGAATCGGCACATGTACACCAGCAACCTGCCGGAGCTGGATCTGATCATCCGCACCAGCGGGGAAATGCGCCTGAGCAATTTTCTGCTATGGCAGGCGGCGTATGCTGAAATCTACGTGACGAAAACGCTGTGGCCTGATTTCAGCGGCCTGCATCTACTCGAAGCCGTCAAGGAATTCCAGTCGCGCGAGCGCCGTTACGGCGGCCTGAACGAACCTGCCCCGGGCAGCTCCAATTAAATGAAGAGAGTCCTGACCGCGGCTGCACTGATACCGGTGGTGCTGCTGATTTTGTTCAAAGCGCCAAACTGGTTCTACAGCGGCTTCATCGGGCTCATCGCCGTGCTCGCTGTCCACGAATATTTCGGCATCGCGTATCGGTACCAGCAGAGGCTGCACGCCTACGTTGTTGAAGTAGCGATTGGACTGTACTTCCTGGGTCACTGCCTTCATGGAATGACTGCCTTTGGCATAGAGAATTTCGGGAACGGTTTCGAACGCTGGGCATTTGACGCAACCAGCGTGCGGGTTCTGCCTCTACTCCTGATAATCATTGGCATGTTTCTTTGGCAGATGCGGGACGTTTTGCCGGCTGCG
>DASYKK010000319.1:0-5636 GCA_035995565.1 Candidatus Angelobacter sp.
TCATAGAGCGCACGCGCGGAAATACCGATGCCGGGCGAGATGACTCCGCCCAGATATTCTCCTTTGCGCGAGATCGCGTCAAAGGTAGTGGCGGTGCCAAGATCCACCACAACACAGGGGCCGCCAAACTTTTCAAACGCCGCCACGCCATTCACAATGCGGTCCGCGCCCACTTCCTGCGGATTCTCGTAGAGCACCGGCATACCGGTCTTGATGCCCGGCTCCACAAACAAGGGTTTTAGACGGAAGTAGCGCTCGCAAACTTCGCGCAGAGTGGAATCCAGGGGCGGAACCACGGAAGAGATAATGATCCCACGCACATCGTCAGCTTCAACCTTGCCGATAGCAAACAGGTTGCGGAAGAGAACGCCGTATTCATCCACGGTGTGGGTCATGACGGTGGCCACGCGCCAATGGGCCATCAGGCGCGATTCTGCGCTCTTACCGGCGAAGCCGGGAGTGCCGTTCTGATAGACACCCAGCACTGTATTTGTGTTGCCTACGTCAAGAACCAGAAGCATCATTCCCCCCGGGCCGGACGCTTCCGGAAATGACGATACGCAAACCTTTGTCAGTACGTACGCGCAGGAAGCCTCGCGGATCAAGACCGTCGGTGACACCGTTGTAGCCACCATCTTCATCCACGTGGACCAGTTTGCCCTGGGCGTAAGAGGAGCGAGATTCGACGCGCCGCATGATGGGCTCAAAACGCAAGGCCGGGGTACGGATAGGGCTGCTCATGGCACGAAGCAAAGCGCGGTACTCGCGGTCCAGAGCCCGGATCAGCGCCGCTGCCACGTCTCGTCGCGAAAATTCTTTGCCCTCTTCCAGAAACATGGAAGTGGCTGATCCGTTCAGATCTTCCGGAAAGCTCTTCTGGTTAACATTCACTCCAATGCCGATTACGGCATGATGCACTCTATTTCCCTCAGAGCTCATTTCGGTGAGAATTCCGGCAAACTTCTTATCATTGATGAGCAGATCATTGGGCCAGCGGATATCGGCGGCCAAACCGCTGGTTTCCCTCACGGCGTCCTGTACGGCTACGCCGGCGATCAGCGAAAGCCAGAGCGCTTCAGAGGGAGTCATTGGAGGTCGCAATAAAAAGGAGCAATAGATGCCAGTACCGCGTTCAGAGTGCCAGGAATGGACGCTACGGCCGCGGCCGGCGGTCTGTTCTTCGGCGAGAAAAACCGCTCCTTCGGGAGTGTCATCAGGGTGCTGGCTGGCCAGAGCCGCTCCACGCAACGCAATAGAATTGGTGGAGTCGGCCTGGACGCAATGATGAATATTGCCGGAAAAGATCGTGTTACGCACCAGAGGCGCGAGCAACTCCGGCAACAGATACTCCGGGTTCGTCACAATATTTATTTCCCTGCGGCTGGCGGCGTCGCCTGATGGGCTTCAATGTTGAGGTCGATCTTTACATCATTGCCGATCATTGCCGCTGGCGCCTTGGTAATTCCAAAATCCTGGCGGTTGACGGTGAGACTGGCATGGGCGCCCAGCACTTTTCCGCCTTTGCCCGGGTCAATCGGTCCCTTCAACTCGAACGGCAAATCAACATCTTTGGAGACGCCGTGAATGGTGAGAGTGCCATGGGCCACGTAGTCATTGCCTTTCTTTTCTACCGACTTGCTTTGGAAGGCGATTTCCGGAAACTTCTCAACATCGAAATAGCTGGCTGACCGCAGATCATTATCGCGGGAAGTGTTGTCTGTATTGATGCTGTTTGTCTTGATGTTTACGCTGACAGAAGATTTGCTGACGTCCTTGTCATCAAAAAGAATCTTTCCCTCAAACGTGTTGAACCGGCCATTCACGGTGCTGACCGTCATGTGTGTTACGGCAAAGTTTACCGACGAATGGTTAGGGTCAATTTTGTATTCATCAGCGGCCAGCGCAGAACCGCAAACGGCGACAACCGCCAACAGCAATCCAAGAATTTTACGCATAGAGCGAGAGGTCTCCTTTAGAGCCGTGGTTTTGGAGTAAGGAAGCTTGCCTATAATACCGAATCTCTGACGCGAACTCCCGCATCAGTTGTATCTTATTGAATCTTTTAGAGAATATTGCTGGTCCACCAGGCCAGAAGCCTCGGTTTTCCGACCTTCCGGTCTATGCAGGGACGATCCTCATGCTTAAATCTACCGCCTGCGGGGAATGGGTGAGCGCGCCAACGGAAATGTAATCGACGCCGGTTTCAGCGTAATCGCGGACATTTTCCAGACGAATGCCGCCGGAGGCCTCTATGGGAAGGCGCCGGGAATGGCTGGCGACGCGCTGCACCGCCTGGCGAACATCCTCCGCCTTCATGTTGTCCAGCAGGATGCTTTCGGCCCCGTTGGCCAGAGCTTCCTCCAACTCCGCCAGCGTTCGCACTTCGATTTCAATGGGCTGCTCCTCGCGACGGTTGCGCAACGCTTTTTGCAACGCCACAGCCACGCCTCCAGCCAGCGCAATGTGGTTATTCTTGATCAGCACGCCGTCAGAAAGATCTAGACGATGGTTCTGCCCGCCGCCACAGCGAACGGCATACTTATCCAGCACGCGCAATCCCGGCGCGGTTTTTCTTGTGTCCAGGATACGGGCCTTGGTTCCCTGGATTGCGTCCACGTACTTTCGGGTGGTGGTTGCAATACCGCTTAATCGCTGAAGAACGTTAAGGATCACGCGCTCGCAGGAAAGGAGTGCGCGGGCGTTGTGACGCACCACGGCGATGGCCTGGCCTTTGTGCAGCCGGACACCATCAAAGATCTCGCCATGGCTGATGACTTCGGGATGGCCAATCACGTTGTGGTCCAGATGCTCGTAGATTTCCAGAATGCGCGCGATCGCGCCCACCCCGGCGAGTATGCAGTCCTGCTTGGCCAGTATGGTGGCGGTGGCAAGCTGCTGTGCGTCAATGCAGGCGCGCGAGGTGGCATCGCTGGTTGCCCGGTCCTCAAGCAGTGCGTGCTCCAGAATCGCGCTTAGTCTTCTGCTGTGCCAATCCATAAAATTCTACAGTCTCACTTGCTCCGCTTCATTCGTGAAAACGTGGTTGAGCCAGATCACCGCGACCAGCAGGACTAATGATATGGCCGAAAAGGCCAGCTTGTTCCCCAGCAGCCTGTCAAATTCTCGAGTGTTTACCCCTAAAAATGTTGGGCTCGTCCAGTAAATGAACTCAACAAACGCGGCCATCAGCAGTGTCAGGCCAAACCAACGGTTTAGCTTCTTATAGATAACCAAGCCAACCGCAAAGAGTACAAAACCGACCAGCCAAAAAAATCTGAGCTCGTGGATCTCTTTCGACTTTTTCTCCCACTCAATGATCGCTTCGTGGAGCTCGTGCTCTGATTTGTAAGGCTCCAGGTTTCTTTCTTCCCCATAGGTCAATTGCTTTCCGGCCTTGGATAACTCCTGCTTCGCCTCGTCAACTTGTTTGCGGACAGGATCATAACGTCGCATCAATGCGTCAAGGGAAGCCGCATTCTGGATCTCGTCCTGCAAAGGGTTGTCAAATTTGTCCAGCACTGAGGTCCTTGGTTCAATCCAACGTACGTAGGCGTGCCGGATGGTCTGCGACGCCAGGATTAGAAACGCAATGATAGCCAGGGTTTTCTGTAAAGCGTTCACGATCTCCTTTCGCAAAACCGCAAAACATGTGTTGCCCCGATACCGATCCTAATGCCTAAACATAGAGCTTAACCCAGCTTCGCTAATGCGGTCTTGCCCTTTTCGATAAGCGCGTGCAATTCCCCCTGACGCCTGCGTATACCCTCGACCACCTGCGGCGGAGCCTTGGCTAGAAATTGCTGGTTGCCAAGTTGACGGTCAGCATTTGCCAGCTCGTTCTCGAGTTTGGCAAGTTCTTTGGTCAGGCGCTCCCGCTCGGCAGCGACATCAACTTTTTGCTCGTAAACCAATACGACTTCAAATTGTGGTGTGGAGCGGGCGCCGGGCATCTGCGCAAGCGACGATTCCACGAATTCGATACCATCGACACTGCCCAACCGCTCCACCATGCCGCGATTTTCAGTTACCAGCCTGCTCACGTCGGCTGCAGCGTGGATTTTTACCGGCGTTTTTACTTTCGGCTCGACCTTTATTTCCGCTCGCATGTTACGGATTTTTTCAATCAGATCCTGAAGCACGGCCATCTGGTCTTCCGCCTGATCGTTAAGCCAGCGCGCATTGAGTTCTGGATAGGTTGCAAGCGCAATCGATTTCGCCGGCGGCTTGCCGGAATACATCGCGTGCCAGATTTCTTCCGTAATGAACGGCATGAAGGGAGAAAGCAGCCGCAACGAGCCTTCAAACAGATCGCCCAGAAAAGTTACAGCATTGCGGGCTTCTTCCGGCACGCCGGAAAGAGCCGGTTTTATGATCTCCAGATACCAGTCGCAGAACTCGCCCCAGAAAAACTTGTAGATAGTATTGGCCGCCTCGTCAAAGCGGTAGTCGGCCAGGCTTTGATTTACCTGTCCGGCAACACGATGGAAGCGGGAATAGATCCAGCGGTTCTCCAGCTTGTTGAGCTGCTCCGGCTTTGCGCCACTCGTCAGGCTGGCGCCTTCAACACGGTCCAGGTTCATGAACATGAATCGCGCGGCGTTCCATATCTTGTTGGCAAAAGCCCGGTAGCCGTCCGTGCGGCTTTCAGAAAAAGCAATATCGGTGCCAGGCGAGGCCATGGACGCGAGCGTGAAACGGACGGCATCTGTCCCGTATTTCTCCGTGACCTCAATTGGGTCGATCACGTTGCCCTTGGTCTTCGACATCTTCTGGCGATCGGCATCACGCACCAAGGCGTGAATGTAAACATTGCGAAAGGGTACGCTTCCCTGCGGATGACCGGCCATAAAATGGCAGCCCAGCATAATCATGCGCGCAACCCAGAAAAACAAGATGTCAAAGCCTGTGATCAGCAGCGTGGTCGGATAAAAGACATCAAGGTCGCGCGTTTTTTCCGGCCAGCCGAATACGGTAAACGGAAGCAGACCGGAAGAGAACCAGGTGTCCAATACGTCATTATCTTGCGTGAGCTTGGCATTACCGCATTTTTCGCAGGCGGCCGGCGCCGTGCGCGCAACGGTAATGTGCTGGCACGCCTGGCAATGCCAAGCAGGAATGCGATGTCCCCACCACAGTTGGCGGGAGATGCACCAGTCGTGGATGTTGCGCATCCACTCGAAATAAGTCTTGGCGTAATTCTCTGGTGTGAATTTGATCTCGCCTTTTTCTACTGCTTCAATCGCGCGATCGGCCAGCGGCTGAATCTTAATGAACCATTGCGTGGAAAGTCTTGGCTCCACAATGGTCTTGCAACGGTCGCATTTGCCGATGGCCAGCGTATGGTCCTTAATGCCGGCAAGCAGGCCAAGCGCTTCCATGTCACCCAGGATCTTTTCCCGCGCCTCAAAGCGGTCCAGGCCGATATACGGCCCGCCATTCTCATTAATCCGCGCCTGATCGTCCATTACGTTGATCTGCGGAAGATTGTGGCGCAAGCCAATGGCAAAATCATTTGGATCGTGAGCCGGCGTAACTTTTACTGCACCGCTGCCAAACTGGGGATCGGCGAAGTCATCGGCGATGATAGGGATTTCGCGGTCCATCAGAGGCAGGCGCAGCTTTTTGCCGACAAGATT
>DASYKK010000320.1:0-7839 GCA_035995565.1 Candidatus Angelobacter sp.
AGATCCCAATCCGCCGGCGTTGGAAACCGCCGCAACAAGTTCAGGTGTTGATGGGCCTCCGCCCATCGGGGCCAGCACCACTGGAATGCTGAGGCCGTATTTACGACAGAAATCGTTCATGCCCCCTGGGTCCTTGTGATCGGATTCGCGCGTTTAGCCTATGGCCTTGAACTGCTCGTCGATCTCCACTTGAAGTCCGGCCACCAGCCGGTTGTTGGAATTCGCCAAGCCTACCACCGCTAGCATCTCGTTGAACATGGCCTCGGTCATGCCTTTTTTGCGTGCCGCTGCCGTGTGCGCGGCGATGCAATAATCGCATTGATTGCTCACGCTTACAGCAACGTACAGCAGTTCCTTCACCAGCGGATCAAGCGTGCCCGCCGCCATAACGCTTTTTGTATCTTCCCATGTCCGCTTCAGCCGGACAGGATCATGCGCCAGCGCCTTCCAGAAGTTGGTCACCTTGTCAGTCTTGCGCGTTGCCATGATGTCGTCATAAACCGCGCGCACTTCCGGGCCGGCTTTTTCGTATTCGATAAATCCCAGGGTCGACATGTATCTCCTCAATCCATTTGCCAGAATCATATTGCGTTAAGGCATTCGCAACGTAGAGACGTGGCATGCTATGTCTTTACAATCACGGCACGAGCAGAATCTTGCCCGTTGTCCTGCGGCCTTCCAGATCGCGATGTGCCTGCTGTACTTCTTCGAGCTTGTAAGTCCTGGATATGCGTAATTTCAACTTACCCGCGCCGATCATTGCGAACACGTCCCCGGCCCGCAGCTGCAGCTCCTGGCGGGTGCTGACGTAATGAATCAGGCTGGGCCGCGTGAGGGTGAGCGACCCCTTCGCCATCAGCTGCTTGATAGGATCGACCGGCGGTACAGGGCCGCTGGATGCGCCAAACAGCACCATGTGTCCTCGCATACGGAGTACGTTGAGTCCTTTATCAAATGTCGTCTGGCCGACGCCGTCATAAACCACATGTACGCCTTCGCCCTCGGTCATCCGCTTTGTTTCAGCCTCAAAATCCTGATTTGCGTAGAGGATAACTTCGTTAGCGCCAGCCTCGCGCGCCAGTTTGGCTTTTTCTTCCGATCCCGCGGTGCCAATCACGCGCACGCCAATGTTCTTTGCCATCTGCACCAGCAGCAGACCTACGCCGCCGGCCGCGGCATGAATCAGCGCAGTGTCGCCCTTCTTGAGTGGGTACGTGGTATGGCTCAGGTAATGTGCGGTCATGCCTTGCAGCATTGCCGCTGCCGCTTGTTGATCGGTAATGTTGTCTGGGACGTGGACCAACCGGTCAGCGGGCACCGCTGCATATTCCGCGTAAGAGCCCACCACGTTGCTATAAGCAACACGGTCGCCGGCCTTGACTGACTTCACGTCGCTGCCGACTTCCGTCACTGTTCCAGCGGCTTCCTGGCCGTCAATGAAAGGCAGTGTTGCGGGATATCGGCCCTCGCGAAAGTAAACATCGATAAAGTTAACGCCCGAAGCCGCAATTTTTACTATGGCTTCATTCGCCTTGGGCTTAGGAACCGGCAGATCGACTAGGGTCAGAACTTCTGGTCCGCCGGTTGTTTGTACTTGAATTGCTTTCATAGATACCTGGACGCGCCGCGCTAAGTGCGGTGCGGGAAATTGAATCTCAACGTCCCAAGAATTGTAATTGCAAAAGGCGTTCGGGTGGGCAGGCCGAACTATTTGTGATTTTCGAATGAGCTGGATCGCTGTTATTTCTTTCTTGGCTTCATCATCTGCCACTGTTCTTCCGTCAGCAGATCGCCCATCTGAGCGAATTCGCTTGCGCCTTTGAGTTGCTCGCCCCCATCCATCACGATCTGTTCTCCGTTAACATAGCCCGATTGGTCGCTCACGAGAAATGCGGCCAGGTCGGCCAACTCTTCGTGAGTGCCAAAACGCCCTAGAGGATTTTTTTTCTTGGCCATCTCTTCCAGCGACTTCACCGGCATCAGGCGCGAAAATGCCCCCTCGGTGGGTACCGGGCCGGGAGCGATAGCATTAAAACGGATGCCGTGCTTGCCCCACTCCACCGCCAGGCTGCGCGTCATGTTCAGCACGCCCGCCTTAGCCACCGATGATGGCACGACGTAAGGAGAACCCCATTGCGCGTAGCTCGTCGTGATGCTTAGCACGCTGGCTTTCCGGCCATCCTTGATCCATCGTTTGCCGCAAGCCATGGTGCAATGAATCGAGCCCATGAGGACGATTCCGATCACCGCTTCAAAAGCGCCGATCGAAAGCTCTTCCGTTCGGCAAAGAAAATTGCCGGCAGCGTTGTTTACCAGCGCGTCCAGCGGGCCATCCTGCCAGATGGCATCAATCATGGCATTCACTCGCTGGTTATCGCGCACGTCGCAGGGAAATGTCTTCACTGTTCCACCGGTAGCCTTGCGCAGTTCGTCAGCGGCCTCCGCGAGCACTTCTTCGCGGCGTCCACAAATATAAAGCGATGCGCCCAGTTCCAGAAAGCGCTTGCCCATGCTCTTGCCCAGGCCGGTGGCGCCACCGGTGACGAGAATTGTTTTGCCTGCCAGTAAATTCTTTTCAAACACAGTTGGTTGTCCTTCTTCTAAGGGAGTGACGAAACATCGTACACGGCAAAGGCAATATCCTGCCAGAGCTGCACGCTAAACAGATTTTTCAATCTCTGCTTCGATCGTTCGCTAACTTTCACGCTTGCCCTTGCATGTGCATCCCTTTTGGCGGATAATCCTGCCCGAAAGGGGAACTCTTATGCGCAAAGTGGTATTTTGGGCTATCGGTGCTCTGCTCTCCATGTCTATAGGCCATAGTTCTCCCGCAGACTGGGCAATCAATGCCACTGCGATTGAGGCCTGCAGTTGTCCACACTTCTGCATTTGCTATTTCAACGCGCACCCGGCGGCGCACCATGACCACGGGCAAAATCACAGTTACTGCAAGTTCAACAATGCATACAAAGTCAACAAAGGCCACTATGGTTCCACAGATCTCGCAGGCGCCAAGTTCTGGATCAATGGCGATCTCGGCGATGATTTTTCTCAGGGCCAGATGGACTGGGCTATAGTCACGTTTGATAAAGGCACCAGTCCGGCCCAGCGGCAGGCTCTGGGCGAAATCATCGGGCACGTTTTTCCCGTCAAGTGGAAATCACTTCAGACCGCCGAGGGCAGCATTGACACCTGGACATTTGATAAGGACCAGGCGCATGCGACGCTCAACGGTGGCAAGACCGCCGAGGTCAAACTGAAGCGCTTTCAGGGAATGACCGACGAACCTGCGGTGCTCAAAAACGTTAAGTACTGGGGAACCCCACGGAATGATGGGTTCGTAATGATGCCGAATGAGTTCGAGGCGTATAAGGAAGGTCCAAAAGCTTACGAGTTCAAGGGTACGAACGGATTCATGCTCACTTTCGACATGACTTCGAAGGACCTGCCTGCTGGCAAACCCTCCATGGGCAACTGACAACCATTTATCTCTCACTGCCTATCGTGCGCCGAACTTCTTTCGGCGCACTTTTTCTCGTGGAAGTAGGACCCGGTGTAGCTCATCCTGTTTCCCGTACTGCAACCAGCGGGAGATCAAGATCCACAGCCCACTTTTCCCAAGATGCAGCTTTACGTTGAAGGAAGATTCGTTCGAGCGCTGTACGGTCCGCTTTCTCAAGTCCCAGTTC
This sequence comes from Candidatus Angelobacter sp., assembly GCA_035995565.1. Classification (GTDB taxonomy): domain Bacteria; phylum Acidobacteriota; class Terriglobia; order Terriglobales; family Acidobacteriaceae; genus Angelobacter. The sequence continues at coordinate 3,690 of DASYKK010000320.1, forward strand.
TGCCAAAAGGCGTTTTGCGAAATGCGGTTCCAGCGCCGCTACGGCAATCCATCCGTCGTTCGCCCGGTAGAGCCCATAGAGTGGATAGCCTCCTCCCAGCAATCCGTCCGACGATGTAAGACCAACCTTGAGCGGCTCTGCTAGACCGCGGGCACATTCATGCAGAGAAACCCAGGCACAGTTCGCCTCGCCTGCACGAGCGGCCCGATTCAGGAGCGCCAGAGCCGTGCTTACAGCGTTCTCGGCTCCCGCAAGATCGATAAACAAACTCGGTGGCATCTGGGGCGGGCGTAGAAGGCCTAAATCACTCTGATAGGTCAGGTCGTGTCCGGTACGTTCCTGTAGCGGCGCCAGATATCCGACAATCCCCACAAAGCAGAGCCTGGGATGGCGGACGTGCAGACTCTCCCAATCCAGCCCCAGCCGCTGCAACGCCGAAGGGCGAAACGAGGTCAGCAACAAATCTGTCCCCGCCAACAGTTCATCTAGCTTTGCGCGTCCCTCTGGAGACTTAAGATCGAGACGCAAAACCGTCTGCCCTTGGCACAGCGACTCATACCATGCTGGTGCTGTGGATCTAGTGGCATCTCCGCTCGGAGGCTCCACTTTGGTGACATCGGCGCCGAGCCTGGTCAGGCGCGCCGCGGCCGCCGGCCCGGGGACATTCAGGGCCAGGCTTACGATCTTTATTCCTTGTAAAAGCCGTGAATCGGAGTTGGAATCCATCATTTTTCCTGACTTGGCGTGAAGGTTACGGATTACTGCATTCGCGCCGACGGGCATTGGCAACCGCGCTGATCTGGCCGGACACAGGATCAATAGCTGCATTCATCAACTCGCCGCAGTGGAACTCCAAAGAGTAGTGGCCATTGTAGAAGTCTTCGACACCGACGGTTCGGTCTTCCTGCTTAATTTCTTTGTGCATGGCCAGGAGTTTGTCATTAGCGAAGTTTGCCCAGCCAAAGGGCGCGCCTGCTCGATAGTAAATCTCCTGAGTTTTCGCACCCAGCAGGTTCCAGTATGTGATGGTTCCATCCAGCTTGCCATAGCGATAAGTCGCCTGCTGCACCAGTCGCCCATCTTGAAAATTTTCAAAGATACCATGTTTGGTTTCCCGGCCGTCGGCGTCGGAGTACGCGTAATACATGCGTTCGCGTTCAAAACGATGGTCCGGCGGCCAGACTGTTACCCGATGCACAAATCGGCCCTCAAATCTTCTTGGGAAGCCGACAAAGAACTCATAAGCCACCGCCACGGCAATTAGGCTGCAAACCAGCACAATAAAAATTTGGATCTTCCGGGCGCGATTCATGGGTGCCTATTATAGGCAATCCACATTGTGTTTAAGAAAGCGACTGAGGCGAGATCGGAAAAAGTGAATGATGTGTTGCGTGATAGAATCCGGCTGCAATTATTGGAGAAACAGAATGAGCATGCGAAAGCTTTCTTTACGGATATGTCTGTGTATCCTTGTTGCCTGCATTTGCGCCCGCGCAACAGAGCGCCAGAACAATGCCGACTACCATGCTCGCCGTGCAGCATTGGCCAAGCTGATGGATGGCGGAGCGCTTGTCCTTTTTGCTCCCACAGAAGCTGAGGGACCAAATAATATTTACGGTTTTCGCCAGGATGACAACTTCTATTACCTCACGGGATGGCTTGAGCCCGGCGCGGCGCTGCTCATCAATTCCAATCCCTATGTCGAAATTCTTTTTCTTGCCGAGCACAACGTGACGCAGGAAAAATGGACTGGGCCCAAGCTTGGTCCGGAGAGTCCGCAGGCGCCGCGGCAGACCGGCTTTGACAAAGTTGAGAGCCTGGACAAGATGCACGACGAACTGCTCAAACTTCTTCCGCAACCTCGGGCCATGGTTTATTCCGATCTCGGCGCCAATGGCCTGACCACGGCATCCACCGGCCCACTGGAATGGCTGCGCCGCGGCAACTCATTTCCCAATTATGTGGCTTTCAAGGATGCCAAGCCGCTGATCGCACACCTGCGTACGGTAAAAGACGCCGGCGAGTTGAAGATGATTGGGCTTGCCAGTGATGCGTCAGTCTCTGCGCACCTTGCCGCATTGAAGGCCATTCATCCCGGGGTGAACGAGCGCGAGATTTCCGCGCTGATGCAATATGAATTCGGCAAGGGCGGCTGTGAGCGTCCCGCGTATGCGCCTATTGTTGGTTCTGGTTTCTTCTCCACAGTTCTGCATTACTCCGCCGATGATCGCACGATGCAGGATGGGGACCTTGTAGTAATGGACGTGGGCGGCGAATACTCGATGTATGCCACCGATATTACGCGCACAGCGCCCGTCAATGGCAAGTTCAGCGCCCGCCAGCGGGAGATTTACAACATTGTGCTGGCCTCACAAGAGGCGGCGATGCAGGCCTTCCAAACAGGGAAGTCGAAGCTGCCGACGAATCGCACCGATCCTGATTCGCTGTATAAAGTCGCGTTCGATTACATCAATACGCATGGCAAAGATTTACACGGTGAGCCGCTGGGAAAATATTTCATCCACGGACTGGGTCACCACGTGGGTTTGAACGTGCATGACGCCAACGATCCTGCGTTGCCGCTCGATAAAGGCATGGTCTTCACCCTCGAACCGGGCATCTATATTCCCGAAGAAAAATTGGGCGTCCGCATTGAAGATATGTTTGCAGTTGGGCAAGACGGCAAACTCGTCATGCTCAGTCACGGCCTGCCCCGAACAGCCGACGAGGTTGAGAAAGCCATGGCGAAATATTCCCACTGAGTCCGTGCATTAAGAGCCGTTATTTAATCGCCACCGCCAGCGTGTCATGGTGCTCGCGAATGAACCGGCGCAGATACGGCCCAATTTGGCTGGGAGCTGCAAATCCCGCGGCTTTTGCGGCAGCTTCCTGATCTTTCGGCAAAGCGTCTGCACTTTCGGCATAGTGCTTCAAGTCGCGAAAGACGCCGATGGTAAAGATGTCCCACGCTGCTCCCTGATCGCGCACAAAGATAAAATTCTCCGGCTGCTTCAAAGCTCGTGAATAGATATTTTCCATCTCGCGCTCTTTGTGCAAGTCGGCAAACTTGCCCGGAAGCGCCACGAACATTTCCACATGGAAAAACGCTCCATCAGTAAATGCCTTGCGCAGATCAGCCAGCGGCGGTCCGTAGGCAAATAGATCTTCCTGCCACGCGATCTGCTCTTTAAATTTATCGTCGAGTTTCGCCGCCTGTTGCGCTTGCTGGCGCTTGGCGATCCTAGCGGGCTGGTAATAGTCAGCGTAGCTGCCGACAGGGAAGAGCACCATCAGGTCCCAGTGGTCGCCCTGGCTGTGGCGCATCCAAAGCGGCGCTTCTTCTCCAGCCTGTTTCAGTTCCGTGGCGCGCGCCTTGTAGAGATTGATCAAATCCAGCAGTCTTCCCGGCGCGGCCTGCACTAGCGTGACTTTATAGAGATAAGTATTGTCGGCAGCGTGTGTGCCTTTGGCTAAAAACGAGCACAGGAGCAACAGAAACACAGCTTGTTTGCGCATTCAGGGGTAGCTCACTTTCGCGGGATTGGTGGAGGCTGCCGCAGGTCGCTGTCAACCCAGTTACAGCGTTTGCGCCATCTCCGCTGCGATGGTAACGTAAGAAGTTTGCATTGTGAATGTATTTCGGGGAGGAAGCATGGCGTCATCTTATAACGGGGTTTCGCTGCCGGCAGGAGGCAGCCCCATTACTTACAGCGGCGGCAAGATGCAGGTTCCGGATAATCCGATTATTCCTTATATTGAAGGCGACGGTACGGGCCGCGACATATGGGCTGCATCGCAGCGCGTGTTCGATGGCGCCGTGGAGAAGGCCTACGGCGGCAAGCGCAAGATCCACTGGTATGAGATCTTTGCCGGAGAAAAGGCATATACCAAATTCAAAGACTGGCTGCCGCAAGGTTCGGTCGACGCCGCGCGTGATCTCCATGTTTCCATCAAAGGCCCGCTCACAACGCCGATTGGCGGCGGCATTCGTTCCCTGAACGTCGCATTGCGGCAGATCATGGACCTCTACGCATGCATTCGTCCCGTGCGTTATTACTCCGGCGTGCCCTCGCCGGTAAAGCATCCCGACCAGCTGAATGTAATTATCTTCCGTGAGAATACTGAAGACGTTTACGCCGGTATCGAATGG
>DASYKK010000321.1:0-5525 GCA_035995565.1 Candidatus Angelobacter sp.
GATACCTCCGTTATTGTGGTAAGGACAAATAGAACCAAACGAACTCTGTAGACTGTAGCCACAATCAATCCAATTACAAGCAAGTGGAGGCACAGGAACCCTAGCCAATAAACCCAAAATCTCCAATTTGCCAGGTGCATACGCTCCCAGTAAATCAGGTAGCCAAAGATAACGAGAGTCGATATTCCCAAGCCAAGCCATTTTGCTGGAAATTCACCGCTCGGATTTTTCTCCGCCCAGAATAAGAGGCCAGCCACCACGAGCACCCCGATCCCAATTTCAAAGAAGAGCCACAATAGCCGCTTCGATCTGGCTCTTTGGCGTATTGCATTTTTGTTTTTGGCCGAACTACTAAATTTGCTCACTTGATCGCCTTCCCCAGCCCGGCCGCGAGTTGTTTCCTTTTACTTGCGTCAATCTTCGCAGGCTCGCCACCTTTATATAGGCCCATTTCATGCAGCCACGCGAGGAACTCCGGCGCCGGACGCAAATTGAACAGACGGCGAGCGGCCACCGCGTCATGAAAGCTGGTGGATTGATAATTCAACATCACGTCATCTGAGCAGGGAACGCCCATAAAGTAATTGCAGCCTGCGGCAGTGAGCAGAATGAGCAGGTTGTCGGCGGAGTTCTGGTCGGCTGCGGCGTGGTTGGTATAGCAGACGTCGCACCCCATCGGCAGGCCAAGCAGTTTGCCCATGAAATGGTCTTCCAGGCCGGCACGTATGATCTGGCGTTCGTCGTAGAGATATTCCGGGCCGATGAATCCAACCACGCTGTTGACCAGAAATGGCTCGAAAACCCGGGCCACACCGTACGCGCGCGCTTCCAGAGTGAGTTGATCGACGCCGTGATGTGCGTCGGCGGAAAGTGCGCTGCCCTGACCGGTTTCAAAATACATTACGTTCAACTCCGCAGACGTCTTCACCGTGGAGGCGCGGAGACGCGGATGGTTTTGGGAAGAGTTTTCTTTCGTGAAACGAGCTTCATCGCCGGTTAAAGCTCTGCCATCGTTGACGGCACCAGGCATTGCCGCGGCTTCATCGGTCCGCAGTGTCTCCACTGCCATTTGTCGGCTGCCTTCGCTTTTCTCCGCGTCTCCTTGCCTCCGTGGTGAGATTTTTTGTTTATGACCTTCCAGCACGCGTTCGCGTCCCTCGCGCAACATGCTCAGCGTGATGCCAAAACTTTCATTGGCTTTTTGCGTTCCCGCCACTGACTGAAAGAGCAGATCCACCGGCGCACCGCGCTCCATGGCTTTCAGTTGGGTGGAGATATGGCCCAGGCAGCAGGCTTGCGTAGGGATGTTGTAAGCGTCAATGAGCCGCTGCAGTGCATGGAGAATCGCGCTCACGGTCTCCACGGCCTCGGTCGCCGGATTCACTCCGATCACGGCATCGCCACAGCCATAGAGCAGGCCGTCAAAGGCTGAGAGCAGGATGCCCGCAGCGTCGTCCGCCGGATGGTTGGGCTGGAGTCGAATGCCCAGCACGCCGCGCTCGCCCATGGTATTGCGGCACCGCGTGATAACCCGGATCTTATTCGCCGCGAGCACCAGATCTTTACTGCTCATCAGCTTGGTTACTGCCGCGGCAATCTCTGGTGTGATGGCCCAGTGCAGGCGCTTCAGAGTAGCTTCGTCGGTTTCATCGTTCAAGATGAACTCGCGAAACTCACCCACCGTCATGCCCTTGATGGTTAAAAAATTGGTTTGATCATGAGTTTCCAGGATCAGGCGGCTGACGTCATCTTGTTCGGGCGGGATGAGCGGATTGGATACTATTTCCTGAAGCGGCAGATCGGCCAGTGCGAACTTGGCGGCTACACGCTCCTGCTCAGAGCCCGCCGCCAACCCGGCCAGCTGGTCGCCGGACTTCTCCTCATTGGCCTTGGCGAAAAGATCGGGCAGGTTTCGGAATTGAAAGGTCTTATCCATTCCTGACGATGTTTATTATCTGCCGGAAAAGCTAAATCGCAGCAATTGTAAGGAAATATTGATCTTGGCGGCAGGGACACACTGGAATGCAGGTCGTCCCTCCACGAAAGTAAAAGTTTTTTTACTTGATTTCACCCATCCACGGGACAATACTTCAACTAACCAGATAGAAAAGCAAGATTAGTCGACGGGACAAATTATGCGTCCATCAGTCCTTTCTATTTCCGCAGAGAGGGTGCTGGCTCCCATCCGAAACGCCGTTTTGGCGCATGCCGGATACGGGGTCATACCAGTGTCTTCGGTTGAAGCTGCTCTCAAAATCCTTCACATCCGCCACGTCTGCGCTATTGTGATTGCTAATTCCGTGCCTGTACTGGAGCGTCGCCGCGTTTGCTCTGAAGGCCATAGCCTTCATGTTCCTTCCGTAGTGCTTGATCCTTACGATCAGAGCGCCGATGACGAGTCTGAGCTGCATGTAAATCCGCTCGACGGCCCAGAAGCATTCCTGGACGCCTTGGCCTCTCTAATGCAGCGCGACCATCACCACCCCTGAGCTGAGACGCTGCTAGACTTTTAGTAATGCCGAGTCGTCCAACCCAGACCCCGCTAACCAAAACCACTCCTCTGCCCACAGGCCTTGCTGCGCTGAACCAGGAGATTATCGCTTGCATACGCTGTCCCCGCCTGATCACGCATTGCCGCAAGGTGGGGGAAATCAAGCGCCGCGCTTATCTGGATTGGGAATACTGGGCCAAACCCGTGCCCGGATTCGGAGACCCCAACGCCCGCCTGCTGATTCTTGGCCTTGCGCCAGGCGCCCACGGATCGAATCGAACAGGACGGCCTTTCACCGGCGATGGCTCCGGCAACTTCATGTATCCCATCCTGCATAAGGCGGGATTTGCGTCCCAGCCAACTGCCGTCCGTCGCGAAGACGGGCTTCAACTTATCGACGCCTATATAACCGCTGCTGTCCGCTGCGCTCCGCCGGAAAACAAACCGTCACCGGAAGAGATTGCCAACTGCTCCAGCTTTCTGGACCGCGAATTTGCCGCGCTGACCAACGTGAAAGTTGTGGTAGTGCTGGGCAAAATTGCGTTCGACGCATACCTGAACTACCTGAAACGCCGCGGCGAATTGAAATCAAAAAGCGGAATACTCTTCGGCCATGGTGAGACGTACAAGCTGCTGAACGGACGCACGCTGCTGTGCTCGTACCATCCTTCACTCCAAAACACCCTCACCGGCAAGCTGACAGAGAAAATGTTTCTGGATGTGTTCCGGAAGGCGCGGAGATTGATTGGAGACCATCTTCATCCCTAATCTTCGTCCTTCGATGACACAGTTGCTCGTGCAGGCAGCACCACGCTTTCCAGTTTCAACTCAGGCAAGTTCGCGCCTTTCAGTTGCTGGTTAAGAGCAGGGACATCCTGCGCTTGTACCGCTTTCCAGCGTTCCATTAAAGGCGGAAGTTGCTTTTCCAGATCGGCAACGGCAGCGGCAGCCTGCGTGCTGGGAGCGACGTCAGCTTCCTGAAAAACTCCGAAGAGCGTAAGGAACTTCGTCTTCAGGCCGCCAAGAGTCGGCGGTTCCGTGCCAGGGCCGGGCCGGCGGGTTGCGCCACCGGCAAGGGCTTCCAGCTTTTTATCAAGTGCGTTGATCGTCGCCAGGGCTTCACCGGTGGCCCGTGGCTGGAGCTCTTTCAGTTGCTTTCGTAATGCGCTGGCCTGTTCCGCCGCAGGAGAGAGCGAGAGCAATTGCGCGTAGAGATCATTCGACAACTTGAATTGCTGCTGTAATCCGGCAGGCGAAGTCTTGACGCGCGGGTCCATCTTAATGCTGAGCGGCTGAGAGTAAGTCTTGCCATTTGCCGTCAGGAGAACGGTGTACTGCCCAGGCATTGCCCACGGGCCGGTTGGCTGTGGCGCGGTGTTGTGAGGAATTGCCGCAATAGGATATTCCGCCTCAACGCCTGGCACGTCAGGATAGTGCATGTCCCACAGGAAGCGATGGGTGCCTGCTGCCGCGGAGAGAGTCTGCGGCGGACGCACCCAATAAGTGGGAATGGCGAGCATGGGATCTGGCGGCGCAGGTTTACCGGCACTGGAATATTTGCGGATGGTCTTGCCTGATGCATCTTTAATCTCAAGTGTTACGGGACCGGAAGATGGTGATTGCAGGTAATAGTCGATAACCGCTCCGTCGGGCGGATTCTCCCCGGCAGGGAAGTCCGGCGGCAGAGGCGTGTCAGTATTCATGTTCCAGCGGACGCGGATGGCGGTTTGCGGCTTAAAAAGAAATGCGTCCGCCGACGTAACTTTCTGGTCGAGCTGGCGAAGCCGCGTGATGTCGTCCAGAATCCAGAAGCCGCGGCCATGCGTTGCTGCTGCCAGATCGTCACCTTTGATAATCACGTCACGCACGGAGCTCGCTGCCATGTTGAGCCGCAGAGACTGCCAGTGGTCACCGTCATCAAACGAAACATAGACCGCGCGCTCCGTGGCAGCAAAGAGCATGCCTCGGCGGACAGGATCTTCTCGCACGGCATTCACGTTTTCGTTGGCGGGAATGCCATTGACGGTTTCACTCCACGTCTTGCCGGAATCGCGAGTGCGTAGAATGTGTGGACGCAGATCGTCAAGGCGAAGCGTGTTGATGGCCGCATATGCCGTCTGCGGGTCAAAGTGGCTGGCTTCAATGATCGACACTTTTTGGAACGGCGTCATCGTTGGCGGAGTGACTTCGTTCCATTTTGCACCGCCGTCGGTGGTGAGATGGATGCGGCCGTCGTCCGTGCCAGCCCATATGCGGTTGATATCCAGGGGTGAAGGCGCCACTGCGTAAATCACGCCGCGTGGCGTGGGCTTGGCAGTTTCTTCATTGCGATATTTGCCGATACTCGCGGGAATCTCAAACGTGGGGCGAGTGAGGTCAGGCGAAATCTGCTGCCAGCTCTGTCCCGCGTTCATCGTCTTCCACAAAGTGTTGGTGGCGAAATAAAGAATGTGCGGGTTGATCGGCGAGAACACGATGGGCTCAGTGCGCAGCATGCGGTAGTCCGGTGCGCGAAAAGGTTTTGGCGCAACGTTCTGCGCCTGGTTGGTGCGCCGGTCATAGCGCGAGAGCTTGCCGCCATAAACTACGTCGGGATCGAGGGGGTCTGGAACGACGTAACCGTATTCTTCCGCCGCCACCGGGTGCCATTCGCGCATAGTGATTTCGCCATCGTTCCCACGGCTTGAGATGCACGCAGAACCACTTTCCTGCTGCCCGCTGCAGAGCCGATAGGGGAAGGCGTTGTCGGCATTGACGTGATACATCTGCGCGGTGGGCTGGTTGTACCAGGAACTCCAGGTTTCGCCGCCGTTCACCGTCACGATGGCGCCTTGGTCGCTGACGATAATCATGGTTTGCGGATTGTTGGGATTGATCCACAGATTCTGGTAGTCGTCGCCGCCCGGAGCGCCGCGGAAGCCTATCCAGGTCTTGCCACCGTCAGTCGATTTCCAGGTGACCGTGCTGGTCACGATGATCATGTCCGCGTCTTTGGGATTGAAGCGCGGTACAGAAAGATCGCCGCCGCCAATTC
>DASYKK010000322.1:0-19048 GCA_035995565.1 Candidatus Angelobacter sp.
CGAAGAATGGACCGGTTGCGGGCGTAGAGCACCAACTCGGCAATCACACCACGCGCGCACTTCAGAATTTATTCCCGTGCGCTGAAGAGGAGAACCCATGAGAGACCGCCGCTCGGGTCCCGCGCATGCCACCGCAACAGATGTAGCCACAAGCCGCGTTCGTCCGAAAACACTCCGGGCACCCACACCCACATATTTTCAGCAGGCCGGAAATCACCGCATCGGTCGGATGCTGACACCGCGTGCCATTCCGGCCAAACTGATCTTAGGGCCGGCAAGGGATCGTTATGAGCAGGAAGCAGATAGGATCGCAATTCAGGTGACGCGCATGTCAGCTCCCGGCACTGAGCATCGAGAGGCGCTCTCGACCAATGTTTCGCAGTATAAAGAGGCTGGGACCAGCCTGGAAGTCGCTCCGCCTATCGTCCACAAGGTGCTCAGTTCGCCAGGACAGCCTTTGGATGCTGCTACCCGTTCCCACATGGAGCCGCGCTTTGGCCGGGATTTCAGCCTTGTCAACGTACATAGCGACAGGGAAGCAGCGCGGTCAGCGCGAGCCGTGAACGCTCTGGCCTACACCGTGGGTCAACACATTGTTCTGGCCCAGAACAGTCTTCAGCCGGGCTTGCTGGCTCACGAACTGGCCCATGTTGTCCAGCAGAGTGCCGCACCAATGCCGTGGCTGCAGCGCCAGCCCAGTCCAGACGTACCGCGCAAGGATTTCGTCTTCATTATGGGCCAGGACACGAAGGACAGGAGGAACAGGGTATCCAACCCCTTCTTTGCGCTCGCAACCAAATATTTCCGTGCGCACCTGCCAAATGCAACATTTGTGGAAACAGAGCGCAGCCTTGCCGGTCTGCTGCACTGGATATCATCCAATGTGTCACGCCCGATCGGCAACCTCTACATCGTCTCGCACGGTAATGAGGATGGCACACTGTCTTTTTCTCTCGATTCCACTGATAGGAGCGGCAGAATGTCGGTCGTGCAATTGCGCGAAGCGCTGCATCCAAGGGCGGGTGGGCCGGGCAATCTTGATTCTGTCAGCTCGGTTGTAGATGTGAAGACCAAAATTCATATCAAAGGCTGCGACATTGGCCGGACGAAGGAGATGGTGGAACTCATTGATGAAGCCTTCGGCGGCGAGGGAGTGGTGATGGCGCCAACCCATGAGCAAGGATATACAACTGACCCGGCGTTGGGCCAAAAGGCACGCCAGGCAACGCACGATGAAAAGATCGGCGCATTCACCTCCAGCCTGCCAGCCTTGCCAGCAAAACCGGCACCGGTCGATCCGAAGCTAAAAGGGGATGCCCGAAAAAAGGCCAAGAGGGAATACGAAGCTGCGCTGGCAACGTACAAGACAGCGCAGCGCACGCGCCATGAGGAAATTCGCAACGAAGAGAAACGTATTGTGCCGGAACTCGATGCCATCGCTACGAACGCGGGAACCGTGGACACGCTTTCCGGGCCAATGTTTCAGCGGCCTGGAACCAGGCTGTTCACGGTAGATGAAATTCGGCCTGAGATCGATAGGCTTTATGGGCACCTTTCAGCAGAGCAGCGCCAGGAGCTTGCCAAAAAGTTGGTTCACGAGGATGGGGGACGACAGCGCGACCAACAGGGTCAGAAAGTAGACCGCATCAGACCTTTGTCTCAAACGTTTGATGAGCCTGCATCGCTCGATGAAGGCTTGTCTCTGTTCAAGAAGCAGTTTAGGGGATTCAAACCCAAGAGCATGACGACGAAACGAACACCTAGAGCCGGGGGCACCGATCTGGAATTTACCTTCACAGATGCTTCTAATGCCACCCGGATTGTCACGGAGTCGATTCCGGACGAGGCAGCCCTTATTGCTAAGGGCAGGGAGAACACCAATAACCCCGCACGCTATCAGTGGCGCGTCGAGCGCATGCACAGAAATGGCAAAACGACGCTCACCGTGGTGGGCGAGCGGGTAATGGCGTATCTGCATCACGGCTCGCTCGATGTCGGTCCGCACAAGCATTTCAGCAAGCCTGAAGATAACCCGGACTTCTACGCCACCTCTACTTTCACCCCGACACCTCCTCCACCTCAGATTGGGGTGCAGGGCGGGATGCAGGGCCAGGTTAGTCCAGGAAAGGGCAAACCATGACCGGGCTCAGAACAACACTGGCTTTGTTGGACGACTGCACGTGAATCGCTTGATCCTGATCTTGCTTGAACATCGCAAAGACGGTAACCGCGTAGAACCGCATGGTACGACAACGCACCTTACGCTTCGAAATCAAATGACTTCTCCAAGCCAGCGGCGCTTGCACTGACCCAGGCTTAAAGTTATGCGGTGAACATTGACGAAAAGAAAAACGAACGATGGAACGCATCAATCCAGTCCCGCTAGATGTTCTCTTGATCCATACAGCCGCATGGCTTTCGCCGGAGTGGCGCCTTTGCCGGCAAACCACAGGGCGGCCATTGGGCATACATCGGGCTAGGAAGGTAGAAAGAAGATGAGTGAACTTTCCAGGTCGAGCAAAGGTGAAACGGAAAAGAGCGCCACCAAGCCTGCCCGGCAGGCGAAGAATGGACCGGTTGCGGGCGTAGAGCACCAACTCGGCAATCGCACCACGCGCGCCCTGCTCGACTCGGACGCTTCTGGCCGCGGTCGCCCGCTCGAAGCGGGTGTGCGCAAAAGGATGGAGGCTGCGTTTCATGAGGACTTCACTCCGGTCCGCGTACATACGCCGGAGAATGTCCCCCGCGGCGTTGAAGCGGCGGCTTCAGGGCGGCACATTGTCTTCGGGCGGGGCCAATATGCGCCTCACTCGGAGCGCGGTAAGCGCCTGATCGCACATGAACTCGCGCATGTGGTGCAGCAATCGCGCTCGGGCCGGGGCGGAAACAGCTCTCATCTCGAGCACCAGGCGGACCGTGCGGCAGACGCAGCCCTTGCCGGAAAGAAAACTTTTATCACGCCCGGCTTCACTCCGGGCCTCCAGTTCAAGATCAAGCCGGAAGACGCAGCTTCGGAGATGGTGGGGCAGACCTTTGAAGTGATAGATAGTTTCACCTCTGGCAGCGTCACGCTTTCCTCCGGTGATCAGGTCAAGGTGGAAAAGTGGGACGCGAGCAGCGAGCACGACATTGAAGTAACAGTCTTGACTGGCAAAGCCGCGGGACAAAAGCTTAAGGTCCCACAGCGGATTTTGCAGCCTGCTTCTATCGCGGTGGCCGGAGTCTCGCATTACAGCGCGGGAGTGAAATCACAGGCCAAAACGGTGAAGAAGGGGGAGGATGAGTTGGCCGCGTTCGAAGCCACAAAAGGAAACTTTAAAACCCCCAAAGCCCAGAAGATGTTTGCCGCGGAGGAGAAGCGCCAGCAGGACCTGTTGACGCGGCGCAGAGATACTTTGAACCGCAAGGAAATCCAGGAACAGATGTTTAACCGGTTTGACGCAGTCATTGCGCGTGAAGTGGCTGCGGCCAACACAGCCCATGGGTTGACGGGCAAAGACGCGCTCGACCCGAATCTCGTCAAAGCGCAATTGTTCGAGGAAAGCGAGTTGGGCACCGCCGGGGAATTCATGTCAGTTCCTCCCAGAACCCCGGTTATGACCCGCTTCAACCTGGGCCAGGTCATCGACTCTTCCGGCATGGCGCTGTTGACCTACATGGAACGCGAACAGACCGCGCTCGTCACCAAGTACAACCTTGGCAACCTCCGGAAAGACTTAACAGGTGCGCAAAATGAGAAGAACAAGCTCGAATCAAAGCCCAGCCGCTCGCCGGCTGAGGAATCTCGTCTCCAGGTTTTGAAAAACAAGGCAGGCCGAAGCTGGGAGGTGTTTATTTGGGAATATGTGGCCTCCGGTCAAACCCAGGGCTTCAACGATGCCGTCAATGAACTCTTTTCCGCGCCCGCGGCAAAAAATGTGGATTATGCCTTCTGGATCCATCTCGCCATCCTGTGGCTGTTTGAAAAAAAGAAAGCAGGAATGAGCTGGCCAAATGCCATCAAGGCCTACAACGGAAGCGGGGCCCAGGCCGAGCATTACAAGGCGGCAATCGTAAAGCGGGCGGCAGATGCCGCTTCCAGCCAGGCCGCAGGCACGGAATTTATTCCCACGCATTAAAGGAGAAGGATGGGAGAGCGTCAAGCAGAGGCGGCACATGCTCCCGCGAGGGAGAGAACAGCAGTGCGGCGCGATGGCGTGTCTGCGATGCCGCTCTTCCAGAGAGCGGGGAATCGCGCCTTCGGACGCATTCTGGCCTCCGGACGCGCTCCCTTGAAACCGCGAGAAAGGTTTGGGGATCTTCCTCCAGCGGCAATCAACGGGGTTGCAGAAGCGGCTGCACCGTCAATTTCCTTTCCGCCGCTGCCAGTTTCTTCCGTGGGCGCATTCCCGATCCAGCGCAAGTGCAGCCACTGTGACGAAGAGGAGATGCAGCGCAAAGCTGCAGACGGACCGGCGCCTTTGCAGCGCAAGTGCGCGAAGTGTGAAGAGGAAGAGGTGCGGCAGATCCAGCGCAAACAGGCCGGCGCCGCGCCTCCGGCGAAATCGTCCGCCGTGCAGCAAGTGCTCAGCTCACCCGGGCAGCCGCTGGATTCCGGGGCACTCGCTTTCATGGAGCCCAGGTTCGGCCGCGACTTCAGCGGGGTGCGCGTGCACACGGACAGCAAGGCCGCAAGCTCCGCCCGGGAGCTGAACGCGCAGGCTTACACCGTGGGTGAGCATGTGGTTTTCGCTTCCGGGCAATATGCGCCCGCCACGCAGGCCGGAGGCAGCCTGCTTGCCCACGAACTTACGCATGTGGCGCAACAGCAGAACGGGTTTCGCGCCGAGACAGGTTCAGCCTCGGAGCTTGCCGAGCAAGAGGCGCTGGCGAACGAGCGCCAAATCCAGTCGGGAATGCCGTTGGGCTTCTCCGCGCGCCCGGCGCGGCTCGCGCGCAAGGATGAAAGCACAGTAACGGTCCAGGCACCCCAGGGACCGCCAGGTTGCACTCTGGAACAACACAATAAAATCGAGCCCGCGGTGCGCATGGCCCTCCAGTGGCTGGACGCAAGCATTAAGAAGCTCTCCACCTTCATCAGCCAGCCTGAGCAAAATCAGGCAACAGGTAACGCACTCGAACGTCATTTCTATTCAAAAGATCCAGGCGTGGCACGGCGGGTGATAGAGCGATTGCAGATCATACGGCACGATGCCGATTCCGCTCAAGCGGGAAGGGAAATCAAGATGGAATGCCATGACGCCACTGACAAGTCCTGCGATAGCTCGCTTGCATACAGCAGAGGCGATTCGCTCGTATATTGTCCGGGTTTTTTTACAAGTGAGATCAAAGGCAATGCCCACACACTCGTCCATGAGCTGGCGCATTCCATTTTCCCCAGCCAGGACGCTTCCGGCGGCTTCAACAAAGGGAAGATATTGGACCGCGCTTATCGCGGCGACCGGGTGCTTGGAAAAGCTGGAGGGAAGGCGATTCTTTCCCCGGCCGAAGCTTTGGCCAATGCCGACTCGTTCGCATTGCTGGTGCGGGAGCTCGGAACGGGAGAGCTCCCACAGATACCTGTTACTGAGGATTCATTCGAGCGCAGTTGCCGCGAAATTGAACCGATGGTCCGCGTCGCCATCGCGCGCGCCGAACGTTGGAATGGGGTTGGCGGTCTTCGCATTAACAATGCATCACAGGCCACGGTCAAGAAGCATCTTGGGGCCGATACGCCGCAGATCCGGGGCGATGCAGCGAAATTTTATGAGGAGGCCAGACAAGGCTTATCCCACTCATTCAAATTCAAGTGCGACCGGGCTTGCGGCCAGCGGCTCGCTTTCGGAGAGGCGGAAGACAGCGGCCCGAAATGGCTCGGACTTGGCGCGGGCGCGGGAGCCCTCATCGGAGGCCTCATCGCATTAGCTGGCGCCGGTACCGCGGGGTTGATCGTTGGCGCAGCTTTGTTTGTCGCGGGCCTGATTACCAACCTGGTTAAGTCGCATGGACCAACGATCCACGTCTGCCCCAAATGGAAAGACCAGGCTGACGAAAAGATGCGGATTGAAACCATGCTGGCCGCGGCCTATGAAGCTTTGGGGAAATCCAGCGCCGACAGCCTCAAATATGCCAGGCTGGCAGAGGACCTTAACCAGGAATTTTACCCCGTCCCCTCGATGCAGGAGCTCGACAAGAGCCTGCTGGAGAACCAGCTAAAGCGCGTGCGAGCGCGATTGAAGCTGCTGCGCGCACAATACGATCACTCCATGGACGCTTTCGTGCAGTCGGTTACCGGCGACCGCGAACGCCAGTCATTGGCACGCGGCGCTCAGGACGCTCACAAGCTTGCGCGCCAGGACAGGGCGGAAAAGCAGCTTTGGGGCGGATCCTTTGCCGGCGAAGCGATTCGCAAAGTCGCTACAGTCAGCGGCAGCGGGCAGTCCATTACCGTGCGCGCCAACCTGGAGATCGAATATCTGGCGCTTTCCGATGCCGAGGGGCGCAAGCATGCCGCGGATGATATCCCCCGCATTGAAGAAGCGATCAGCAACGTGTGGCAGGTGAAAATCACCCAGGGCGAGTATAAAGGCGTAAACTTCCGTCTCGTGCCGAGCGTTAAGTATCTGGCCAAAGGCGCGCAACATGCGCCCAACACTTTCCTGATCCAGGTCCGCGGGCCAGACAAGGACCCTTCATCCGGCGATTCAGTGCATGGTACCATCAGCCTGGCCCAGAACCACCTGGTGGGGCCAAGGGTCATCGTAGTGGCGCACGAACTTGCCCACGTTTTCGGATTTATGGATACCTATGTCAGCGAATTTCAGCACCGCCGAGGAAAAAAGGATCAGGAGATCATGTCGGTCGGGCGTCCCGATGCCGCAAATCGTCCCGATCTTCTCGGTATGATCGACCCCGTTTATCTGGAACGAAAAAGGAAAGAAGGTGCTGTCACAACGGAGCAGGTCAAGCGCCAGACAGGCGAGATACACATATGGGAGGAAGAAGCCTCCACTGTGCTTCAGACATTGGGCGGGGCCCCCCCGGAGCGTCCGCGCCCCACGCCTGACAGCGAGGACTTTGATCCAGCCGACGAACTTGACCGCATACAAAGAGGAAAAGAATCCGAACTTGATCGTATACGCAAGCAGCGCAAGCGAATTGACGATACGGTGGAATCGGTAACTCTGGCCGAGGAAATTATCAAGCTCGAGCAAGAAGAGCGCAATTTGTCAGCTCAATTAAAGGCAATTCCGTAATTCAGCGCGATCAAGTGCAGCGGAGAGGCCGCTGCCGGCGAGTCGCTGCCGCAGTTCTTCCACGAACAAGTCACGCCACACTTCAAGTCCTTTCACTCCGTTAGCCCAGGCCTCTGATACACCTCGCTTGGTGCCCATCTGAATTCCAGAATGAAATTCAGATATTCCTGGATGATACCCTCACGGAAGTTGTGCTGACCTGCCCATGTGAGTCATCGATGCTACACACGCAAAACGACCAAGTCATTGCCAGCGCCCGAGCAATATAGTCGGGTGGCTCAACGCTGCCTGGGCGCATTTTGGGAGTTGCACTCTTGCACAGTGGCACGCGATAATCGCGCAGGTCGCCTGCGATCTCATAAAGCAGACATGCAAAGGGCGTGGGGAACTCCCAAGATCGCCTTCCCAAATTGAGCTCTTCCACGACTCTGTCGACCGTATTCGTCATTTAAAGACGCTCTCATATGCAATCCACCATGATGTGTCAGATGGTCTTTTCTGCTATGAAAGAAACGGCCAATATCTGGGCTTCGATCGTGAACTCATCGAACTGAGCGCGTCAGCACTTAAACAAGAATACGGCCTCGATGAACTAAAGTTGATCCCGTACGAATATTCGTGGGAGCAGATATTTGAAGCACCACGATCCGCACAAGTCGATTTGGCCATTGCTAACATCACACTAAACAACGACAGGACAAGTATGCCGTCCTGTTTTCCCGACCGGATTGGAGCAGTGAGTTGGTCGCTTATTACTTCGTGGACAACCGGTGATTTGCGCCCGTTTCCGACCTACGCATTGGCTGATCTCCAGGGCAAGCGGATTGGCTACCATAAAACCACAACCGCCGCGGATTTCGTACCCATGCTCACGCCCAATGGAGCACCAAACAAGATCATCTATCTTTGAACATGTTTGATCGCTGCTGTCCGGCAGGCCCGTGAGGAGAGCTGGGCCAATTCACTGGCGTGGCGAGTCCGATTCGCGCCGCACGCTGCAGAACTGGAGAAAAGAAAAAATAAGAATCATCCCATCAGCGTGGACGACCAGGGACACGCACATGACGTATGGGATAAAGTTGCTTCACGAAAATTCACCGTTCTCTCTGATTCCGGCGCCCAGGCAATCCGAAAGTATGGGCTCCTGCATACCGGAGGCCGAAGAGAACAGGATATCGCTCTGCACGCCACAGTGTTGATTGATCCAAAGGGCATCGAAATGTGGGGCAGAGTGGAGCCAGTCGGTTCCAGATATTCCGACCTTCGAGGGACTCACCCACATCAAACGTGCTCAGAGCGAAAGCAATGGCATGGATCCAAATCATTTGATGGGCACGAACGTAGAAGCGACTTGCACCGAATCCGTGAAACCAGCGTCGGGCAGTCGGGGCAGTTGCCCACAGTCTCGAGACACAAGCCTCGCTCCCGACGTGCTGGCGGCGCGTCTTCATCTGTACAAAGCCGCCACGCACAGTCACAGCGGCCTCAAAACCAGCGTTGGCGCTGCTGGTGTTATTTCCCTGTTCCAATCCCTGTTTGTTCCCTGATCCTTCCCTGTTACGATTTAGCTCCATTCCGAAACAAAAACCGCAAAACGCCAATGAAATCGAGGTATTCAATGCCTCGGGGATCGAAAGCAGTAACATTTTCCCTCTATTTTTCCCTGTTAACGGGAATTCTGGACAGAGACAGGTTCGCTGGTGCCTGCCTCCACCGCCATATCTTAGATAGGAAACAACTTACAGCTTACTGCAGGAACGGACCGCTTTTTACTTTGCCCTTTTTCTGGGCGTTTTGGTACACACTTGGAGAACAATTCTCAGTTGAGACGGTTTTTTCGTCCGCTGGTAGTGCGTCCGAAAACCTTCTCATTGCCAAAATAGAGTCCTGGTCGATGGTTTTTATGTAGTGACGTTGCGTCGTCCCAACGTTCGAGTGACGCAATATTCTCTGCGTGATGTGATCGTCGACGCCGAGCCGGTTCAAGTTCGAAGCGAGTGCAGTGCGGAACCCTTTCCAACCTTTCCACCGCGGCAAAGCGGCATCACGTTCGAATTGGTGATCCACGAATCTGCCGTGCTTCGACTTCGGCTCGCGGCACACTGCGCAGCGATTCAATACAGGCTTGACGTGCGCACTCGCCAACCAGTCGAGCGAAAGAGGCGTTCCCTTGCCGGTAGCGAGGATTGGCCCGTTGGCGGGATTGCCATTGAGCCGGCGGTGAGCTTCGAGCTGTTGCGCGAGCTGAGGAATCACCGGAACCGGCGCCTTTGACTTTTCAGTTTTCGGGTCGGTCACAAAGTTTTTCCAGATGCTGCGCCGCACGTGTAGCAGGCCAACTGAGTCGTCCTCGGCTGGAATGTAGTCCGACCACTCCAGACCCTTCACTTCGCCAGCCCGCAGGCCGCTGTACGCAAACAGCGCTATTGCTGTCCCCGCAACAGAACCGCCAAACAGCCCGCATTAGACTGTTGATTTCTTCCAGTGAATAGCCCTCAACTTCTTTACCTGGTGGAACCCATGCCGGGATCTCGGCTTCCCGTACAGGATTGGCGACCCCGTTGACGAACCCTTGCTGGGCAGCAAAGCGAAAAACTCCAGGGAGGAAATGCTTGATGTGCTGGAGGGTGGGTTTTGAAAGTTTGCGATCTTTGCAGTTGACGCACTGCGCCGTATGAAAGCGATGCTCTGGGCAATGAGCCCTCTGCTCAGTGGCAATCAGCCGGAGCCATCCCTGCACATGCACAGTTCGAACGTCACGCAGCCAGGCTTTCGCGATCTGCGGGCGGGGACTGAAGTACTCGGACCAGACTTGGTGGTAGCCGCGCCTGGTACTGGGTTTTTTCTGCTCATCGATGTGCGGAAGATAGCAACGTTCAACGAAATCACCCAGCGTCGTGGGTAACTCCATCGCTGCGTCTCGTCTGAGAATCGGACGCAACCGATCTTCTGCAAGGTCCTGGACGGTCGCTTTGGTCCGATGTTCCGCGTCTATCGGCGCCAGACGCACAGCCCTTTGCACCGTTCTGATTTCACCGTTCACAGCGACGCGCTCTCGGTATCGCAATACCCAGAACCCGCGGCGCCGAGTGATGGAGCCGGATTGTCTACTTCGTCTCATTTGTTTTTCTCCGTTTGTGTTTGGGTTTGCCAAGTGATGCCTTTCCCCCCAGCGCCGCGATTCGGCTGCGCTCGCTCTTGCTGAGTTTCTTGGTTCGGGCAAGCCCCGCGATCCGGGCAATCTCACTGCGTCTAGCTGGGCTCAGTTTTCTTGATCGTGCTCGTCCGCCGGCTTTCCCGAGGACCGAAGCAGCAGCGCTAAGGAGGTTGGCTTTCTTCTTGGCTGTCATTCGGTCCATAACACTAGCTAAGCGCCAAGCGGAAAGCAATCGGGGGTTTTTTGGGCTATCAGCGCCTTTTCAACCAACATTCATGAACAGCTCCATGAGTTCAGGATTATCTAGGACTTCCTGAGGAGTGCCGTTAAGCCTTTTCAACTCGGCAATAAACTCTTTGTTTGGAAGATTGAATGTTGGCGCTTTCTTTACGGCCCACTGGGGGCATTCCGACCCGATACAAACAGATGCTGCGGTCCAGACCCATGCCTGCAAAAAAGTTCACGAGCCAGTTCGAAGCAGATCAGTGCTCCCATGCTGTGCCCATAAAGAGCATAGGGAGCGCTGGTCTCAGAGTCGATGCGATCTGCGATCGCCTTCACCAGAGGAATGATGCGTGTAAATCCCCGCTCCCCCAAACTTGTGCCGCGCCCGGGCAGATGCACCAGGCAAATGTCAAACTCCTCAGGAAACCACCGTTGCCAATTGCGGTACACGTCCGCGCTTCCGCCTGCATAAGGAAAACAAAACAGCCGGAGTGACGGCATTTTGACACTCGAAAGGTGCTCAAACCAACGCGGAGCTGAATCAATCGCAAAGCTGCCCGTCATGCAGTATCAATCTCCTCTTGCCATACTAGTTCAGACTTGACTGCTGTTGGTGGACTTTGCCGAGGACATCATCGAGCGTGCCAGGGAACAACAACATCTTCTCCTCAATCACTCCAGTCTTGTGACGCGGAACGGAAATGTCAGGATCAGCGTGCTGGCATGTAAGCTCTGGATTAGTCCACAAATTCCCGGGCTGACGAGAGAACGTTGCCATGATCCAGTGATGATCAGTGGAAACTGTCGCGATAACGGGTTCGTCAGTGCGATGGGAAGCGTTATAGAACGTGACTCCGTCCTCCTGCCGTTCTTTGCGGGTCTTGTTTACCGGCCAGGTGTAGGAGATGCGATAGCGGTTTGGCAGCCAGTCGCTCAGAGGCATGGTAAGACGCTCGGGCGTATCAGAGGCGAGCAAAACAAAGCCTTGCGGGCTGTGGACATAAGTTCGTTCGAGTCGCACGTCGTGCAGCATGGGTGAGAGCATTCGTGGATCGGTAATCGTCTGTACGGAATCGAGATCGATATCTGACCCGTTATAGAACTCGTAGTGGTAAAGGACTCCGTCCGGCTCAAGGGTGGCTCTAGCCAGCAAATGTATGCCGGATTGAAAATCGGTTGTGTACTGGAGACTGTTACCGATGCGGACCCAGTTCGAACGTGAGCCAGCCTGTCCGCTACGCCATAGGTACAAGTGTTCGACCTCATTCGTATTGTGTTTGCGGACGGTGACGTGCTCCGGAAGAAGGATGAATACGGCATCATGGCCAGAGGGCTGGCCGGGAATACTCAACCATAGTGCCGGAGCAGCGTGCTCGTCGGCGACGCGCAAAGTCAAACCAGATGCGTTTGCAACCGATAGCATTTTGATGTCCGGCGTAGCGCCGGTTCGTGCAGCATCGTTACATCCCTGAGCAAGTGCGAACAACGCACACAACGCATATAGGCTACGACGGTTCATCATAGACCCGATGTCCGAGGGACAAGTTTACAAAGCATGATCGCAGGCCCTTCCCCAATCTGGTCCTTAAGCGTGCCCAGCGATCAGACAACCTGTTAACATATTACATCCGGCCTTTTACAGTCGGCCTTCTTAGTCATGGCTAGCTCACTTTGGCTATTACAACAACTTTTCCAGGAGAAAGATTTGTGTCCAACCGCAAATTCTATGGAATCTTTCCAATTTCAAGCTGAGACTACACAGCTTCTGCACCTGATGATCCATTCTCTCTACACGCAAAGAGAGATATTTCTGAGGGGGCTGATTTCCAACGCTTCCGACGCTCTCGACAGGCTGCGCTTCGAAGCCTTGACCAAGTCTGAGCTGATTCCAAATGATCACAAGTACGAGATCAGACTCAAGCCGGAGAGCCTCGGCAGTATCTTGACCGTTAGTGATACGGGCATTGGGATGAGCCGTCAGGAGCTAATCGAGCATATTGGGACCATTGCGAGGTCGGGAACGCAGGAGTTGCGGAAACGCGTGAAGGAATCGCAGTCTGCAGAATTGGTTGCGGAGTCAATCGGACAATTTGGGGTTGGTTTCTATTCCGTATTCATGGTGGCGGACAAGGTAACAATCATTACCCGGCGCGCCGGCGAAACCGGCGCCACCCAATGGGAGTCCACTGGCGATGGCACCTATACGCTCGGGGAGGTAGAGAAGGCAGGTTGCGGGACGGACATCATGCTTCATTTGAAACAGCCCGATGCCGAGAATGGTATTGAAGATTTTACCGACCGTTAGAAGCTCTAAATAATTGTCCACAAGTATTCTGACTTTATTGCTTATCCCATCATCTATGAAGGCCCGCCTCAGGAACCTGGCGAGCCGGAAGATTCTGAAAAAACCTTGATCGAAAGATGGAGGAGGGTGGCGATGATGAAATTTGCAAAAGCTCTCGCTGCGAAAGGAAAGGTTGCGGAAGCCGTTGCAATCGCGACAGCCTCGCAGTGGCATAACTGTCACGCTTTCAAATGTCTTTTGCGTCATCCCATGGAGATTGTCGCTTGGCTTAAGACCTAGCCATAGAACCATATTTGCTCGAAAAAATGGCAAGTTGGGCCAAGTTACGCAACAAATCAGGAAAGACTCATGACGTCTTCGAGACGACACTTCATTTCGTCTTCTCCGCTAATGGTTGCATTGTCACGAGCGGGTCTCATTGCGGAGCAGGTCAGCCAGCAGACCGAGTCGGGTTTACACAACGACTCGCAAATTGAATGGTATTGAGGATCGTGCGGTGCTGCACATTGACGCACAGGCGACCCGGTCATTCCCCACCGTCGGAGCCGCTACTGGGTGGCAGAGGTGGACTGAAGGATGGAGCAGCGCAGGTGGTTCCTCTCAATCTCTGGATGGCCCCGGCATCTCCTTCTCGATGCAAAAACAAGAGGGCGCTTGGCAGGTTTATGCAGCTTCACTGGGCAAGGCACAAAAACGACCGTGCGAGTATTTTACAAGTTTGGGACGGTATGCGAACAACGATCAGGGAACAGCGCAGACCTGGATCTACCGGCCGTAAGGGTGTTTTCCATGGCGCACTTCAGCTCTCCGAGAAGCATTAAGCCGAGGCCAAGGCTCGTATCTGTTCCTTGACGTATTTTCCCTGTTATCTCTCCTGTTATTTCCCTGCTCAGTCCCTGTTACGATTTCAGGCTGCAAGTCATTTACTCCAGTCTTTACGAGGGGATAGTGTGATCAGACCTATTCAGAAAAGCAAAAATTCCCTGTAATTTTCCTTGTTAACGGGAATTTGAGGCAGAGACGGGTTCGCCAATCACTGCCTCCACCGCCAGACAGTCTGCAGCTCAGAGAATCTATCTCTCATACCCCCGAGCAGCCCGCCTTTCGGGCATGCCTGCCCTTCAATCAACTCAGAATCGATCATTAAGTCCCTAGGGCCTTTCCCTTTTTTCAGGCCTCTTTCTCCGTGACGCAATTGATTCGTCGTTCTTGCATTAACTCCACCATCCGTTGCTCCGGCTGCTTTCCCACGGAACTGCTGATCCGGTCGGAACCCTGTCGACCGGGCTGTCTTAGCCGGGTAGCCCGAAGCCTGCCTCCCGTCCCTCAGACCGTTCCTTGGATCGGCGAAGGCCCGGCGATTCTTGAGCGCTAATGGAGGGCGCTGTGGCGCACCCCGAATGTGCTTCTTCCCAGGGAAAAGTGGTAGCGATCCGAGGGGGGGTTGCAGGTGCCTATAAAAAGGGGGGCAGAAGGCGCAAAACTCCCCGGCCCAAACGCTTCCAGCCAATGTTTATGCGGGTGAGAGGCCAAAACGGCCAAATAATAAAAGTTGAAAACGTGCAGATCGGCGCCAACCCCTGTCCCAGTAGCAGGGTAAGTGCCCTGTATTCGGCGTTTTTGCGCCTGAAGTGTCGAGAAATGAAGTGGGAGCGGCTGCCCTGTCGGCAGCGCGTAACGCCTGGGGAAATCAAGGATTGGTGCCAACTACAGGATGCAACGAGGCCAAGTTAGACTCTGCGAATCCTGGTACCCGGGTGAGGGGCTCCAGCCAGCAGCATTGGTCGGGAACGCCTTGCGGCTACCGAGTGAAGGGCACCCGCACGGGTGTGCAGGAGCGAGGCAGCTTCAACCGTGCGATGGAGATTGCCAGGCTGCGCACTGCCGGCGATGAGAGTAGGACGGTGGTTTGTACTAAGCTGAAACCCTTAAGAATCCCACCTGATTGCCACCAAGCGTCCCGCGGTCAGAAGGCGGCAAGAAGGTTGGCTTGATGGTAATGAATGATGCTTGTTCCGCTGAGGTAAATCGATAGCAGCAACAACCCTTCAGCCGGGCAAAACAGCCACCAGAATGCCGCTTCGGAAATGTGCATGTTCTGGGATCGGGCAATCACAAAATTTAAAAAGAACACCAGAACGCCTGCATCAAGCACGGCCAACTTCTCATAGAAGGAAGAGCCGTCCCGATTCAATTGCATGATACGGTTGACTCCAGCCTCATCCGTTTGCAAAGCAAATTTGTAGAAGTCTCGAAACTCGCTGAATGACTTTTCGGCTTGTTGCGAATCGGTGACTTGGAATGCATCATGGTCGGGAGTGGAAGGCGTGATCATCGCCAAGATGGTGCCACGGGCAAAGGTTTTGACTTTCGCCACATCTTCGTATAGTTGCGCTATGTCCTCCACCCAGCACCGTGAGTCTCAGCCCTTCCTTCTGCGCGAAATGTAACGCGGTAACGACATCTCTTTCGCCGCTGGCTTGAACGATGATCGTCGGCTGTTGCTGCACCCGCCCGTTGTCAATCTGTACGGCGGATGCGTACGCCGGTGTCCCCGGCTGCAACACGTAACCGCTCAGCTCCTGCTTCAGTTGATCAATGCTCGCTCCAGATACGTTCACTTTGGGCATGGTCTTTGCCGGCTGCACGCTGCCTCTCTTTCTCGGTTCAGTTACACACCTTTGATACTTCGATGAAGATGAATATATGGATGAAGAGACAGGCTCTCAGCGCAAGTATCTCGATGGACTGACAGAACAAAAAAAACCGTTTGCGTTTGGAACCTTGAAGCTGCCAAAGATGTAAGAACGACCATTTCTTCCGGCATATCTGAACTTGCGGCAATTCCATTTTCTTGCGAGCGACAAAAGGCTGGCCTTGACCTGAAGTAGTTTGTATTGCGTCAGAATAACAAGTATCTTCCAATTACTTTTTGCAGCTTACATTACTTCTTGATATCCGCAATGTTAAGACTCGTAATAAATCTTAGTCCCTTCCCAAATTGGAACAGTTGGCATAAGACGAGGCCGATAGATATAAGTTTTCCAATGAATACTCTTCGACATGTCGTTGCTTAAGCAGTGTTAGAGATTGTGCTGTGCACTCCTTTTCTTACTGGCAGCGGGTAGAGTGTAAGCACTCTAACTATTTTGATTATTTGTGCCACTCTTCCATTGACGGCAAAGCAAGTCGAGAGGTAGTCTTCTTCCAATTGTTCAGCTTCCGGAATCGACTTTCGTCATTGCTCCACCGCACCTCAATTGCAGTTAGGTGGATTCCACTGAACCTAGTCCCAGGTTTGGAGAAAACAAACAGAATCAGAAGCAACTCCCGCAGGCGTGTCTTTGCGCGGGAGCGAGGGATATTTGTGAAGCACTCCGCATGGAAGAGGTGCGCTTTGAAGCCTGCTCTTCATAAACGGAGACTGATGTTTCATATTTCCAACGCGGTTGGAACGATTGCAAGGAGGAATTCGCAACATGCCTTTTCAATGGCTCATCAATATCAATCCAAACGTAACCAAACCACCGAATGCGAACTTTAGTCCGAATCCACTGCCGAAAGTCCAGCCAGGAGACAACATTGTGTGGGCCAACAATGATTCTGTACCGCATTGGCCGGGCGTGGCAGGAAATACTTCTTTTTTTATGCCGAATCAGATTGCGCCCAACTCTACTTCCAGCGCATTTAGCCCCACTGCGGCGGGGAACATCGACTACTTCTGCTCTCTGCATCCGGACATAAAAGGCACAATCCAGGTCATAGCGCCGCCAGCAGCCCCACCCAGCAAATGACCCGCGGAATGATGTCGCACACAAGACTCTGTCCCATTCAAGGCGATCTCCGTGCAGAACGCCGCAAGAAAGGAAATGCGTAATGACAAAGTGTCAGGATGTAGACGTCGACTACACTCACGACGACAAGAGGAATGAGCGCGGCCGCCAGCGGGGAGTTCGAGCGCACATGAAAAATATGATCAACGCTTTGCTTGCTGGCTGCGGGCTTCTACTGCTCCTCGTCTCCGCTCCTCGCGCCACGGCACAGGGACCGCAGATCGTTAATTGCCCCAGTCCCCTGGCAGGCCAGGGGCTTCTCACCGTGCCGGAGATCAAGAGCGAAGGCGGACGGCTAAAAGCTTTACTTCTGCTGAGTGATAACAATACCCGAGTGATGTGGGACACGGGAACCACTCCACGCTGCGCGACGCAGCCCATGAGATATTTCCACGGTCGCAGCCTGTTGAAGCCTGGTCCGGAAGACCCGCTTTTTTCCAAAAGCGATCCCATCCCAGGCCCGACATTTCGGGCCAAGGTGGGTGACTGGATTGAGATCCAATTTGAGAATCTGATCAACACCAAGCATTTCATCAACTCGCTCGACCGTGGCGATACCGATCAGGCCAACGGCTGCGATATCACCTTTGCCGGTTCAGGGGGCAAATCGTCAAACCTGAACGGCGACACGATGCCGAACTGCCTGCATGGATCCAGCACCGTAAATGTCCACTTCCACGGCACGCACACCACTCCCAATACCACTGGTGACAATGTGCTGCTTTTCATCCGCCCTGCCCAGGGGGCTCTAACCCCTGACGGTCAGACGGCCATCAATGACTTCTTCACTGCGTGTGAGAAAACTGGTCCGCCAACCTATTGGACAGAGATGCCAACCCCGTGGCAGGGCCTGCAGAGACAGCTCGTGACAAACTATGACAACTCGGCGCCCTATAAGGGGCAGTCTCCTCCTAAGGGCGGCCCGCCGGTCCTGCCCGCTAACATGCAGCTCTCGCCGGTCAATAAGAAGGAGATCGATAATAGATTGTGGCCGCAATACCAGATTGGATTTTTTCCCTACTGCTTCAAGGTTCCCGCTTATGACCCGGCCAAAGTGAAGATGGGACAAGCCCCGGGGACGCACTGGTACCACGCGCACAAACACGGATCGACGGCGCTCAATGTGGCCAATGGCATGACCGGCGCGTTCATCATCGAAGGCAAGTACGATGACGATCTGAACAAGTACTACAAGTCCAATCCCAACTGGAAATTCCAGGAGCAGGTGCTTGTCATTCAACAGCTAACCACTGTGCTGAATCTTACCGTCCCGGGCAAGGGACCCGGCAGCCGCGCCGTACCTCTGCTGTCAGTCAATGGCCGGCTTGCACCTGTGATAACGATGCAGCCGAACCAGGTGCAACTCTGGCGTCTGGTAAACGGGGCAGAGCGGGATGCAGCGCTCTTTCAGGGTTTTGTCGCACGCGGGGCCTCAACATCGTGCAGCGGCACGCCAACCACAACGTGCGTTCACTGGAAGCAGTTAGCGCAGGACGGCGTTCAATTTAACTACACCAATTATTCGGGCACCAAAGAAGACAACCAGTTCAACCTTGCTCCCGCGAACCGTGCCGACCTATTGGTGCAGGCGCCCTCTGCTGCAGGCACATATGACCTCAAAGTCCAGGCGGGGCTTTGCCGTAATGGCTGTAATCCGCAAACAGAAACCCTGTTGACCGTGTTAGTGAAGGACAACGCCATCAGTCCAGCCATGCCGTTCATCGCTAACGAACAAGACTATCCCACGTTCCCGCTGTTCCTGGCCGACATCCCCGCAAGCGATATCTTTGTCCGGCGTGAACTCGTCTTCCAGGACAATGCTGGCAAGCTGGAAATCAACGGCAAACAATTCAACGATCATGACTTTAACCAGTCCATGCTCCTGAACTCCTCGGAAGAATGGAAAGTATCCAATCTGGATGCCACCAAGGAACATCCCTTCCACATCCACGTGAATCCGTTTCAGATCATCGAGGTCTTCCAGCCGCAGAGCGCTGCAGCCAAGGACCCCACGAATCCGTGTTACGCCGACCCCAACAAGCCTGAAACATGGAAGGCGTGCAATTCTCCGCAAAAAGACTTTGTCTGGTGGGACACATTTGCGATTCCTGCGGCCCGTGACGACAAAGACAAAAGCGGAAATCCGGTCACGATCCCTGGATATTTCCGGATGCGCAGCCGGTTCGTTGATTTTCCCGGCCAGTTCGTATTGCACTGTCACATCCTCACGCATGAGGACCGCGGCATGATGCAATTGATTGAGGTGGTGCCGGATACCACGATCTACACTCAC
>DASYKK010000323.1:0-10070 GCA_035995565.1 Candidatus Angelobacter sp.
CTACGCGCAGAGCTGCCATAACGTCTATGTTCGTGGCGATAATCTGCGCGCCATGTGCCAGAGCCGCGATGGACGCTGGGTCTGGAGCGAACTGCATGACTGGGATGATTGCCGGGGCGGTATAGTCAATGAGAATGGCAACTTGCGTTGCGTTCGCTAATCAGTTTTGCGTTCAACAGAGGAGTTCCGTGCCGGAACTCCTCCTTATGGCCCGCTAATCGCGCTCTCGCATTCCCATCATTCCGGGCTGTGAGCCGCCATCACCCTGGTGCATCTTCTCCCATTGCTCCTGAGTAAGAGGCTGAATCGGCTCAAGCTTCTTCTTCTGCAGCGCGGAATTGATCGCAGGCAACTGCTTGGCTGTCAGTTGGTCCAGTTCTTTAATCACGTCTTCCAGTTCATGGCCCAGTGCATCGGTGCGTTCGGCCTGTGAGTTAGTGGGCTTGCCGTCGTAATTGTTTACGTCGCCATAGACACTGGTCAGGTATTCGCGAATGCGCTCTTCACCCGTGATAGCGCCACCTTCCTTGGTAGCCACAATCTTAGAGCGCAACGCATCCACCTGTTGCGCCAAGTGCTGGACGCTGGCGTGCAAAGCATCCTTCGCGGGTAATTTGGCGGCGCGCGCGGTTGCCGTGTCGCGCAGATTTACCATGGAGTCCACCGCGAAGCTCATCTGACCCATCATCTTGTACAGCTTCATGGCCAGATCAAATTGCTGCCGGCGGTCCTGTTCGTTGTAAGTGGCTCGTGGGTCCAGCACCAGTTTAAGCTTTGAGGTGTAAACTTTGTCGCCCTTGGTCATTTTCACAGTGTAAGTTCCGGGCAGGACGCGCGGTCCCGTTGCCGCGCCAAATGCGGCACTGGCTGCCGGAGGCACAGTCGGCGGCTTCAACCGCATTGACCATGTCGCCCGATTCAGGCCCCGGTGTTTGCTGCCCGCGATCGTATCCACCACTTTGCCTTCAGGATCGATGATCTCAATTTTCATGTCGCCGAAGATGTGTCTGCCTTTCTGGTAGTACGTGATAAAGGCGTCTTGTGTGCGGCTGGGGCCAGAAAATGTGGCATCGCCTTCCGCCCAGCCACCGCCGGAATTCAGGTATTGAATGCTGGTTGAATCCAGCAGCACCGCGTCCTTGGCCATCAGGTCAGGGGTGAGTGAACGCAGCGATGAGATGTCATCAATGATCCAGATGCCGCGTCCATGCGTGGCCAGCACCAGGTCAGACTCACGCGGATGGACCACAATGTCACGCACCGCGACAGACGGGAAGCCGCTGCCTTTGTATTGCGCCCATTGCTTGCCGCTGTCAATGGAAATCCACAAGCCAAACTCGGTCCCCAGAAAGAGCAGGTTGGAATCAACAGTGTCTTCGGTAATGACGTGTGCATAACCGGTGACGCCGCTTGCGTCGCCTACCAGCGGAGTCCACGTGGCGCCGAAGTCCGTTGTCTTATAAAGATAGGGTTTCATATCGCCAAAGGTATGGCGATCGAAAGTAGCGTATGCCGTGCCCTCATTGAAGCGACTGGCAATCACCGTGGAAACCCAGGAATTCTTGCCCAGATTCGGGACCTTATCCACTACATTGGTCCAATGTTTACCGCCATCGCGTGTCATCTGCAGATTGCCGTCGTCCGTGCCTGCCCAAATCAGTTGCCCGTTCTTTGGCGACTCACTAATCGAATAAATCGATGTGTGCATTTCCGCCGCAGAATTGTCCACGGTGATGCCGCCGGATTCCTCCTGCTTCTGTTTTTCCGGATCGTTGGTGGAAAGGTCTGGAGAGATGCGCTCCCATGACTGGCCATGATCGCGGGATCGGAAAAGGAACTGAGCGCCAACGTAAATAGTTCCTTTCTCGTTCGGGCTCAAATGGATGGGCGTATTCCAATTGAAGTGGAGTTTCTTCTCGTTGTATTGCGGTTGCGGCTTGATGTTGCGGCCGCTCAACGTATGCCGGTTGACTCTGGCGATCTCTCCGCCCTGTGATTCAGCGTAGATGTAATCCGGATCAGCCGGATCTTCAAATACCCAGAAGCCATCGCCACCGTAAACGTTCTCCCAGCGCGAATTCGAGACACCGCCGGGATACGATGAATCACCCACCCAGACGCTATTGTCCTGCAGACCGCCGTATACGTGATAGGGGCTCGCGTTGTCCACGCTTACGTGGTAGAACTGCGCCGTCGGCAGGTTCCAGGCGCGCGACCAGCGTGTTCCGCCGTCCACGCTGCTCCAGAAGCCTCCGTCGTCACCGGCATATATCTGGTTGGTGTTGTTTGGGTTAATCCACACAGTGTGATTGTCGCCATGGGTGTTGGCCGTAGAACTGAAACTGCGACCGCCATCCACGCTGACCAGCAGCAACAGGTCAACTTTGAAAAGTTTGTTTTCATTCTTGGGATCGACAATCAGATTGGCAAAGTAAAACGGCCGCCATACCATGAACTGGCTGGCATCCAGTTTTTTCCAGCTTTTGCCCGCGTCATCAGAGCGATACAGCGCGCTCTGCTTGGATTCGACCATCGCGTAAATGACGTTGGGCTTGGAAGGTGCCACGGCCACCGCAATTCGTCCATACGGCTTCTCAGGCAGTCCCTGGCTGTTGCTGGGTGCAATTTCCGCCCAGTGATCTCCGCCATCTGTGCTCTTGAACAGTCCGCTGCCTGGCCCCCCCGAGCGGAACGTCCATCCCTGGCGACGAAAATCCCACATGGAAGCAAAGATCGTTTTGGGTTCCTGCGAGTTTGTTGCCAGCATGCCGCATCCGGTTGAGCCATTGGCGCCGGCCAGAACTTTCTTCCAGGTTGTGCCGCCGTCCGTGGTCTTATAGACGCCGCGCTCGTCGCTGTCATTCCACAAATGGCCCGTGGCGCAGGCATAAACAGTGTTGCTGTCCTTGGGATCAACCAGGATACGGGCAATGCGCTCCGAGTCTTTCAATCCCACGTTGGTCCAGTTCTCTCCGCTATCGGTTGACTTATAAATTCCATTGCCAATGGAGACGCTGTTTCTGGTCCAGCTTTCGCCCGTTCCCACCCAGACAATTTTGTGGTTTGAAGGATCGATCGTCACAGCGCCAATCGATTGTGCCGGCTCACGGTCAAAGACTGGCTTAAATGTGGTGGCGCCGTTGATGGATTTCCATACGCCGCCGCTGGCAGACCCGACAAACACGGTGATCTTGCCGTTTTCATCCACTGCGTCAACAGCGGCAATGCGTCCTCCCATGGTGGCTGAGCCAATGTTTCTTGCTGTCAATCCGGAGATGGTTCCGGAATCGTATTTCACTGCAGCAGGCGCTTGTGCCAAAGCTACCAGACAGAGGGCAAAAAGCAGGGCAAGAACAGCGGTCGTGCGCACACGGGGGAAAGGCAGGCAAGCAATCGTCATTATTAAATTCCTCTCAGGGTCCAGGTAAGGTGGTTGTCGGCGCTCATTATTTCGGCGTTGGCTTGGCTGCGGCCGGAGTTGCTGGCCCGGTCGGCATCTTGAATTCGCTGTCCTCAATGGGCACATTCGCTTCCATCTTGGTTACAGTGATTTTGCCGCGCTGGTCCGGATTGTTCTTTGGCCCGCTCTCAATGAAAAACGGATACATCACGCCATTCACCGGCTTGTATGATCCAAGGGCGGTGACGCTCTCACGGACTGAACCCCGGATGAACTGCTGCTTTTCTATCTGGATTTCGATGAATGTGTCAGGGTCAAGGTAGTAGTAAAAGATATCGCCATTTTTCAGCGTGACTTTCAGTTTGTAAGCGTCGTCACCGTCCACTTGATCATGCCCCATGTACTCGATCTTGTTGCCTTTTGCCTGCGCATCCACCAGCGGCCCGTCAAAATCGGCGTCTTCGGCCAGCCCGCGAACGTCATCCTCGCCCAGGATTTCCGGGTCTTTGCGGCCGCCGAACGGGGAAATCTGCCACCCGCTGGAGCCGTCATATGCCTGTATCTGCGTCATTCCCTGCAATGAAAATGTTTCCTTAACCATCTCCGGGCGCTTGCTCCACTCGCCCACAGTGGCTTTAAATCCTCCGTTATCAAAATTACCGGTCATGCGGACAGACTTGATCGCCTTGATCTTGTCCACTCCGCCCTTGGCTTGCAGGTTTTTCGTTACCAGTTCTTCAGCGGTCTGCGAAACGGCGCTCAATGACATGAAACCAATCACAATTGCCAGAATGCTGCGTATTGCGGTCACTTGGTTGCTCCTTAAACTCGTTGGACAAAACTCTTTGCTCTCACAGGCTTTGCGATGAACGTTCAGTGCAATATTCCCGCGCTTGCTAATAGTACTCTTTGTGGGACAAACCTCTTTTAGACCCATTCAACCTCGATTTGTTAGCTGGGTCTGTTTGTTGATCTCGTTGCTTGATTCTTGCGCTTTGCTCCGAGCAAATCAGTGGTCCAGCACCGATCAGGCGCGCAAAACGCGGCTGTCCTCGATCATGTATCCCCGAGGCCATCGACAACGCCTCGTTGGGGTCTTTCAAATGATCGCTGAAACAATCCTTCGGATGGTTTAGTTGACAAGCTTTGTAAGCATAAGAAAATAAAGTGTTTGCTAGAACCGGAGTGAGCGGAAGGCAAAACCTACATCCAGCCTGATAACCCTCAAACTCTAGTCTGAAAGTTGAATCTACACCTGCTGCTTAATGCGGTGTCTTCGGACGGTTCATGGCCGACCCTGGCCCCCCACCTCATGCCGTATTGCCAGAGTTACTCAGTAGTAACTACTCTGCAAAGAACGAGAGGCTGACTTCTTCGGTCCGGCCTAGCAAGCCCATCAGGGAAGATCCGCCCGGCAATAAATTCAGGCAAACTGCACGATTTTATCGAAGGGGTAATTGCCGCTCTCACGGAGCGGTGCGGCAAGATTTCTATTTTCGAATGATGGGGAGATTCAAAAATGCGAACCAGGGTAGTCCAACTTATAGTCTTTATGGCACTCACAAGTTGCGTAGCAACGATGGGGCAGGTTTTAAAAGGATCAATTTCTGGGACCGCGGCTGACCCCAATGGTGCAGTCATCCCCGGCGCCACGGTAAAAGCAACTAACTCTGACACGGGCGCTGTATTGAAAACCACAACCAACAATGAGGGTGTTTTCCGTTTCAGTCTGATTCCGGCCGGCGACTACAAACTTGAGATCACGGCTCCAGGATTTCAAACCGTTGTGCAGAATGGCGTTGTAGTCGTAGCTGGCCGCGATAGCAGCGTCAACGTTGTCAAGCTTACCGTCGGCGAAGCCAGCACTACGGTGGAAGTCACGGCTGAAGCGCCATTGATTGAATCAACTCAATCCCAGGTCACCAACACATTCACCAGCGCCGTCCTGACCACTATGCCTGGCGTACAGGAGAATGAAGGTCTGGACAACCTGGCACTGTTTGTTCCCGGCGTTGGCGCTAGTCGCGACAACAATTTTTCCAACGTAAACGGAGGAACTGGGTTTTCAGTGAACGGCCTTCGCGGTCGGAACAATGACCAGCAGATTGATGGTCAGAACAATAATGACAATAGCGTGGCCGGGCCGGGAGTTTTTGTCTCTGATATTGAGTGGGTCAGCCAATATGTGCTGGTCACGAACCAGTTCGGGCCCGAGTATGGCCGCAATGCCGGCTCAGTCGTGAACGTCATTACAAAGAACGGCGGCAACGCCTGGCATGGCAGCATCTACGGCAATGAGAACAACTCAGTCCTCAACGCCATGACCAATTTCCAAAAGAATTTTGATACCGATCCTGCCGGCAACCGGCTTCATCATCCGCCGCGCTTGAATGACGAGTTCACCGGCTTCCAGATTGGTGGCCCGTGGATTAAGAACAAGTTATTCATGTCCGGTGGCTTTAATGATGAGATCATCACAGTAAATAACCCTTTTTCCAGCGGTGGCATCACTCCTACTCCAGCCGGTCTGACCGCCCTTGCTGCTTGTTTCCCAACCGGCGCTGGCGCTCAGGCAGTCACGGCATTGAGCAAGTTCGGTCCTTTTGGCGTCACGGGGGGAAATCCGGTCGCCACAAACACGACCACCGGAGTTGTTACCGCGTGCCCGGGAGCACAATTCGGCAATGTAACGCGTGTTCTCTCCACTCCAGACCACATCTACGATTTCTATGTCCGCTCGGATTGGCAGGTAGGCAGCGATACGATCGTCGGACGCTACATCTACAATCGCAACACTTTCTTCAATCTGGATGACGGCCTCCAGGGTGCCGCGGCCGGTTATCCCTTCAATGAACCGGCCCTGGGACAGGCAATTCTTGCCAGTTGGACACACAACTTCGGCGCACACATGGTGAATGAAGCGCGTGCTTCGTTCGGCCGTCTGAACGTTGAGTTTGGCGGCAACACCATCGGCAACACGTTGCCCGGCGCCAACCAGCTCTCTCAGGCGCCGGCAAACATCACCTTCAACAATCCCAATACCAATCTTGGCTTTGGTCCCGCCACCAACCTTCCCCAGCAGCGCATCGTGAATACCTGGCAGGGGCAGGATAACTGGAATTACGTTTATGGGAAACACCAGTTAAAAGCCGGGGTCAATTTCACCTATCAGCGCTCCCCCAACATCTTCCTTCCTAACATTAATGGACAGTTTCGCTTTGCCGATTGGGACCACTTCTTCGCTAACACACCTGACCGTGTTCGCGTGGCCCAGGGACCTTCGTCTCTCGACTTCCGCGAATATGACACCTTCATCTATGTCGGCGATGACTGGAGAATTCGCCAGGGCCTCACCTTGAATCTGGGACTGACCTGGACTTACTATGGGCAGCCCGCGAACATCTTTAATGACATCACCACGAAGCGCGAGAGCAATCCAGCCACAGCGTTCTGGAACAATTCCTTGCCTCTCTCTGTGCGTACCGACCCACGCATCAACGCGCCAAAAGATACCGTTGGCCCCAGCATCGGATTTGCTTACGCCCCGCAGTGGGGTGGCCGGATTACCGGCAATGGCAAGACCGTAATTCGCGGCGGTTACCGTTACCTCTTCGATCCACCTTTCTACAACATCTACCTCAACATCGCGACTTCGGCGCCGGAAGTCTTTTTGCAGAGCCTTACCGGAACGAACGCCGCAGCACAACCCATGCCCGCTTTACCGACCGGCCCCAACGTCCGTGCCCAACTTGCGCCTTCACTTCAGACCGGTGTCTTTGATCCACGCACGCAAAATCAGACTACGATTGCTCCTAATTTTGGCCCAGACCGGGTACATTCCTGGAGTCTGGGAATAGAGCGCGAAGTCACAAAGAACTCAGCCATTGAGGCCCGTTATGTCGGCAACCACGCAAGGGATCTATTTCAGAGCGTGGATGGCAATCCCTTCATCGCCGATCTTCAGGCAAGATTTCCGCAGTTTGTTCCCCCTGGCCTCACTCCCTGCCCGGCTACCCAGCAAATTGGACCGGGCGCAGGCACTGACGTTGGCCGCACCCAATGCGGCGCCGGAGTTCTGCGTCAACGGACCAACAGCGGTTTTTCCAACTACAACGGAGTTCAAGTCGAATTTCGCGCCAACAATCTGCTGAAACAATTGACCATGCGCCTTGGCTATACTTACTCCAGGACGCTGGACAACGTCAGCGAGATTTTCAGTACTGGACTGGCCGGCAACACCGTTGCTTTCCCGCAAAACCCGGTGAGTCCTGATCGCGGTGAATACTCGTTCTCCGGTCTGGATTATCCGCATACCTTTAGCGTGCTGGTTTCCGAACAGGTGCCATTCTTCAAAGACCAGCATGGCGTGATGGGTCACATACTGGGAGGATGGGTGGCCTCCGCCAATTACTTCCTGGAGTCTGGCCAGCGTTACACGCCGTCACAGGTATCTGGCATCGCGGCTACTACTGCAGCGGGCGATTTTTTTGACGCACGGTTTATCGGCGCCTTTGTTGGCACAGATACCGCCCGTCCGTTCTTTGGGAATCAAAGTGCTCCCCTGACCTCGGTCGGCATCTTTGCCGGCGATGCGTGCGGCTTATTTGGTACAGGGACGCCCGCTATTGACGCCACGATTCCGGTATGCAATGGCGCTGTGAGCCCAACTGCTTTGATCAGCATGAATGATGCCAATCGGACCGGGTCAGGGGTCACTCCCAACAGTGGGAACCCGGCAATAATTCAGAACAATCAAGTGCGATTCATCGTTAACGGCGGAACCGCCCAAACCGTTTTTGGCACGCCCTTCGGCAATGTTCCACGCAACATTACGCAGGATGCCATCAGCAACATCGCGAACGTCTCTTTGGGTAAACGAATCAAGTTGAGCGAACGCGCATCTTTTGAATTCCGCACCAGCTTCGTCAATGTTTTCAACCATCCCAACTACGCCAGCGTCGATCCATTCCTGGAAGATGCCGGTGCTCCCAGAGCGCCGGGCATAGGCTTTGGTGATCCCACGGTCACCAATGATGTTCCCGGAACCATCAACTTCCCGGTCTCTGCCAGTCGCAGAATAGTGTTTGGCGGGACGATACGGTTTTAGTCTTTGCATGTCCTCCGTTTTGCCGCCGGTTCGTGCCCGGCGGCTTTTTTTGTACCTGCGCGAAAGCGGCTCAAATAAAAAAGGCGTGACCTCATCGGCCACGCCTTACCACAAATGAAAATCGTAGCTCTGCGGCCTTACTCTCCCTTGTCCGCGCTGGCACCCCACATAATGCTGCTGGCTCCCTGTCCGCTGGCGCCCCACATGATGCTGTTGCTCCAGATACTTGAGAATCCTGAAGAAGTGCTTGCACCCCACATGATCGAGCTGCCCGCGAGGCCAGATGCACCCCACATGATAGATGAGCCGGCAGAGTTAGTAGCCCCCCACATGATCGACGAGCCGCCAGTATTGGTTGCGCCCCACATGATCGAGCTTCCCCCCATAAACTGCGAGTTCCCCCAAACCGCCGGTCCCGACCATGCTTGTTTCGTTCCCCATACCGCAGACGAATCGCTCGTCAGGTAAACATTACCCGTGTTCGAGTCATAGATCGCACTGGGTGAGATTGCCGTGCCGCTGGACAATTCGGTGCTGGCCAGCGCCGCCCCAAGATCCACATACCCTGCGCCTACAGTGAAAATGTCGTATTGGCTGGTGTAAGTAATACCGCTTGCTGCGTCATAAACACTGCTCGTGCTGGGAAATGTCTTGGACGCAGTCTTCATCAATCTGGCTTTAACTTGATCGGGCGTCATAAGCGGATGCGCCTGTAACAGGTCGGCCACGGCGCCGCTGACCACGCCGGTTGCCATGCTGGTGCCGCTCAATTCAAAGTAAAGCTTTGACGGACTTGCCGACCCGCCATAAATATAAGCGCTGTAGGGCAGGCGATTGTCCAGTTCAGTGTTGTACAAGGTCGTATTACTGGTTTCCGTTGCCACCACCAGGTTGCCCGGCGCTACTACATCGGGCTTTACCACGTGATCGATGAGCGTTGGGCCTTTTGAGCTGTAGCTTGCGATCAGGTCGTCCGTGCGTTCCGGCGTTCCCATGGGTTTCATCGAGCCTACGGTGAGCACATAGGGATCGATTCCCGGCGATGTAACAGTTGCGTATCCACTCGTCGGCAAAAAGCGCCCATTGTTGCCGGATGCCACCACTACCACGATTCCGCTCTTCCACGCTTTTTCCACCGCCTGGCATAGAGGGTCCAGTTTGTAGCTTTCGAACACCCCGCGGCCAAGAGAAAGATTGATCACACGGATGTTGTACTTGGATTTCAGGTTGATTGCCTGGCTGATGGCTGCGATTACCTGGCTGTCTGTCCCGCTCCCGTTCTTGTCCAGCACGCGTAGGTTTACGATGTTCGCGCCTGGCGCTACGCCTTTGAAATTCTGCGAGAAAATGGGTCCGGTTGAGCTGAGCCCGTTTCCAGCAATCAAGCCGGCAATGTGCGTGCCGTGGCCGTAGGCATCCGCAGCGCTGGAATCGCCCGCCACAAAGCTCTGGTTATAGACGATTCGTGAGAACGGCAGGAAGCCCGTGGTAACCAAATCAGGATGATTGTTCACGCCACTGTCAATCAGTGCCACGCTAATCCCTGACCCCGTGATGTTTGAG
>DASYKK010000324.1:0-7710 GCA_035995565.1 Candidatus Angelobacter sp.
GGCTTCAGCAGATCGATCTTGCTGTTCATCGCGCCACTCGACGTGTAAGCGTTCCCGGTGGAGATGCGGCGAGGAAGCACGTTTAGTGCTGGACCTGAATGATGGAGAATTTCAGCAGGTTGCTGTTGCAGGCCAGCAGGATCTGCCCGTTAGCCTGCCTCCATCCAGTCAGGGTGTTGAGATAGATTACGGCCAAACTGGTGGCGGGAACGGAATAGCCAGTGAGCGATGTGTCGAAGCGGCCAAACGGATCGGCCAACGAAGTCACCGTAAAGGTGTGGGGTGCGGCATCCGGGTTGTTAACGAGCAGGATCTCCCGGCCGGTGGCAGCGAAGGCGTTGCCATTGACGTTGTCGCAAGCGGTGGAAGGCAAAGCCAGGTCGCCGGCCACCACGGCGTAGTTGTTTTCCTTAAGCGCGGTTGCGGTAAGGACCGTCTGGACGGCATAGGCCACGCCCAGCATCATCATTACGACGAGGACTGCCATCCACTTTCTGTTGATTCGTTTAAACATGGTGATTCTTCTCCTTTTTTTCTTTTAACCCCAGATTGGGTGAAATCTAAAAGAACTGTGCTCGCTTGCTGTAAAGCAGGCTCTGCACATGCATCGGCAGATTTACTGCCTGGCCGGCAACTACAGGCTCACGATTGAAATACCAGTGACCAGCCAAGTGCATGATGGCAATCTTGATCGTGAAAAAACCTGGATCGGCGGCCAGCGCGTGCGCTGTTGTATCGGCATAGCCACCATCAAAATTGACGATCACACAATTGGGCAACCTGCCGGTTGGCGGCCAGGGCACGCCGATCGCGGTGGTAATGCGGCCTGGTTCGCTGTTTAGGTCCACCACGTAGTCAGTGGGGTTCATGGTCTGCAGCGCGCCGCCCGGGTCAAGATATTTGACGAAATGAACAGCTTGAAGCCGCGGCTTCAGCACGCGAATCGATTCAGACTCAAGCGTGCGGTGATATGCCACGCCGCCGAGACCTGGGCCAGGAAAGCTATCCAGATACATTTCCCACGTCTGCGTGAGAAAGGCACGATGCGTGAATTTCTCCGCCTGCACACGAGCAGCAGAAACCAAACCGGTGATGTACGCATCTTCGTCAACGAAGCTGGCCGCCAGCTTGAGATGGGTCTTCATCTCGGGTAACGTGACCGGCTCTTCGATCGGCCCGGTAATAAGCTTGCTGGCTAAATTCACCGGCTACCCTTCTTCTTGTAATTCTGCGTTTGCCCAGCAACGGAAACTTGTTCTTCAGCAGCCACCGAAGCGGTTGCCGACTCGATCTCAACTACTCGATACTGCCCATCGCCGATGGACTCGGTTGGGGAAGCATCACCTCTGGCAATGAGCATCTTCGCCGTTTCGGAATGGAACGGTCCTCGAATCTCGCCTTTGTAACAGCCCACGTTCATGCGAATCATCATTGCGCTTTGACTCCAGACGTCTGAAAAAGGAAACAGGGCGCAGCCTTGCAGCTACGCCCTGGCAGGTTGAAATGTTGTTTAAACGTTGACGCTCGGGCTCTGATCGCCGCCGAAGCGCGCGCCGCTCAGGATCGCGATGATGGTGCCGATCACAGAGTTGGCGCCGTTGGTGATAACTACGCCGATATAAGGGAAGCCTTCACCAGCTACCGCATACACCTCTGCCGCATCCACTTCGATGATCTCGAAGATGTCGCTGGCGTTGGCGGGTGCGAAGCCGGCAGCGGCGATGGCTGTCTTTACCGAAGCCAGGTCCACCGTGGTGGTCTCAGCTTTGTAAACGCGGAAAGGAACGGCGACGGCGCCGGCGCCGGCAACGCTGGTGGCAACTTTGACCTGAATCGACGTTACCGGTGCCGCGGCGACGCCCTGGGAATAAATGAAGGTGATGTGCTCATAATTCTTGAGCGCCAGCCAGCGCGACGTTTTGCCGCCCGTGACGTCCACGGGAGCAAGCGCGACGGCGATATGTCCTTGCTGAACGAGTTCGATGCCTCTCATGCTTTTGACTCCTGAATTTGATTTCGGAAGGAAAAAGGGAAGGCCATAACGCGCCTTCCCCGTTGAATTGCTTACCTGGCCTGCAGCGTGACGAACGGCGAAAGAGTGGGACCGCCGTTCTTGGGAGTCAGCGCAGTGTTCCACAACACTTGCCCATCGAGACGCTGGGTGAAGCGGAAGCACATTTCATCCTTGAGGAAGTTAACGTGCATCGAAGACGCGGCCTGGATGCCGCCCTTGTCGGCCAGTTTGTATTGAGAGAGGTCCGCCAGCACGATGTCGCCCTGATTGGTGATCGCGGCGTTGTATTCCGTGCTGATTACCGGCCGCCCAAACAACGAACCGTAAGGCGAACCAGAGAGGCCACCAGGCGGCAGGTAGATGGGAACAGAAATGCCGGCAGCCGAAGGAAGCGTCATCTGGAAGAGCTGCGGCTCGATCGACTGATCAATCAGCCACACCGCATTCAGACGCGAACGATTCCAGCAGCGCGACCACATCTTCATGATGTTCTGCGCCACTACGGTAAGCGTCGGCTGGGCCACTTCCTTTGCCACCACGATCAGGCTAGGAGCGTTCAAGAAACCGTTTGGCTGACCGTTGCCTACGCCGTTAAAGATTGCATCTTCGATTCGGAAGGCAAATTCCTGCGGGACCACATCACTCACTACAGACTCAAGAGCAGTGGCATCCGCCAGCAACTCATCGGTGGCGAAATAAGCTGCAGTGAGTTTGTTGAGGATCAATTCCACGCGCCGGAACTTCGGCTTAGTGGCGGTGATGGTATCAGCCTCATTCGCCCAGAAGGCCTGGACGCCGCCGAAACGGGAACCGTTGGCGCGGCTCTGTTCATCAATGCCGTTGATCACCACGCGGTTAGATTCGCTGCTGACCTCGATACGATTGACGAGAGGGAGGATCAGCCCGCTGTTGTACGTCTTCTGGAGAAGGCCGGGAACAAAATCAGTCTGCACCAGGAAGCCGCCCTCTGCCGGGATGGCTTCATTCAAACCAGTGGCAGCAGCCAGCTTTTTATGTTCCTCGCTTCCAACCGCAATTAAACGAGGATCTTTATTGAATCCGCGCGATTTCTCGAACGTCGCGACCGCTTTAAGTTGCTCGCCAAAGCTCTTGAATTTAGGGCCATCGAGCACCTCGACCGCGGAAGCGTTGCCGGGATTATTGACTGACTGAACCGGTTTCCTGCCCAGGCTTTTTTCGTTCTCGCGTTGTGCCTCAATGCGGCCGATTCGAGCACTCAGAGATTTGATCTGAGCGAGATTTTCGCTATACGTCTTTTCCTCTGCCGGAGTTAGATCACGATCTTCAGCCTCCTGCTTATCCAGAAGAAGGCCATTGGCTTTGACAAGGTCAGCGCGTTTCTGTTCAAGGCTTTGGATACCCTTGAAATCAGGAACCGCGGCCGCAGCCAGGCCCATAGCAACTGCGCCATAGGTTGCGGCATGTGCGAAGCCGTGCTTACCATGAGTGATGACCCTGGCAAACTCACCGGTGTGGCCGATGCCACCCAGAAGCATTACAAGCCCTGCCATGATGATCATCAGGACAGCTAGAGGGCCAAGCATCGGTGCGAAGCCGAGGAACGTGAGACTGATATTGCGGGTGCCACCGAAGTGGCGCATGTTGTTATAGAACTTGCGCTTTTCACCCGCGCCGTTAAAGAACCTGCGTTTTCTCATTTTCTTGTTTCCCTTCTATTTGGTTTGGGTTCGCCGTGCGAAGTCCTGCCAACGGGCCTTCGTCCGCAAAGCGCAGATCAGCGCCAACGCGCAACGGCACGCGGGCGCTCAAAAACTCTTTTGAAATTTGGTTAGTTTTTAATTCCGGAATCGTTGAGTAATTGCTGCTTAACTACGTGGCTTGATAAAACAGCGGCTTCGTTCTGCCTCCGACGCTTTTTTAAGTCAGACTTGATCTTTTCCTTCGATGCCGCTGCGGCTTTCCCGGCATCATCGATCTGCTGCGGGCAGCCTTTACAATTGTCGTCTTCACAATTGGTATTCGTGCACGCGGCGCAGTCATCGGCGAGGCAAGCGACA
Source organism: Candidatus Angelobacter sp. (assembly GCA_035995565.1). Classification (GTDB taxonomy): domain Bacteria; phylum Acidobacteriota; class Terriglobia; order Terriglobales; family Acidobacteriaceae; genus Angelobacter. The sequence continues at coordinate 4,054 of DASYKK010000324.1, forward strand.
CACTCGCAACCGCAACCGTTCTCGTTGGCCTTGGCCGGCCCGGCAGACCTTGCCTTGCCGCCATCATCCATCTGCTGCGGACACCCTTTACAGTTCTCATCTTCGCAGTTGGTATTCGTGCAGTTCTGACAATCGTCAGCCTGACAAGCCGCGCACTGGCAGTCGCAGCCGTTCTCATTAGAGGCAGCCGCGGCGGAGATTTCTGGCGTCTGTACCCGCGACGCTTCCATCTGTCTCACCTGGCCCGATGCCCCGAAGCGTGACAGCGTTTGGTCAAGAGTCGCCACGCGGTCCGCCATGCCCTGTTTGACGGCGTCTTTCGCCTGAATCATGCGTCCCTGGCCGAAGTTATCTCCGCGAGCCTCGGCTGGCTTTACGTTACGATTGCGGGCCACTGTGCTGGTGAAGGTGCCATAGATCGCGTCAACGTCAGACTGGAAGTGAGCGCGGGCGTCATCAGAAAGAGGCTCGTCCGGATTTCCCTCGGTCTTATATTTGCCAGCGCTGATATAGGTCGGCTTCACTCCCATGCTTTCGTTGAACTTGGACCAGTCCTCATGACACATGAAGACGCCGATGCTTCCTACCTCGCCGCTGGGCGTTACGATTACCTCTTTGGCCGAACTGGCCAGCCAGTATGCGGCGCTGGCCGCCATGGTGTTGGCGATGGCCACGATGGGCTTTGCGCCGCGGGCGTTATAAATTTCGTCCGCCAGTTCCTGAACGCCATCGACCGTTCCGCCAGGGGAATCCACGTCAAAGATAATGGCCTTGATGTTGTCATCGTTGATTGCCTGGCGAAACATCTTCGTCAGCGATTGCACTGATGTCATCCCGCTGGCCTCGGTGAACATATCTCCGCGGTAGCAGATCACGCCGTAAATCGGGATCACGGCAACGTTGCCGGCCGTCTTCGGTGAAGGACGCTTTGCAGCCTGTACCACGGCCTGGATTTCTTCATCGCTCACCTGGCCACCGGAAGCGCGCAGCTTCAGCACGGCCTTCATCGCTTCATACTTTTGCGGAAGGATGGCCCACGTCGAAGAAAGGAAAGCCTGCAGGATGCGGGAATATTTCACTGAATTACCTCCATGGCGATCTGTGCGAGGTGTCGCGCTCTGCCTTCGTTGCAAACAATCGTCGCTTCAACTAATGACCAATTGCCGGCGCGGGCAGCCGAGCCCAGCAGATTAGCGTTGTCGGCGCAGAACTGAGCGGCCGCTGCCTCAGGAATGCGGAGCGAATCAGAAAGCACTTTGGCGTGGGCCTTATAAAAATCCAGCATGTCAAAACAGAAGGCCTCACCGGCGAGCGCATCCGGTTGCGGTTTGCGATGCTTTACTAAAAGGCGCTTCATTGCAGCGGCTTCTTTGCGCGCCATACGTCCGGCCGCCGACTCGGCCAGGGCAAACAAGCGCGTGCGGTGGTTTCTGGCGGCTTCGCCATCGCCGCTGACAGAATCATCCTGCAATGTGTCCGCGGAATTATCTGCCGGCGTGCCATCCGCGAACTGCTTGGCTTGCGGCGCTCCTTCAATCGTCATATTGAGTGGCCGCAGATATTCATCGCCTTGCGCACCGATTGAATTCATGTTTTCCAGCCGACGTACATCGTTGGCCGAAAGCCATCCCCAATTCCTGCCAATGGAATAAGCGGTATAACGGCTCGGCTGATCGCCGCGATTCAATCCATCGAGCAGGAATTCCGCGAAGTATTCACTGGAATCATCGAACAACGGAAAGAAGAGGTCCCTTGCAATGATGGATTCCCACCGCCGCGCGATAGGAAGCACGGTGTAAATCGTGAACTCAATGCCCTGGTGCTCAATGTTTGAATGCGTGGCACGGTCCAGCAATCCGATCATGTGTGGAGGAATGCGATAGATGGCCGCCAGTTCACTCTTGGTGTATTTGCGCGCCTCTATAAACTGCGCGTCCTTGTTGGTCATGCCCAGCTTTTCGATGGACATGCCTTCTTCCAGAATCATCGCCTTGCCGCGATTGGCGCCAGTGTTCTGCTCTTGAATGGAATCCCGCAGCCGTTGGTAAGCCTCGGGATCGAGCACCGCTGGATGTTTCAACGCCACGGTGGGCGAGATGTCATTCCTTAGAGACCGCGCAGCATAATCCTGCGCGGCCAGGTCGATGCCCACTGTCTCACGGTGGAGCGCGATCGGGCTCATACCTTTCACGCCATCCTGTGTCCAGCCGCGAAGGTGAAGAATCTGCCAAGGCTGCAGCGTGTCTGTAGTGCCGTCCAACTGGCGCACCGAGTAATCGATACTGCCGTCTGTATAAAGCGTTGGCGTGACACGGTCCGGATGCAACGGGAGCAATTGATCGATGGGACCGCTCGGTCCCGGCAGGATGCGCGAATAAGCATTCCCGCGGAGGTCCAGGTGTCCTTGCATCATTTCGCGCCATTCAAACCCTGTCTGCCACTGATTAGGCCGGTCATGCAACAGGCGGTACGCAGGATGCTTAGGCGCGCGTTCTTTCCCCCCGTCCGGTAATCTGCGGTAAACGACGAGCGGGAGAGAAGCAATCGTTTCCGCCCTGATCTGCACACAACAATAAACAGCGTTCGAGCGAAGGGCCGAGTCAGGGGAAACCTTGATGCCGGATGCTGAGTCGGCGCCAAAATTACCGAAGAACCGATCGTCCAGGAATGATGGACTATTAGCGCGAAAAAGAGATGCGACCAGTCCCACCTAGTTTGTCCCCTTGTGTTTGCGCTGGGATTTCAATTTTCCGAGTGCCAGGCCGCCGATGATCAACAACACGCCCACGCCGGCGATGCCGGTCCACAGACCGATATGAAAGGCCACAACGAGAAGCGCAACGATGCCGGCAAAGACCAAGAGATCTTCAATATCAATCACGTCGTTCTGATCCCTCTCTTTGAGTACACCGACCGCGGCGCCTCACGCGGTGCGGCCATCCAGCGATTCATGCACATCAGCATGCAGATGGCCGGGTCGATCTTTTTTGATCCGGCCGGCTTGCGCGGGAAAAGGTTTCCTTTTACGTCTTCTTTGCAGATGACGTTGGAAACTCCCCAATTTAAAATTCTGTCGTTGGTGTGGTGGAGACGTCCGTCAAGGATGACGGCTTCAATCTCCTTCATCGGGTTGGATAACATGTCCACCCGCTGCGGCACTTCGACGAAAACAACTTTCTGGTCCCAGTCCGCGCGGTCCTCAATGAACTGGGTGAGCACCAACGCAAGGTGAGGATCGTGAGGAATTTCTCTGATCTTAAATTTCTTGGCATCCTCTACGATGTCGTGAAGGATGCGCTTCATGTCAGTGGCCTGGCCAGGTGTCTTTACAAGGCAGCCTTCATTCACGCACTGCCCGTAGAAATGCCCATTCTCACTGGCGATCGCGCCTTCTGTAACGTAGTGCCGGCCAAACAGGTAGAAGTGGTCTTTGCTGGGATCGCTCTGATCAACTACCTTGCGGAACATCTTGAGCGTGGAAGCGAGATCCTTTTTGGTAGAGAGGTCCAGGGCGTTCATGCATGGCTCGCCGAGGAAGTCGTCGATCTTTAAATCCTTGTCGTAACACTTGGCCCACTGCTCAAGGTTCATCCAGCCAACAGCAGTGTTGGTCCAGATGTTGAGGTGCTTTCGTTTAAACGTGTTCTGCTTGCGGGC
>DASYKK010000325.1:0-4104 GCA_035995565.1 Candidatus Angelobacter sp.
GTTGAGGGATATGGGGGAGGGGCCTTCAAAAGGGGTACAGACCTGAACAAACTGGCGTAACCACTGCTCGGCGCGTTCCTATCGTTTCTCAAAGCAAAGAGGGCCATAATCAGTTCCAGTCCTTGCAAAATAAACTTTGGAGTTTCCATGAAACCTCGCTGGCTCAAACTTTGCCTGCTCATCCTTCTGGTCTGCGGCTTTGCCGCAATGGCCCAATCGCAGACGGCTGTAACTGATCGCAAGAAGGTAATTGAGGAAGGTCGGCACACGTACTACAGCCTTCGGGGGGCGGGACTGGATGAGTTTCGCGCCACGGTGAAGCCGAACTGGGCGCTAGTGCTGAAAGACCAGATCAAGGCGGACCCCGCCGCCGCACAAGCCGGATTAAAACTTTTGAACGGACTGCACTTTTCCATGCTGCTGGATCGGAGCGACAAAGTAACGGTGACACACCACGCCGATACCGCGCCTTCCAACGAACAGCAGCGGCAGGGCTTTGACCAGATTTATTCCGGCATGGACCAGGCAATTTCCGGCTTTTTCGCGACATGGTCAATGTTCATGCTGAACTCTCCGTTCCCGACGGCTGACAGTGATTACAAACTGGAAGACCTTGGCACGCAATATCGTCTTTCCTACAAAGACGGCTCGTCGGACGTGGTTACCATGATGGGCAAGAATCTGATCATCACCGAAATCAAGGTAAATTCGCAGGAATTTATCAGCTCAGTGCGGCCGCAATTTACACATACAGCGAAAGGCTTTGTCCTGAAAGGCTATGACGCAGATTACACTCCGAAATCCGGCCCGGGAGTGGTGAAGCTGGCGGTCAAGATGGATCATGAGCCCGTAAGCGGGCTGCAAATGCCAACCAGCCTGGTGATGGACAGCGTGATGGACGGCGCGCCAACGCACATGGAATTGGCGTTCTCTGAGCATGAAGTAAAGAGCCACTGAAGCATGGACGCGACAGAAAGATCGGGAACCAATCTTTACCACCGAGGACACACAGGAAAATCACGATCAGGAGTTCCGTCGCCACAAGGAAAGACGCAAGCGAGGGCGCCTGCGCTCCACGCAATCTTTTTTTCACAGGCAGAGTGCCTGTGCCACAAGCTACAAAAGTCAGGCCAGTGCGTCGGAGTGGGATTCAATGTAGGCAAGGGCTTTTTCGGCCATCTGGCGCTCGCCATTGTAGCTGAGTTTGTCGGGGGCATCGGAAAGGGGAAGCCAGTAAGCGCGGCGGACTTCATGCCGCATGGCCGCGGTAATGTCATCGATCTGACCGGACTGGTATTTAGTAAGAAAGAACGAAACGACCTTGAAAGCCTTTTCATTGCCCGCCCATTTGCGAACGTATACGTATTTAATGTCGCCCAGTTTGGCGATCAGGGTAGCCTTGAGGCCGGTTTCTTCATGGACTTCGCGCAGCGCTGTTTCCGGTGGCTTTTCCCCGGCGTCGACGTTGCCTTTGGGCAGGGCGATGACGTGTTTACGGTCTTCCGGCTCGCCTTCCCGTCCGGGCTCAATCACGGCCACCCACCACTTTTTTTGCATGTGGCGTAAAACCAGCGCGCCGGCGGAGAATTCTCGCAGCATCTTGGTCAAGAGAGCATCTGCCTGTTTGCGGAAAATGAAGCTGAAGAGACCATTTTAGGAATTTTCCTGGGCCTATTCGGCATGTTTTGAGGTTACCAACGTCATCAGAAGTTGTCTCGGTTTCAAGCTAAAAATAGATTGAAAACTAATACTTTACGGTTAGGGTTTAACTTAATGTGCAACATTTGCGATTAACCAGCATCTTACGATAAAGGTGCAATCAAGTGCGGCCAGTCCCAGGCTAAGGAGCGCCGGTGAAGAATCCGCTCAATAAGATCGTACGGTCTGTGCGCGCCCTGGGACGGGAACTTGCCCGCCAAACGGTCCCTGAAGTCCCGCCTGCTGAGCCAGTTCGCAAGCCCAAAGTGGGAATTGCTCTGGGCGGAGGCTTTGCCCGCGGCCTGGCACATATCGGCATCCTGAAAGTTCTGGAAGAAGAAAACATTCCTGTGGATTTTATCGCGGGCACCAGCGTTGGATCGGTGATCGGCGCGGCGTATGCGAGCGGCATCAGCGCCAAGGAACTGGAAGAAGTCGCGTCACTGGTTCGATTCAAGGATTTCTCCCGGTGGACTTTCTCTCGCTTTGGTCTCTTCAGCAATGACAAAATGTCCATCTTCCTGCGCAAGATTCTGCGCTGCAAGACTTTTGAGGAACTGAAGATCCCACTGGCCATCGCCGCGACTGACATTATTACCGGCGACGCTGTGGTCTTCACCAAAGGCGACCTGGTTGATCCTGTTCGCGCCAGCTGCGCTTATCCCGGCATGTTCCAGCCCGTAAAAATTGGCGGACAATTGCTGGTCGATGGCCTGCTGGCTCACTCAGTTCCTTCCGCTCCGCTGCGCGATATGGGCGCAGAGCGCGTTATTTCAGTCCACCTGGCAGCACACTGGGTCAAGCCGGGCGGTCCTCGCCATGTGTTTGACGTGATTGGACAATGTTTTTCGATCGCGCAGGAGCGGATGTGCGGACCGTGGAAAGCCGCGTCTGACATCATTCTGCAACCCGAAATCGGGGAGTTTGCTTACGATGACTTTGTACGGGCGCCCGATTTGATCCGTTGCGGAGAAGTAGCAGCCCGCGCCGCTATGGCGGAAATTCGCGCATGGATGCCGGCTCCAGCGGTTGTCACAGCGGCTGCATTGGCACCGGTATTGAACACGAGTATGGTCCCGCAAGCAGACTGGCAGCCCACAGGGCAGCCTGCTCCGCTTAAGACTTAAAGTTAAAGCGGGCTAAAAGGGAAATGCGTTAGAAGTTGACCATGCGGCGAAAAGATTTCAACCACCAGGCGGTTGGTAATAGGTAAATTTCCGGCGTTCACCTTGATGCGATAGACGCGTTCGTCGTACGGCACGTCAGCCGGCATGCCAATCATCTCAACGGATTGCGGAACAATTTCCAGCACTTCAAGGCCGTTATAAGCGCGAATACGAAACTTGAGGTTGAGCAGCAGTTCCCTTGGATCGCCAGTAATAGTCACCGAAGTCACCGGCCCGTCAAGAAAGACTTTTCTAAGGGATGCAGTGATACGAAAACTGAAGCGCTGAGGAAATTCTTTGAGCGTGCCGCCGCCAGCCGAGACAAGCCTTTTCTGCGAGCCTGCCGCAACGTGCTGCGCGCCTTCGAGTTCCGGACACTCGATCAGGCCTATCAAAGAAAGGATGGTCTTGGAGGGCTTAAGCACTACCACGTCATAGCCTGCGGGCATGTTGGAACGCAGGCCGGCCGTCGCCTTGGGCGCGCTGTTGGCCGCACCAGCAAAAGCAAATCCGGCAGCGATCAAGACCAGGGCACTCAGAGCAATTCGACGGGCATTCATGGGACTCTATTCCGGCCGTCTGCGTATCGCGTGTGGCGTGAACCCGTCATGCCGTGATACACAAGAAGCTCACCTGATGAGAGAAGGTTAGAGAGAAAAAAGATGCTTCGGCTCCTGTGTTTTACTGCTCATCCTGACGACGAAGCGGGCGGCTTCGGCGGCACGCTGCTGCGCTACGCCGAACGTGGTATGGAAACCCACGTGATTTGTCTTACTCCTGGTCAGGCGGCCACGCATCGGGGCACAGCCAGGTCTGACGAAGAACTCTCCGCCACCCGCCGCCTGGAATTCGATGCTGCGTGCAAGCTGCTGAAAGTAAGCCACGGCACCGTACTTGATTATCCCGATGGCAAGCTTGACCGCCAGGACTTTCATGCCGTGGTGGCCAACCTCACGCGGCGAGTCCGCGAACTGCGCCCCCATGTGGTAATGACCATGGGGACCGAGGGAGCCATTACCGCGCACCCTGACCACTCCATGGTTTCCGTTTTTGCTACCATGGCCTGCCATTGGGCCGGACGCACCAACCGCTTCCCTGACCAGTTGGAGAGCGGCCTTGCGCCGCATCGGATTCAAAAGCTCTATTACGCCACCGCTTTGTTCACCATGCCGGACCGCCAACCGGTTGCGCTGGCGCCGACGACTACGATCATTGAACTAAAGCCGCATGAAATCGACGC
>DASYKK010000326.1:0-13931 GCA_035995565.1 Candidatus Angelobacter sp.
AGGCGAAACTATTGCCGGGTATGCAACAGACAAGTATTTCGCCAAAACATCCATGTCCCAGAATGAGCTCTGGGTTGCTCCCGCGCTGGAGGTCCCGCCTGGCTACTACGAGATGGTGACATCGCTTGCCGCCTCGCAGGTTAGCGGACTGGGTCTTATCTTCAAAGAAATGAAGGAAAAGCAGATCAAGGGCTTTCTTCTGAAGTCGGTTGCTACCGTTACGACTAACCCAACGATGAAGGGAACAAGGTTTACCCAGGTCGCAACGTCCGTCGAGAAACATTCGATTCCAGCCTCAACCTTTGAGCCGCCTGCGGGGTACCAGAAGGTGACGCGACCACACTAATTCTGAACGGGCCCTGCTAGTTCTTAAAATCAGTTTCGGCCGCAAGAGTGAATCGTGCGGCTGCATGCAAGGAGGTTATGTGTCTGAGGAAATGTTGGAACTTCATGTCGAACGGCTCGAATCGCGACTCGCCGCGGCAAAATCAGATCTACGGCTGATTCGGGACAAATCACAGCGCTCGTGGAGCGCCGCTCCTGTCGCGTTGGCGATGGTGGCCGTGTTTGTATTGACCGCCGCGGCGCCTCTTCCACCAAGAGTAAAGGCGCCTTTTCAGGTGCTCGATAGCGCAGGGAAGATGATCTTCAAAGTAACTGAAGGCGGTGCAGATCGCGGTTTTACTGTTTTTAACGCGGATGAGAAAACGGCCCTGGTGGCCTCTGCCGGCCCAACCATCAGCTCCTTCAAGGCGTTTTCACCCGACCACAAGTTACAAGCGGCGATGGGAGTGGTCGCCGGCACAAGCCCGGCCTTCAGTTTACGTTCAGAAGGCGTGTACTCGCAGAGCATCATCATGGAGGTGGATGATGGCAAACCAAGTCTGAGGATGTGGAACAGCAACGGTGCTGAGATCGTGAAGGTCACGGAGGGAGATGCCGGCGGCGGTGCGCTCTTGCTTCGTGATTCCAAAGGCAAGGATGCGGTGCTGTTCGGCGTCAGTTCAAAGGACGCAGGCAAAGTGGTGACCTATCCAAACGGCTTGGCTGGGGGCGCGATGGTGGGCTTATACAGCTCTATGATCTGCGGAAAATCAGGATGCTAATTGGGGAGGCTTATGTCTGACGAGCTAGAAGAGCTTAAGCAGCGGGTGCAGCGAACTGAAGAACGCATGACGAGTGCCGATTCAGCGATTCAGCAGCTGCAGTGTCAGTCACAACGAGTGCCGAGAGCGGTGCGCGCGGTCGTGGGGTTATGTGTTTTAGCGGCTGCCGTGGCGCTGCTCGCATCTCCTCCGCCGGAGAAGACCGTGCGCGCACCGTTTCGGGTGGTCGACGGCAACAACAAAATCATCTTCATGGTCACCGAAGATCACGGGTTTAGTGTGTACCGGGCTGGTAACCAACAAACGCCAGCGCTGCTGGGTGTTGCTGATAAGGGAGACGGGAAGTTTCAGCAAAACGTGGAGTTTAGGGCGCAAAGCGAGGACGAGAATACCGTGGCGGTCTTCGGAGTATCGCATGGCGACACGCCTGTCCTGGGCCTGCGGTATGGCGGCACGGCTAGAACTTTGCACATGTCAGTGATCAGCGGAAAACCCGTGATGACGGTTTCAAATGACAAATGGGCCGTAGTTGATCTTGGCCAGGGAGAAAGAGGCGCCGGCAGGTTTCGTGTAGCCAATAAAACCGGGTCGTCCTGGAAGGTGCAGGCGGGAACAACCGGCAGCGCCGTGGGCGCGGTCGCCGCTCTTTCTGATGCGCCGCCGGGCGGAGGATTTTTGGGGGTCCCTGGTTCTTTCATCTGCGGTACCGGGTGCTCCGGCAAGTAACGAATCGGCACTCGATGGAGGGAAAAGCAATGTCAAAGATCGAACAACTGCGCAGGCGCATGGAACAACTGGAGACAGAGCTTGAGGCGGTGCTCGGCGACACAAAAGCTCTGCAGCGGGTCAGGACCCGGAAAAGAAGCTTGCGCCGCGTGATTAGCGTGGCTGTAGCACTCGCCGCCTTTGCGGCGTATTGGAGCCTGGCTGCAGCGGCCGCTCCTGGGCCCGGCACCACAGTTACTGCACCCTTCCAGGTGCTAGATGAAAACAACCAGCTCATCTTCGAGGTCACCTCTGCGCCTCTTCGCGGGTTCCTGCTGTACGGCGCCGCCGGTGGGCTGCCGGCCGGCGCGGGCGTGGTAACTGATAAGGCGGCATTCTTCAAGAACGCTCCTACCGCGAATGGCAACATCGTTCTGGCAGTAAGCGGCGCAAATCCGGAACTGAAATTACGATCCGCCGGAGAGCGAGACCAGATCACGCTGCAGGCTCTCGGGGGATCGCCCTCACTGATCATGTTCAACAAAAGCGGTCATGACATTGTGCAGTTGCGGCGAGGCATCACGGGAGCCGGCGGGCTGGAGATCAACAATTCGGCCGGCGAACTTCGGGTGCTTGCGACTGAAACGGAGGGCGGTTATGGCCGCGTTGAGGCGTTGCCGTTGGGCAATCCAATGGGATCGTTCATCGTAGGGAAGGCGAGACACTGAGCTTGCGTCCGATGAGGGTGATCTCCTGGCCTCGGAGCCGTATCGCCGCAACGGATCTACCGCCATCATACCCACGTCACCCTTGATGCTCAGCTGAGCGCATTCATTCATTGCAGACTGCTACTATCCCGGCGAATCCTCCAATCATGAAGGGCGACGCCTGCGTGAAACCTCGTGAAGATGTGAGCATGCGAGTTGGATCCGTCGAATTATCGCCGCTCCCGCCTTTGGAGACTTTCCTCTTTGCCGCACCTGGAGGGCCACGCAATATACACCGCAGAGGTTGACTGGATCACGGACGCCAGAACTGGGTGGCTGAACTTTAATTGAACCCTTCGGCCTCTCGGGCACATCAGGAAGGTATTCGAAAGACAGGACACTTGTATCTCGGATATCAAGACGTCAGTCTACGATGTTGAAACGTTACGATGGTGAAGAGTCAATGAGCGTTTTGTCAGCAATACCGTTAGCAACGCACACGCAGCGTTACGAGGCGCTGCTGCGCATGGCTAATGTTATGGCCTTTTGCAGTGATTGTGAGACAGCAGAGGTAGTGCTCGCGAAAGAATTGCGCCAGGTAGCTTCCTTCGACTACCTGCATCTTGTCACCTTTGAGAATGCAACCCGTGTCGTGTCATGGGAGGTGCTGCACGTCAATGGCAGAACTCTGGATGTGTCTGACCGGGACGGGTTCCTGCGCGATGCGCCCACTGACTGGGTACATGAGTCACAAGAAGTCCTGGCAACGTCTGACTGGCAGCAGGAGCAAAATTTCCCGAAGTATGGAGAGTTTCTCCGCCAGCTCGGTATTGTCTCTACTTGCTCAATTCCGCTGGCCAGGGGAACACGCCGCCTGGGAGTGATAACGCTTGGCAGCCTGCATCCAGGCGCTTACCCCGAAGAGGAAGCGCGCTTTTTGCGACTGGTTGCAGATCAGATCGCACTGGTCCTGGATGCGGCAGTTCACTTCTATTCGTCCGAGCGTTTGCAGGACCGGCTGAAACTCATTCTCGATCTTACGAACCAGGTCGTTTCCAACCTGGAACTTAACGAACTCTTGCACACCATCTCCTCCAGTATCAGGCGTGTCATGGCTTTTGACGCGGCGGCTGTGATGTTGCCTGACGCCGACGGCAAAAACTTGCGGGTACATGCGTTGGACTATCCAGACAGCAAGGGGATCTTTATCGAAGGTGCTCTGGTGCCCATCGAGGGCACCATGCCTGGAACTGCTTTCCGAACCGGCAAGCCGGTTGTCATCAACCGGCTGGATCCGGAGATCATCCCCATTGAGATGTATCGCAAAGCTAAGAGCGAAGGGCTGAACTCTATGTGCGACTTGCCTCTGGTCGGTCGAAAACGGCTGCTCGGGGTTTTGGCAGTGGCACGGCGCGAGGAGAATACTTTCGACGAGGATCAGATCAATTTTCTGACTCAGGTTGGAAATCAGGTAGCAATCGCAATCGAAAATGCCATGGTATATGGCGAAATCGCGGAGCTTAAGGACAAGCTGGCGCAGGAGAAGTTGTACCTGGAGGAAGAAATCCGCGGCGAGATGGATTTCGAAGGAATTGTAGGCCAGAGTTCGGGCCTCCGGCACGTTCTCAATCTGGTGGAAACCGTGGCGCCCAGCGATTCCACAGTGCTGCTCCTGGGTGAAACAGGCACGGGCAAAGAGTTGATTGCACGCGCAATCCACGACCGCAGCCGCCGTAAGGACCGGACTCTGGTGAAACTCAATTGCGCCGCAATTCCGACGGGGCTGCTCGAGAGCGAGCTCTTTGGACACGAACGTGGCGCGTTCACTGGCGCCATTTCACAAAAGATCGGAAGGCTTGAACTTGCGGATCAAGGGACCCTTTTTCTAGACGAGGTCGGAGACATTCCCACAGATATACAACCGAAACTGCTGCGTGCCCTGCAGGAGCGGGAGTTTGAGCGGCTGGGCAGCACTCGAACCAAAAAGGTGGACGTGCGCCTGGTGGCTGCAACGAACCGGAACCTTGAAAGAATGATTGAAAATCGTGAGTTCAGGAGCGACTTATATTACCGGCTTAATGTATTCCCCATCCGCATTCCTCCATTGCGGGAACGGCCTGAAGATATTCCGCTCCTGGTGCGCTACTTCACGCAAAAGTACGCTCGCCGCATGGAGAAGCAGATTGAATCTATACCGGCTACCGCTATGAAGCGTTTGTCGGATTGGCGCTGGCCCGGGAATATTCGCGAGCTGGAAAATCTCATCGAACGCTCCGTCATTCTTACTCACGGCTCCGCTCTGCAGGTACCCATTGGGGAATTGACGAACCACACCATGCCGCCGTCGCTGTCAAAAGCTAGCGACACAATCGAACGCGAGAGGATCCTCCGAACTCTCAAGGAGACCAAAGGACGCGTTGCCGGTGCGGACGGCGCTGCTGCTCGCATGGGGATCAAGCGTACTACCCTCATCTCGCGCATGAAGAAGTTGGGCATTCATCCTCGGGCTGCCTTATAGATCCCGACAAGTTGATCACAGTCTCATTCCTGCGCTAGGCTTGCCGATTCGAACTGTAGGCTAATGCCCTGGCCGGATCGTTCCCTTCCGCAAGGAAGAAAATCCTCACACAATTTTGTTGCTCCTCAATCGTCTTCAATATTGAGAGAGGCGGGGGTCCGTCGTCAAACCTCGACATGTCGACAATTGCCTTCGACATTTTCGACACGCAGTGACGCGTCACTCTCCGTTCTTGCTGGAATCTCAATCGTTTACCGATTTTTTTTCCAGCTCGCGGTTTGGCTTAAGGAGTGCACTTGTTCAACGGCGGAAAGCAATTATGTTCAGAATCTCCACTATTGAAACCGACCGTGAGCGAAGACTGGTCGTCGAAGGGACCCTGGTACGTCCATGGGTTGATGAGCTAAGAAAAACATGGATCGATGCCGGAAATTCACTTGAAGGCCCCCGGGTGGTGATCGATCTGACCAATGTAACCGTAATCAGCCGCGAGGGAGAGAACGCGATCTTCGACTTGATGAAAGAGGGCGCGAAGTTCTCCTGCGGAGGCGTACTCACCAGACACCTGCTTAAACAGCTTGCGCACAGGTGCCATACGAATCTGAAAGACGTTTTGAATCGCACGCGCTCGAAGGAATGAATTGCCCCAACTTGGATGGAGGTAGCGGTGACAGCAAAAAAGCTCAATTCGGAAGAACGAAACGCTATACATGAGACCGGCGCTGACTTCTGCCGGATTTTCAAAGAAGACATGAAGGACTTGTACCTGCTGGCATTTCTTCTCACAGCGGATCCCGCTAAGGCCGAACAATGCTTTGTTGCCGGTCTGGATGATTGCGCATCGGGCAGCGCAGTCTTCAAAGAATGGGCCCGGTCATGGGCCCGGCGGGCAATCGTCAAGAATGCTGTACGACTCATCGCGCCCGAGTCGGTATACGCGAATGGTGTTTCGAACACTGCTGTCTCGAGCCACAGCACAGATCGGGAGCGGCGGGAAATGCAGGCGGAGATTTCCGTTCTGCAGGATCTCGTGCCCTTCGAGCGCTTTGCGTTCGTCATGTCAGTTCTGGAAGGTTATTCCGATCAAGACTGTGCACTGCTCCTTGGCTGCACGCGCAAGGATCTGATTGCGGCGCGCGTCCGGGCATTGCAGGCGATCGTGCGCCCTGTAGCAATTCAAAGCACTCGCAATACAGCCAGCGTTACAAACCAAGAGGCCGTAATCGACCTGACTTTTCCTGCGCATCTCGCGATTCCCGCATAAGAAATTGGAAACAATAAACGCATTATTTCGATAAGAGGCTAACGATGGAACGAACGAAACGGAATTATTTGAATATCGGTCACAGGCATCTCGGTCTTTCAGCGGTTTTGCTGCTGGCGCTCACGCTGGCCGCCTGCAACAAAGACAACGTTCAGGCAGCAGGACCAGCTGCACCGCCGGCGCCGCTGGTAACCGTGGTACAGGCCAGCGCACACGACGTTCCCAGATATCTGGACGAAATAGGCAAGAACGGCGCCTATGAATCTGTGAATGTAACTCCACAGGTTGGCGGACGCATCATTGAGCGGCGTTTCCGCGATGGCGATAACCTGAAAAAAGGCCAGCTGCTCTTTGTCATTGATCCGCGCCCTTATAAGGCGCAATTGGATTCCGTCCAGGCTACGCTCGCCCAGACCAAGGCCGCGCTTGAACTGGCAAAGATCCAATTCTCCCGCGACCAGGAAATCATAGCCACCCGGGCGGTTTCCAAGCAGGACTACGACACTAAAAAGAACACCGTCGACGTGGACCAGGCGCAGGTGCAGGCCGCCGAGGCAGCCCTTGAAACCGCCAAGCTGAATCTCGACTATTGCTACATTCACTCTCCTATCGACGGGCGCGCCGGAGCGCGCCTGGTGGATGTGGGGAACGTGGTGCAGGCGAATGCGGGCTCTCTGCTATCCATTCAGCGGCTGGATCCCATTTACGCGACCTTCACCATCACGGAGCGCGATCTTCCCGACGTGCAGAAACAGATGGTGCGCAATAGTCTCAAGGCGCTGGTTCGGCTCCCATCGGACCCGGACAGTGCGGCCCGAAGCGGACGGATTGAATTCCTTGACAACACCGTGCAGAACGGCACGGGCACGGTCAACCTACGGGCCACCATCAGCAATCAGGACCACCATTTCTGGCCCGGCCAGTTCGTGGACGTAAAGCTTGTCCTGACCACGGAGAAAGGAGCAGTGCTGATTCCCAACGAAGCGACGCAGATCAGCCAGCAGGGGCCATTTGTCTACGTGGTGAAAGCGGACGACACCGCCGAATTCCGTCCAGTAAAGCTAGGCCAGCGCCAGGGCAATGATGTTGAGGTAACGGAGGGGCTCACAGCTAACGACCGCGTAGTGCTTGCAGGTCAGATGCTGGTTCGACCTGGCGGCAAGGTGAGAGTTGCTTCCGACCCTCCAGGAAGTCCCTCGAATGGAGCCGGCAAAGACCACGCTCAGAGTGGAGGTAACTGATGAATCTCTCAGAACCATTCATTCGCCGTCCGGTAATGACGGTGGCACTGACTGTGTCGGTCATTCTCTTTGGAGTCGTGGCATATCTTCGTTTGCCGGTGAGTGATCTGCCGGCCATCGACTATCCAGTGATACAGGTGCAGGTGAACTATCCGGGAGCGACGCCAGATACGATGGCAAACAATGTGGCTACGCCGCTTGAGCGCCAGTTCATGCAAATTTCAGGCCTGGAGCTGGTAACCTCTAACAACATACAGGGACACTCAAGCTTTGTCCTGCAATTTGATCTCTCCAAGAGCCTGGATGGCGCAGCTACTGACGTGCAGGCAGCCATTACGCGGGCGCAGGGACAGCTTCCCGTCGATCTGCCCAGTCCGCCTACGTTTACCAAGACGAACCCCAACGATCAGCCGATCATGTACCTCCCTCTGGTGAGTGACACGGCCACAGAGGGCCAATTGTACGATTATGCCAATACTCAGGTTGGCGAACGCATCAGCATTCTGCCCGGAGTGAGCCAGGTATCTGTGTTCGGGACGCGCTCGGCAATACGGATCAAGGCAGACCCATCCGCCATGGCCAGCCGCAACACGACGTTAGACGACCTCACCGCTGCCATCAAAAATGGCACCAACTATACCGGCGCCGGACAATTCGATGGACCTCATCGCAGTTTCCTGCTCCAGCCGCAAGGTCAACTGGCAACATCGGATGAATACAACAACCTTATTATCGGCCAGACCAATGGAGCGCCGGTTTATCTCAAAGATGTTGCTACAGCGACGCAAGGCGTGCAGGACGAACGAATCGATATGCGATTCTGGGTTCGCGGACATCCCGAACCTCACGCCACGGTCGTGGTGGCAGTGTTTCGCCGGGCCGGAGTGAATGCCGTCAGCGTTGCGAAATCGGTTCGAGACTTGATCCCAAACATTCAGTCACAGCTCCCCAGTTCGGTTCTGCTGGTGCCGGCTTATGACCGCTCCCAGACGATTGTGAACAGCATTAAGGATGTCCAGTTCACTCTTTACATCGCTTTTGCACTGGTGGTGATGGTGATTTTTGTCTTTCTGGGCCGGGCCAGAGACACGCTGATTCCTGCGGTGGCATTGCCTCTCTCCCTCCTGCTGACCTTTATAGCCATGAGTGTGCTCGGATACAGCCTGGATAACCTTTCGTTGATGGCGCTGACGCTCGCCATCGGTTTCCTTGTCGATGATGCCATTGTGTTTCTGGAGAACACCGTCCGTCTGATGGAAAGAGGAATGAGCGCGCTGGACGCAACAATGCAGTCGGCCAAAGAAATCAGCTTCACCATTCTGGCCATGACGATCTCTCTGGCCGCAGTGTTCATTCCCCTGGTCTTTATGAGCGGTTTAATGGGACGCATCTTCCGGGAGTTTTCCATCACGATCGTGATCTCCATTATCGCCAGCGGCATCGTTTCGCTTACCCTCACGCCGCTGATGACCTCCAGGTTGCTGCGTGATCGTGGCGAAGGCGCCAAGAAAACGTGGATGGAGCGTGCGTTTGGGGCCGTTGAACATCGCGTGCTTGATCTCTATGGCCGGTCCCTCTGGTTCTTTCTTCGCCGGCGCTGGATCTCCGCGGTGGCGTGGGTGATCTGCCTGGCGGGAACAGGTTATCTCTTCTATACCGTGCCGAAATCGTTCCTCCCGGTCGGTGACAGCTCGTTTATTCGCGGTGTGCTCGTCGCACAGGAAGGAACATCGCCCGACCAGATGCATGCCTATCAGACTCAGGCAGAACAGATCCTGCGTGCCAATCCTGCGGTGCGCAGCACTTTCACCATGAGCGGCAACAGCTCGTTCCTTCCCCCGAACCAGGCATTCCTGATTTCTTTCCTGAAAGACCCGTCAGAGCGCGCGCCTATTGACCTTGTGGCCGGGCAGGAGATGGGCGCAATCGCCAATGCGATTCCCGGCGTGATGGCCTTTATGCAACCGAACCCCGCGCTGGAGATCAGCACCGGCGCAACCGCCAACGTGCAGGGACAGTTCGCCTATGCGCTTTCCGGAATCGATGCGAACCAGGTATACGCTACGGCTGCCAAGCTGACTGCGAAGATGTACCAGTATCCCGGATTTCTGTTCGTAAATTCCGACCTTTTCAATCACACCCCCAATTTACAGATTGACATTCTGCGTGAACAAGCCAAGCTCTATGGCGTTTCTGAGAGCCGAATTCTCACCTTGCTACACAACGCTTACTCAGAGAACTATAGCTATTTGATCAAGCAGCCCACTGACCAGTATCAGGTCATCCTGGAAGTCGCGGACAACAAACGGTCTGATCCGACGGACTTAAGCAAGCTCTATATCAAAAGTGACGACGGCCAGCACATGGTCCCGGTCAGCGCGCTTACGAGCTGGCACACGATCATTGGACCTCAGGGCGTCAATCACATCAATCAATTCGCCAGCGTGACTTTGTTTTTCAACCTGAAACCCGGCTATGCCATCGGGCCGGCGACACAGTTTGTAGAGAATGCCGCCAAAGAGATAGTTCCGCCGGATGTGCAGGGAGCACTTCAAGGCCAGGCGCTCACG
Organism: Candidatus Angelobacter sp.; assembly: GCA_035995565.1. Classification (GTDB taxonomy): domain Bacteria; phylum Acidobacteriota; class Terriglobia; order Terriglobales; family Acidobacteriaceae; genus Angelobacter. The sequence goes on from DASYKK010000326.1 coordinate 10,112, forward strand.
TTTCAAAATACGGTTTCCGATCTTGCCGTCCTTATGGTGGTGGCCGTTTTCGTCATGTACGTGATTCTGGCCATTCTTTACGAAAGTTATCTGCATCCGCTCACGGTGCTTTCGTCGTTACCCGTGGCGCTGCTTGGCGGGTTGCTGACGCTTTGGCTTTTCGGCGCTGAAGCTTCGCTCTACGCCTACATCGGAATGTTCATGCTTATGGGCATCGTGAAGAAAAACGGAATTATGATCGTCGATTTCGCTGAGCAGCAAGTGCGAAAGGGGATTAAGGACGATCAGGCGATCCATGATGCAAGCATGCAGCGTTTCCGCCCGATCATGATGACTACCATGGCCGCGCTGCTCGGCGCGCTTCCGATCGCGCTTGGCTTTGGCGCTGACGGGGCGTCACGCAGACCACTTGGACTGGTAGTTATCGGAGGTTTAATCGTCTCCCAATTCATCACTCTCTTCGTTACGCCCGCCATATATCTCTATCTCGAAGAGTTTCAGGAGAAGGTACTGGACCGCTTCTCGTTCTTCCGGTCGGGCCGACGAGCGATACCTGCGGGACAGGGAGCGCTTGCGATGCACGAAGTCAATGGAGATTAGAACATGCGTCAACACATTTTGCACAATCGATCTGTAACATCGTGGCCGCTCTTTCTGGGATTGGCTGCCATCCTGACCGGATGCACAGTGGGCCCAAACTACAAAAAGCCAGCGGTCAACGTCCCGAGCGTTTACCGGCAACCGGCCGAAGATGCGACGACGACCTCACCGGCAGCGAATGCTACCAAACAGGCCGTTCCTGCAGCCGCCGCGACCAGTCAAAACCCGGCTGCCTCGCTGGGGGATGAGAAGTGGTGGGAGGTTTTCCAGGACAAAGAACTTCAGGGCCTTATTCGCACGGCTCTGAAAAATAATTACGACGTTCGCATTGCCGCAACGCGGATACTCCAGGCTCAAGCCCAGCTTGGAATCACGCGTGCCGATCAACTTCCCTCGCTCAGCGTCGGGGGCAACATCACCAGCCAGCAAAGCGCTCAGAGCGGCCCATTTCCTTCCTTTCAGGCTACTCAAGGGCAACTTAACGCATCGGCGGCTTATAACCTCGATTTTTGGGGAAGGTATCGTCGCGCCACCGAAGCGGCCAGGGCGAATCTGGTGGGGACTCAGTGGGCACAGAAAGAGGTGATGTCCACTTTGGTAGCGAGCGTCGCCATTAACTATTTTTTGCTACGCCAGCTGGACCTGGAGTTGGAGATTTCGAAACGGACGCTGAATTCACGCCAAGGCTCATTGCAATTGACTCAGACCCTGGAGCAGCATGGAATCAATTCGCTGCTGGATGTGCGCCAGTCTGAACAACTGGTCTATACCGCTGCTGCCACGATTCCCGATTTTGAGCGGCAAATTGCCCAGGAAGAAAATGCCATCAGCATTCTCCTCGGCAACAATCCTGGAGAAGTTCCCCGAGGTCTGAAGCTTACCGAACAGCCTCACTCGCCCGAAGTCCCTGTCGGGCTGCCTTCCTCACTTCTGGAACGGCGGCCGGACATTCTTCAAGCCGAGCAGAACCTGGTCGCCGCCAATGCCCAGATTGGTGTTGCCAGGGCGGCTTATTTTCCCCAGATCTCATTGACTGGATCCGCAGGTTCTGCAAGTTCGGCCCTCACCAATCTGTTCACCGGTCCCGCCGGTATATGGACTATAGCTGGCTCGTTTTCGCAACCAATATTCCAGGGAGGACGGCTCAAAAATAACGTTCGTCTGGCAGAGGCGCAGCGCGAGCAGCTGATACTAACTTATCAACAGGCGATTCAGGGCGCGTTTCGTGACGTCTCCAACGCATTAGTTGCGTACCGCAAGAACCGGGAATTCAGAATACAGGAAGAACATCTGGTAGAAGCCGCTCAGGATGCGGCCAGGCTCTCGGAAGTGCGCTTCAAAGTGGGAACCACTGATTACCTGGAAGTCCTGACGAATAATACCAACTCTTTTTCGGCTGAACTGGGGCTGGCCCAGGCGCAAGGAAACGAACTCACCGCCCTGGTCCAGCTTTATCAGGCGTTGGGTGGTGGTTGGCAGCAATGACATTACGAGTCTTGCAGAGAGTTCCCGCAGGTTGCATAAACGGATAGGCATACCATTGTACTGGCGGTGATTGTCGGTCGTTGTCGCATCTTGACGGCTCTCTTGCCCTATTCTCTCCATCACGTAAGCAACTAAGTTAGGAGGAAGCAAACGGATGCGAACAATCCTTTGTTTAATCGCGCACAGCTAAGGGAGGCAATGATGGGTCGCATTTTGGAGCGGGGCAGCATAGCGCCGGGCTTTACTCTGCGTGTGACGCCGGACCAAAACCTGACCTTGAGTGAACTCACAGGACACCCGGTGGTACTTTCCTTTTACCCCGCGGACTGGAGTCCTGTTTGCGGCGATCAACTGGCGCTCTATAACGAAATTCTCGATGAGTTTCAAAAGTATCATGCTGAACTGGTTGGCATCTCCGTGGATGGCGCCTGGTGCCACGCGGCATTTGCTAAGGCACGCCATTTGCACTTCCCTTTACTTGCTGACTTTGAACCCAAAGGCGCTGTAGCGAAGAAATATGGCGCTTATCGCGAAGGTGAAGGAGTGTGCGAGCGGGCTCTATTCGTGCTCGATAAAGATGGCGTAATTTTCTGGAGCTACCGTTCACCCATCGCCGTTAACCCTGGAGCTGACGGCATTCTTGATGCACTGGATGAGATGGCAAGACGAGGAGACGGCCATGACCATGTTGAAAGTACCAGTGGGACCGCGGGATCACGTTCTGGGCGATGAGCACGCACCCGTAACCCTGGTTGAATACGGGGACTATGAATGCCCACACTGCGGCCGCGCTCATCCGATCGTCAAAGAAGTCCTGCGCCGCTTTGGCTCAGAGGTCCGCTTCGTCTTCCGGCACTTTCCTCTGACGCAAATTCATCCTTTTGCAGAGAGCGCTGCCGAAACAGCAGAGTTTGCCGGTGCGCACCAGCTCTTCTGGAAAATGCACGATGGCTTGTTTGAAAATCAATTCCGGCTCGGCCTGCCGCTTTTTTTTGAGTTAACCAAGCTTCTGGGGCTTTCTACCTCTGAACTCCAAACCGCTCTTGAAACCGGGGCATACACCCCTAGAGTTCGCAGTGATTTCATGGGTGGCATTCGCAGTGGCGTTAATGGAACGCCGACGTTTTTTATTAACGGTCACCGGCATGACGGAACCTACGAGCTTGCAGACCTGGTTTTATCCATAGATAACGCGCTCATGTCCGTCAGCACCTCGGCGGGCGATTGAAGTCCTGGCTTCTGCCAGGCCTCTGGAACACATAGTTCATGAGTATGAAATTGCACTCTTTATTATCGGAACCGCTCAATGACAGCCTTATGTGGTTCAGCTTGGCCGTAGGCTCAGGATTGCAACAGCTGCTGACAATAGCTCTCATCCTTCTGATCTGGGACGAATGGCCTTGGCCGAAGTTCATGCTTTTGGCTCTGGGTATTGGCTTTTGCGGCGCCTTTACCACGGGTCTCTATGTGGCGCTGGCGCTGCTCGCGGCAAGCTTTCCTGAGGACTTATGCGAGGATGCCGGACATACGAATGCTGGGAGACCTTTGGAACTGCGCCCCGATAAGAAGCACAAAGAGGATTTCACTGGAACACACCCTATTGCCGCTTAACGGCGGAATGGAAACCTAAAACGGCGTTAACAATAATCAAACCGGAGTGAACTATGTCAGCTACAAACGCATTGCTTTCTGAAATTGAAAACCTGCAGCACAAGTGGGGATGGATCCTCTTGTT
>DASYKK010000327.1:0-5066 GCA_035995565.1 Candidatus Angelobacter sp.
CCGCAACCTGGTGCTGCGCCACGGACGTTACGGCGAATTTATCTCATGCAGCGGCTATCCGGAGTGCAAGTACATCAAGCAGAATTTCATCGGCGTAAAGTGCCCGCAATGTGCAGACGGGGAGCTGGTAGAAAAGAAGGCACGGAAGCGCGGCAATACGTTCTATGGCTGCTCGAACTATCCCACCTGCGAGTTCACGTCCGCTTACAAGCCGGTGCCGGAGGCGTGTCCGGAGTGCGGCAGCCCGTATCTGCTGGAGAAGCATTTGAAGTCAGGTTCGTTGCTGATTTGTCCGAATAACAGCAAGAAGTCCGCCGACGAAGAAGAGCAGCCCAAGCCGAGGAAACGCGGCAAGAAGGGCGCACCGGTCGCGGAAGCAGCGCCGCCCGCAGCAGTGGTAAAGTGCGATTACTCGCGGTCAATCCCCACGCCGGAGTGGATGACGCAGGGAAAGAGCGAAGACGCACAGATAGAAGCGGTTTAATCAGGAGCTATCTTTATGGCGAAGGCAAAGGCAGAAGACGCAAAGGTAATCCTCAAGATTTACGATCTCCGCAGAGAACCTGTAATGCGGGCCGCGAGAAAATTTGTCGTGTCAGAGTTCTGGCCGCAGAATTACGATGAATTCAAAGCAGTGGTGACGGGATATGGAACGGAGCCCAATGCCTGGTTTCGCCAGGTGCTCACCTACTGGAACATGGTTGCCGCTTTGGTATTGCGTGGCGCGGTGAATGAACAATTGTTTTTTGAGACCAATAACGAGCCCTATTTTTTGTGGGCCAAATTTGGCGAGTACATTCCGCAGGCCCGGAAAGACCAGATCGATCCTGAGTTTCTTTCGCATCTGGAAAAGCTGACGTCAAAGCCTGCGGCGAAGAAGCGGATCAAGGGCTTGCAGGACCGGCTGGGAGCACGTCGTGCGCTGGCCGCGGCGGCCAAAGCCGGGAAGTAGCTATGTTTGAGTTGGACCAATTTGTTTCCGACTGCCGCGCCGGGCTGCGGGAAGAGATGCCACAAAAGGCAGTGCAGGAAGTGGTCCGGCGGGCTGTGTCCACGCCAGGGGACGTACTCAAGGCGATTGGAGAGCCGCCGCGGGCGGAAATGCAAACGCTATATCGCTCAGACGATCTCACCATTCTCAACGTGATCTGGGCGCCGTGGATGAACTTGCTGCCGCACAATCACCAGATGTGGGCCATCATCGGCCTGTACACCGGACGCGAAGACAATATTTTCTGGCGACGCGTTCCAGGAAGCAAGGGCCTGGTGGAAGCTGCGGCAGCGCGAGCACTACGCGAGAAAGATGCTGAGCCGCTGGGCCGGGACATTATCCATTCCGTAAGCAATCCTCTGCCAAGACTCACCGGCGCGTTGCACGTTTATGGCGGAGATTTCTTTGGCGTCCCGCGCAGCGAGTGGGACGCGGAAACGCTGCTGGAGCAGCAATGCAGCGGCGAGAAGATGGCCCGCCGCTTTGAACAAGCCAACGCGCTACTGAAATAATCCTGCCTTACACCTGCAAACTGTCCGATAAACTCTCGCACGTTCGGGCCTATTCGCCGCGCAACGCCTCCAGTGGATCTACCATTGCAGCACGGCGTGAAGGCAAATAGCTTGCCAGCATGGCAGTCACCACCAGCCCAATGGAAACTGCGCTGTAGGTGAGCAGGTCCACCGGCTTTACTCCGAAGAGCAGCGTAGAAAGAAACCGCATGGAGAGAAATGCGGCCACCAGCCCACATGCCACGCCAATCCCGGTAAGGATCAGACCATGGCGGACGAACATTCCTGTCAGTTCCGGCCGTTGTGCGCCCAGCGCCATGCGTATGCCGATTTCACGTGTGCGTTGTGAGACTGAGTATGCGATCACGCCGTAAATTCCCACGGTCCCCAGCAGGAGCGCCATGGCCCCGGCCACACCCAGCATCAGCAGCGTGAATGAAGTCCGGGCCATGGAGGTGCGATAGTAATAATCCAAGGTGTGGACTTCGGCCAGTGGAAGATTGGGATCAACCGACCAAACGGCTTGCCTCACTTCTTTCATCAGGCTTTCCGTCCCGGCGCGAGAAGTGCGCAGGGCAAAAGCGATATCGCGGGTCACCCGCAGTTTCTCGCCCTCAAAATTGCTCATCATCACAGGCCAATAAGCAGCTTTCGATGGTTCGTGATTCATTCCGTCATCGTAAACATTGCTCACCACGCCTACGATTTCGCGCCAGTCATCGATGTTGCCTACCCGTATGCGCTTGCCGATGGCTGTGGCCGGAGTCTGCCAGAGTTCGCGCGCAAGATTTTCTGAGATCATGGCCACCGGCGTCTTGTTGTAGATCTCGGTCCAAGTGATGTCACGGCCTGCTATCAGGGACGTGCCCATGGTTTGCAGGAATCCGGGGGAAACGAATTTGAACCGGCGCAGCGCGCCAAGCTCACCGGGCTTGTAGGTTTTGTCCTGGACAAAGATCGGATCGTAGCTGTTATTTCCGTCCAGCGGAATGCTGGTTGAAAGCGCCACTGACTTGATGCCCGGAACCGCTTCCACCTTGTGCATGATTTCTTCAAACCTGCGGGTTACGTTTTCATCGTCAGCAACCTGGCTTTTCGGGATTGACAGTTCAAAAGTTTGTATCTCAGCAGGCTGGCTGAAGCCTGGCTGCACTTTTGTGAGCGCCACGAAAGTGCGTGCCATAAGTCCGGAGCAGATCAGCAGCACCAGCGCCAACGCGACTTGCACTACCACCAGCACGTTGCGCGCACGATGCTGATCGCGGCTCTGGCTGGCGCCGCGTGCGCTTTCGCGCAGACCGGCGGAAAGTCGCGCGCCAGCATATTTAAAAATAGGGATGGAGCCGAACAGCAGTCCGGACAACACGGCCAGCCCCAGGGTAAAGAGCAGTACTGTGCCATCAATGCCAATCTCATTCACCCGCGGCAAGCCCCGTGGCGCCATCGCCACCAGCACGCGCAACCCGCCATACGCCATGCCCAGCCCCAGCAAACTCCCCAGCAGTCCCAGAACAACACTTTCAAACAGCAGCTCAGATGCAATACGGCTCCACCCTGCGCCCAGCGCGGCGCGGATGGCCAACTCCTGCCGTCGCCCTTCCACACGCACCAGCACCAGGTTGGCCACGTTGGCGCACGCAATCAGAAGCACCATGCCGATGGATGCCATCAGGACCCAGAGCAGCTTGCCCACGTCTCCCACTACGCGGTCTTTCAGCGGAGCAATATTCGGCTGGAAATGTGCATCTTCAAACATTTTCAGGCTGAAACCCGGCGGTGCCGCGAAGCTGCGGCCCACGATGGGAAGCATGCGCGCCACGTCGGAGCTCGCCTGTTGAATGGTTGCCCCAGGCTTGAGTCTGGCCACCATGGAGTAGCTGAAATTTCCAAGAAAGATTTTGTTGCGATCGAACTGGAACGGGATCAGCAGCGCTGGTTCGTCCTGGTCAAGAAAGCTGAATTCTTTCGGCATCACGCCGATGATCTGGCGCGCTTTGCCATCGACCTTGAGCGTTTGTCCCACCACGTTGTGATCGCCGCCAAACTTGCGCTGCCAATAGGCATACATCAGCACCACGGTGTCCGGACTGCCCGGCAGGTCGTCCTGACGGCTGAATGAGCGTCCCAACATCGGTGGAATTCCCAGCATCGGGACCAAACCGTCCGTCACACGATTCGTGCGTACCTGTTCCGGTTCGGTCAGGCCGGTCACACTGGCGGAGTCAACTGTGTACATTCCGATTTCCTGGAAGGTCTGGTTCTGGTCGCGATAGATGAAATAGTTGGAAGGCGCGCCCGGCAGTGAGTTGACGCCGATTCCTGGGGCGGCATGCGAAATGCCTACCAGCCGCTCAGAATGGGGATACGGCAGAGGCTTCAGCAGAATGCCTTCAAGGACGCTAAATACAACCGTGTTCGCCCCGACGCCTGCAGCCAGAGTGATCAGGGTTACCGCGGTAAACATGGGGGTGCGGAGCAGCCGCCGCAGTACTTGCCTGAGTTGAGCGTTGAAATTTCCCATGACGATGGCTCCCTCCGCCGGATCAAAGTTCGAGCAGGCACACATGTGTCCTGATGAGGGATACGTTAACTGGCCAAAAAAGTTGCAGTGAATTATACGGCCGGAGGCCCTGGCCCGGCGACGAGCTCTTGCCTAGCGGCAGGTAAGTGTTGCCGAGGTAAATCCCTTGCCGCGAATGGTCCCGCTGTTGCTGATTGCGGCCGGTGTGGTCGTTGTTCCCAGGCAGGTGGCCAGCCCTACGGTTCCCGCCTGATTGCTGATGCTGGTATTGCCAGGATCAGAAGTTGACCATGTACCTACTGTATCTGGACGCATGGGACAGTTACCGCTGGCGCTGCCGGTGGTGGAAAACTGTACCAGGTTGGCTGGAGACGATGAGTGGTCGCCGATAGCGCTAGCAGGAGTTATGTTGGCCGTGATGATGCAGTTATTGCTCGAAGTGCCGCCGCATCCTGTAGAGAGGACGCTAAGGGAAATCATAGCTGAACACAATACTGAAGTTTTCATGCGAACATATTGCCTCACTCAGCTCATTTTATACCGCTCGAACGGTTGCCGCGAGCCTGGCTTTCTTTCTCGCCCCTCTCCAGTAGAGAATCAGACCGGTGCCGACGAATGCGGCGGTACAGCCAATCAGTTTCGCTTCAAAGAGGACTTTGTTTTCCCCGCCCGGAGGAATTGCCGCCAGCAGCATCGAACCAGCCGTAATAAGGAATGCAAGTGATCCAGCAATCCAGATGCCTGGCATGCCGCCGGGAACCAGCACTGCCTGGCCGCCAGCGTCGCGGTCCTCGCGATGCGCCAGCTTGATGGCTGCTGCATACATGTAAAGGAACGGAATGAAGTAGAGAATTACCGACATCGAAACCAGAAATTGATAGGCGCCAATCACGGTAGCGTTGATCTGGGAAAGCACCAGGATCGCCGCCGAGATTACCGCTTGAATCAAGATGGAAATATAGGGCGTCTTCCACTTGGGATGGATCTTGCCAAAGTATGCGGGAAGGTAGTGATCGATCCCGGCGACGAATGGGACGCGTGC
>DASYKK010000328.1:0-3262 GCA_035995565.1 Candidatus Angelobacter sp.
TATTCTACCAAGCAAAAAGCCATTTCCCTAGTGCGGGTCTGTGCTGTAGGCTGTTACCAATCTCTTGAACATCCAGGAAAACATCCCCCTTGCACCGCTGACCACTTTTCGCGTTGGTGGCCCTGCGCGCTATTTCATTGACGCCCATTCGGAACATGACGTTTCCGAAGCATTGTCCTTTGCCTTCGCCCGCAAGCTTCCCTTATTCGTACTGGGCGGCGGCAGCAATCTTCTGGTATCCGATGAAGGCTGGCCCGGCCTGGTCCTGAAAGTGTCCGTGGCCGGAGTGGAGTTTGAAGGCGACAGCCAGAAGATGCTGTTCCACGCAGGCGCAGGTGAAAACTGGGACGACCTTGTAGCCATGGCCGTAAGTAAGAATTGTGGCGGCATTGAATGTCTGAGCGGTATTCCTGGAAGCGTCGGGGGCACGCCGGTACAAAACGTTGGCGCTTATGGGCAGGAGGTGTCGGAAACCATCACCCACCTTCGTGTACTGGAAATCACCACCGGCAAGCTAATCAATATGAGCAATGGTGACTGCGGGTTTTCGTATCGTTCCAGCTTTTTCAATACGACACATCGCAATGAGTATGTGGTGCTTGAAGTGTCCTATCGCCTGCAGCGCAATGGCCAACCAAGAATCGAATACGCCGATTTGAAGAAATTTTTCGTGGCCCATCCCGAAGAACCTACGCTGCAACAGGTGCGTGACGCCGTGCGTTCCATCCGCCAGAGCAAGGCCATGTTGATCGTTGATGGCGATGAAGACTGCCGCAGCGCGGGATCGTTCTTCAAGAATCCCATCATCAGCATGGCCGAGGCAAACAGAGTTCAGGCGCTTGCAGAAAAACGTGCTCCCGGCAGGGCCCTGCCCCGCTATCCCGCCGCAGATGGCCAGGTAAAACTTGCAGCCGCATGGCTGGTAGAACAGTCTGGATTCGCTAAAGGCTACTCGCGGGGACCGGTAGGATTATCGCGCAAACATACTCTCGCCATTGTGAACCGTGGCGGCGCGACGGCAAAAGACATTGTTGCCCTAAAAGATGAAATTGAGGAAAAGATATTTGATGTTTGGGGAGTGGCCTTACAGCCGGAACCGGTGTTTGTGGGGTTTTGAGCGTTATTTGAAACCTTTCTTCCGAGGATTTCTCATTCTGGACGCGTGCGACAATTCCAAAGGAATAGGCACCATACAGATCTCTTTCGTATGTAATGCGACGTAGGGTCAGAAGTGCAAATCGCTTGTGCGGTAACTGTCACATGCGTTGAAGAATCTAACGTTGCTTGGGTTGGAAGGCCGGAATCACGACAATCGTGGCTTTCAACCCGAAAATCAAATGCAACTGTGGATTCAGGGGTGAGGTGTTCGCAATCAACGCACTCCAATTGTGACATTTTCAAGCTTTCTATTGCAGGCTGGATAAGGAGAGGATGCCCTTTTGTTTCCTTAATTAATACCTCATTTCCATGTTGCAAAGTAAATTGCACCGTTACCGTTCCCTCAATATGCGCTATTTGTGCATTCCTTAGGTAGTACGGTGGACTAAACTTCACCCAATTCAGTTTCTGCCCTTGGACAGAGATTGTGCTCGCAACCAGAAATGCGAATAGTAATCGTTTCAGACAGCCCCTAATCAGAACGGAGGTTTCGATTTGAATTGGGTAATTACTCGGTCAAAAAACATCCAATCTGGACCGAATTTCGTACTCCAAGTGTATCGTTCTGCGGTTTAGTTCGTCGAGTAAACAGGCCGGACTCCGGCCAATGCAGGAATTAGAATAGAAGCAGGGTGCATCGAACAAATGCTGATCAAGAAACCAGCTGACATACCGTCCTCAGAGATCACTCCCAAACCGGCTTATCTTAGCCGGCGCAAGTTCATTGCCGGTGCGGCAGCGGCTGGGGCCGCTCTGGCGGGAGGCTTCTACCTGCGCGAACACGTAGGCACCACGACCTCCGTACGCGCAGACGGTCCCAAACTCAGCGGCATCGTAAAAAGCCCGCTTAGCACCTCTGACACGCCGACTTCATTCAAGGACATCACGAATTACAACAATTACTACGAATTCAGCACGGACAAGTACGAGCCCAACGGGCTGTCTAAGAATTTCCGCCCGCGGCCCTGGACAGTTGCAATTGAAGGCATGGTCAAGAAGCCCAAGAAGTTGGACATTGACGCCATCATGAAGCTGGCGCCCCTGGAGGAACGCATCTATCGCCATCGCTGCGTTGAAGGTTGGTCGATGGTCATTCCCTGGGTTGGCTTTCCCTTGAGCACCCTGATCAAAGCCGCCGATCCGCTCCCCAGCGCGAAGTTTGTTGCCTTTCAGACCATCGTTGCCCCGGACCAGATGCCGAACCAGAAAAGCAGCGGCGTACTGGAATGGCCCTATGTCGAAGGGTTGCGCGTGGACGAAGCCATGCATCCGCTGGCGATTCTGGCGGTGGGCTTGTATGACGAGGTTCTTCCCAACGTCGATGGCGCACCCCTGCGTCTGGTGGTCCCGTGGAAATATGGGTTCAAGGGCATCAAGGCGATCGTGAAGATCAGCTTTACTGATTCCATGCCTCCGACAACCTGGAACAAAATGGCCGCAAATGAATATGGTTTCTATTCCAACGTGAATCCTCAGAAGGACCATCCGCGCTGGAGCCAGGCCAGTGAGCGACGCATTGGCGAATTCCGCAAGCGTCCAACGTTGATGTTCAACGGTTACGCTGACCAGGTGGCAAGTCTTTATTCCGGCCTGGATCTGCAAAAAAACTTCTGATGAAGCCGCTGCCGGAAAAGTTCGTCCGCGCACTGAAGGCGCCCGTGTTTCTTTTCTGTCTGGGGCCGGCCTTCGTGCTCACATGGAAGGGATTTCATGACGGCCTGGGCGCCAATCCCATTGACGTCATCACGCGCACCACGGGCAAGTGGACGCTCACGTTCCTGCTGATCACGCTCAGCGTCACCCCGGTACGAAAGTTGAGCGGCCTGACTTGGCTGATTCGCTTCCGCCGCATGCTCGGACTCTTCGCGTTCTTTTACGGCTCTTTGCATTTGATGACATATGTCTGGCTCGACAAGTTTTTTAACGTTCACGAAATGCTGTACGACATTGCCAAACGCCGGTTCATCACCGCCGGAATGACCGCATGGTTCCTGATGCTGCCGCTGGCCATCACCTCCACCACCGGCTGGATTCGACGCATGGGCGGCAAGCGCTGGCAAAAGCTGCACCGCCTCATCTATTTCAGTGCTGCTGCGGGCGTGGT
>DASYKK010000329.1:0-20707 GCA_035995565.1 Candidatus Angelobacter sp.
ACCATGCTGAGGATCGGTTTCACAAAGCGGCACATGGCCTGCATGGCTTTGCCAAACTCTTCATAGGCTTCAGCGTCAACGATCGAGTGCCGGGCGATCTCGCGACGGGACTTCCCATGGTCATTAACGCGCCAGAGATAATTGCCGTCGGGCATCGGCGTGAAAGTGCCGTCCAACGGTAGGATTTCCAGCCCGTGGCGCGGCAGATCGAGGTCGCGAATGATCTCCGGGCGCAGAAGCGACACGACGTAAGAGCAGACGGAGAACTTGAAGCCGGGAAAAATTTCTTCTGTTACCGCGGCGCCGCCGAGCACATATCGGCGCTCCAACACCAGCACCTTCTTACCGGCGCGGGCCAGGTAGGCGGCATTCGTCAGGCCGTTGTGGCCGCCACCGATGACAATAACATCGTACTTCTTCGAGCCGTTGGATACAGAAGCCATATTTTAGTGGGAGACGCTTTCGTCAACGAGAACTGGAAACGAAACCAGGGAAGTGACTTCTCATTTTAATGGAGTGGTTGGGATTTGTCTCTGCGCCACAGCCCAATGCAGTCGTCGCAGTGCAATCTTACGCCACGCTTACAATTCCAGAACCAGCCGCAGTCCAGCGTCAACCTCCGCCTGCAGCCGCCCCGGAAGCTTACTGACGTCTTCCGTGAGAAACGAGCGGTCCAAAGCGAGCAACTGGGAAACATTGACGACTGAATCACGCGGTAACCCAGTGATCTGGGCTGGCAGCAGTACGTTACCCGGTGCTTCTGCAAGTCGCAGATTGCCGGCGATAACAGCCACAATGACCGTTCGGATTGCACTTCGATTGAAGGAATCTGTCTGAACGATGAGCACAGGCCTGCGCAATCCGGGTTCCGAGCCGCGCGGCTCGGGCAGATCGGCCCACCAAATTTCGCCGCGGGTCACAGGGGGCTACCAGTCATCTTTCTCAAGAGACCGAAGCTGAGCGGACTGCAAAACCGGATCTAGTTCCGACCGCTCCTTCGGATAAATCCTGTTCAGGCGCTCCGTAATCTTGCTGGCCTGGCGGCGCTCCAGGTACTCGGCGAGCGCCGTGGCATACAACTGGCTGCGCGACATCTTCAACTTGCGCGCGGCCGCTTCTGCCAGACGGAAAAGATCCTCAGGGAGCGAAATAGCCGTCTTCATCACAGAAGTATAACATAAGTTATACCGGAGTAAGACATGCCACCATTTGACCCCAATCGCATTGTTTCCCCGTGTCTCAGCGCGTAGCTTATTGTGTTGAATTGTTTGCTCAGGCGTTCGTCTTGGTGAAACTCGGTATAATCATCCGTCAGTCAACCTTTGAGGTTTTTCTCTTGCCCGTCGGTACCGCATTTCATGACCGCACCTTTGCTCTGTGCCATAGCCTGAATTACCGCGAATGGTCGGGCTTTTACACGGTCAGCAGCTACGAGGTGCATCACGAGCACGAGTACAACGCCATCCGCAATGCAGCCGCGCTGATCGATATCACTCCGCTTTACAAGTACATTGTTGAAGGCAAAGACGCCACCAAGCTGGTGAACCGCGTCATTACACGAGACATCAACAAGGTGAAGCCGGGCCAGGTAATTTATTGTTGCTGGTGCGACGAGCAGGGAAAAGTCATTGACGACGGCACCATTACTCGGCTGGCGGAAAATAAATATCGCTGGACCGCCGCCGATCCGAGCTTGCGCTGGTTCCGCCAGAACGGCCTGAACATGGATGTCCGGATTGAAGACGTTTCAGAGAAAGTTGCCGCGCTGGCTTTACAAGGTCCGACCTCAGGCAAGTTGCTCAAGAGCGTGGTCGAAGCTGATGTCTCTAACCTGAAATACTTCCGGATGACCAGCGGTAAGATCGCAGGCGTGCCAGTGGATATTTCGCGCACGGGCTATACCGGCGACCTGGGCTACGAGATTTGGGTGTCGATGACCGACAGACGCGATGCCGTTAAGGTCTGGGATGCGCTCATGGACGCGGGCCGAAAATTTGATATTCATCCCGCGGGCATGCTGGCGCTCGATGTCGCGCGCATCGAAGCAGGCCTGCTGCTGATTGAAGTGGACTACATAAGCAGCAAGAAAGCTCTGATTCCGGAGCAGAAGTATTCTCCGTATGAACTCGGCTTCGGCAAGATGGTGCATCTGGATAAAGAGACTTTTGTCGGCAAAGCGGCACTGCTTCAGCAGCAGAAAAATGGAGTTGCCCGGCAGTTGGTCGGGCTGGAAATGGATTGGGTCGAGATCGAAGAACGCTATGAAAAATTCGGACTCACGCCTGCAGCGCCGGCACAGGCTTCGCGCGTTCATGTTCCCGTTTATTTAGGCGGGAAACAGGTAGGCAAAGCGACGTCAACTACGTGGTCACCGCTGCTCAAAAAAATGATTGCGCTGGCCAGCGTGGACACAGCCCATTCGCAGCCCGGGACCAAATTGCAGATGGAAATCACAATCGAAGCCGTCCGCCAAAAAGTTACAGCCAAGGTGGCGAAGTTGCCGTTTTACAATCCTGAGCGGAAGACAAAGACGCCGGTATAAAGCTGAACGACGTATGCACCATCAAAATTAAGACGTAGAGACGTAGCATGCTGTTTCCACCGAAAGCGGCGATGCAGCCGGCCATGGCCAATGGGGGCTAACCGCCTCTACCACTTCCTAAAAATGAAGAATGCTGCAACCACCATAAAGAAAAATCCCACCGCGTAGTTCCACTTGATGTCCTGCTTCAGATACCACACAGAGAATCCTGAAAATACCACCAGCGTGATGATCTCCTGAATTGTTTTGAGTTGCGCCGCATTGAAGGTATGGCTGCCGATGCGGTTGGCCGGGACCTGAAAGGAGTATTCGAAGAGAGCGATTCCCCAGCTAATGAGCGTGACCTTCCACAGGGGCACGTTCTGGTACTTGAGATGTCCGTACCATGCAAATGTCATGAAGATGTTGGAGAAGATCAACAAAATGATGGTGATCATTGGTGATGTCCAGTTCCTGCCGGCGATAACCGACTGGTTTGATGTTAAGCGCTTCGCATCGAAACTGATATTTTAGCAGCCGAAAAAGAAATCGCTCCGGCAAGATGCCGGAGCGATTTGAAGAAGCAAGCTATCTATTGCACCGTGATCGTGCGTGTGACGAAGAAACTTCTGCCAGCACTGTCCCATGCTTTTATAACCAGGGTGTGGGCGGCTTTGGTCATCGGCACGTCCGTGGAAATCTGCGACGTGTTGGGCGTGCTGAAGACCAGCTTGTTGTCGACATAAATCTGGAATGATGTGATTTTTGCCGTGGACTTTGCCGCAGCCACTACGTGGACCGGCGAGTTCACCGTGGCCTTTGCAGCCGGTGAACAAACATTCACCGTAAAGTTAACAGAAGCTGTGCAAGGTGGTGGATTACCTCCTCCGCCAGTAAATGCCGTCAACTTGAAGTCATTGCGAAAACTCTTGTTCTGGCTCCACGACTTAACCTCAAGCAAGTGACCGCCAGGAGTGAGCGGGAGAGAGGTATCCACGTTTCCCCCCGAGACCTGGAATACCAGCTTGAAGTCCAGATATATCTGCGACACAGTCACGGGAGTTGATGAGGTGGCATGCGAGACGATGTGCGCCGGCGAGGTCCGCAAGGCCCCGTCAGAGGGCTGGCAAACCGTAACCGTGCGGTTAGTGGTTTGTAGCCTGCACGCCGCGCTGGGAGTCGTATTCAGGGCAACATACACTGTTCCACCGCTTGCGAACGCTAAGTCAATCTTGCCGTCATGATTGAAGTCGCCGGTAATCATGGAGCCCCCTCCATCGGGTACCGGTAGTGGAATCGGTGTAGAGGGCTGCGAGAATGTTCCGTCGGCATTTTGCCGCGCGATAAAGAGGACGGTACCGGTACCCGTTGTGGAATCGTTTGTAAGAAGGAGAACATCTTTCAAGCCATCGCCCTCCACGTCGAAAGAAGCGCCGTCGGCGGCTGCAAAGTCATTCTCGACATTGGTTCCCATGGCGAAGGCCCCATTCCCCAGGTTGATTTCCGCGAGGGTTCCGTCGCACGGAGTATGGCAGCCTTGATAGGAAATCACGGCGTCAGAGAGCCCATCCTGATTGATGTCTACCGCCGAAATATTCCTCGGCACAGAAAGCGTGCTTACGAGGTGGTCGGTAAAAGTGCCGTCACCATTCCCGACCAGGACGCCCCAGGCGCCAACCTCAACGTCAAAGCCGCCGCAACACTGGATGTAATAGAGATCGTCCTTGCCATCACGATTGAAGTCCGCTGAGACGACCTTTGTTACCAGATACTCGGCTTCCATTGGCTGGGCCTTTTGACCGAAGCCAACTGTTGTCTTCTGCGCCAGGATACCCCCCTTGCCATCTCCCAGATTTACTACCACAGCGTTCACTGGAGAAAAACTAGAGGTAGCAATGTCGGGGTTGCCGTCATGATTGAAGTCGCCTATGGTAATGGAATTTGGAACGGCGCCGCCGTCAATGTCGCGGTGGGCCTGAAAAGTTCCATCACCGTTTCCCAGCAATATTGAAATGCTGTGGGCGGCGTCAACTTGTATGCAAGCAACGACCAGGTCCATCTTCCCGTCTTTATTCAAATCCACCGCCGCCAGCGCGACGGGGCCAGCTCCCGTGGCATATTCCGTATGGGCGCGGAAAGTCCCGTCGCCGTTGTTGATCAGGATTGACACTGTGTTCGAAGAATTATTGACGGTGGCCAGGTCAGGAATGTGGTCGCCGTTGAAGTCCGCCTGGATCAATTGGTTGACTCCGGCGCCTGCCGGGTACCCCTGGGTTGTGAAACTCTGGCTAAAGGATGTGAGAGGGAGAAGCAGAAGAGCTGCAACGACGAGGAGGCGATTCATATAGGTTTCCTAAGATGAACAGGGTGGGGGAACACTGCCGGATGAGATGTACTACTTAGTAAACAGGGTTGCTGCACACATAAAAACAAAGCTGCCCTGCTGGGCAGAAGCCTTGGCCGCGTTGCATTTCATCCCAGAGGAGCCGTACTATCCAGGGCGATCAACCCATTCCGAGGTCGGAGGAGGATTCCAGCGGCGTGCCACAGACGCGGCAGATCACAGCAGAACAATCACCACAGGTCAAGGGATCGGTGATTTCGCGGGCACAGGTGGGACAGTAAAGCGCGTCGTTCGACTTTGATACGGGATTTTCCGACTCTGCCATGGACGCGTCCGATTGAGCGAATGAAACATTCCAATGTAGCATAGACCCATGAACACTAGAGTCGACGCTCTCCCTTCTTCCGCCGATCAGAAACTGCAGCAGGAATTCAACGAGTGGGCCGCCGCCGGGCGCGGCGATGAGATGGAAGACCACCACTCCGACATCACAGAACAAACGCTGGCATTGATGGATATCCAGACTGCTGACCGCATCCTGGATCTGGGCTGCGGCACCGGGTGGGCTTCGCGACGGATGGCGCGCATTGCTAGTGAGGGTGACGTGGTGGGGCTGGATGTGGCCAATGAGATGTTGCGCCGCGGCGAAGAGGCATCTTCAGCGTTCAAGAACGTTCGCTACGTGTGGGGATCGGCAGAGAAAATTCCGGAGGCTGACAACGCTTTCAACAAAGTACTTTCCGTGGAGTCATTTTATTATTACGCCGATCAAGGAAAAGCGCTGGACGAACTGCACCGCGTGATGGCGCCCGGCGCAAAGTTGTTCATCCTGATCAACCTGTATAAGGACAATCATTATTCATTGCTCTGGCAGACCGAACTGAAAGTTCCGGTGCAGGCATTGTCAGAGGCAGAATACAAATCCCTGCTGGAGAAACATGGTTTCAAAAACGTGGAGGCGCGGCGGATCCCCGACCGCAGTCCCACTCCGGAAACATATTCCGGAAAGTGGTTTAAGAATGCGGACGAGTTGCGCGATTTCAAGCGAATTGGAGCACTGCTGCTGATCGCGACCAAGGCCCAGTAATAACGTGAGAAGGCGAGGCGTTCTGGCGCGCCAATCCCGCTGCATCAACGCTGCTCGAGCGTACCCTTCGGCCGAGCACGTCACGGCTTGCTGGAGAAGGTCCTGGAAAATGTTAGTATTCCGTGGCAAGCTTTCATCGAATCCAAATGAAATTGTTGTGTAACGGCCCCAACTGTTGGCTGTATCGTTTTCCTCGCAGGCGCAAGCTCCCTTCCGGTGGAGCGTTTGCCGTTTTGTGTGGTCTTGTCCTCGCCGGGAGCGCGCCATTCTGCTCTGCTGCGCGCGCGCAGACGAATCCGGCGGCCCCTGTAGTGGTTCAGCCGGGTGCGCCAGGCAAGCCGAGCAGGAGGCTGCCGCTGTCCACGACGGCAAAGTTGCCGCCCAAGTTGCAAGCGGAATCGGAGTTCATGCGAGGCATGATCATGCATCATGCGCAAGCCGTGGAGATGACAGCACTGATTTCGTCGCATACGGAGAACAAAGACCTGCGGTCGCTGGGAGCGCGCATCAGTAGCTCGCAGTCGGACGAGATCAGGTTTATGCGGCGCTGGCTGGCAGCCCGTGGAGAACCAGTCGCCATGGCGATGACGGGAATGCGGAACATGGGCAGCCATCCGATGGCACTTATGCCCGGTATGCTTTCACCGGAGCAGATGGAGGCGCTACGAAATGCGAAGGGCCCCGACTTCGATCATTTATTCTTGACCGGGATGATTCAGCACCACAATGGCGCTTTGACCATGGTAAAGGATTTATTCGATACCGCAGGCGCTGGACAGGATGCCGAGTTGTTCGACTTCGCGACGGATGCAGATAATACCCAGCGTGCAGAAATCAGGATTATGCAGGAAATGTTAGATAAAAAAACTCCAGAGGAGAAACAATGAACCGAGTGCCCAGTTTTGCTTTTCGCGTGGCGGTGGCCGCGATCATTCTATTTTTCGGTGTGAGCCGTCAGCAGTCGCAGGCGCAAACGCCTTCGCCCACACCGCCGGCACAGGTACAGACGCCTTCGCCTTCGCCCACACCGTCCGCAGATGCCCCCGCGGAGGAAGAGCGGAATCCGTTCGCGCCGGAGCCCGCCACTGCGTTACCACCGGGGATGACTGGGTCGGATATAAACGATCCGCGCGCAAAGCTGAAGCCGGGCCTCTATAACGCGGGCGAAGCATCGATGGGTATCAAGCACCTTACTCTCCTCAAGAAGCCTGCCGCATTTCAACTCGGCACCAATGACCCCGATGACCCAAAGGTTCTGAAGATGCTGGGGCAGCTCAACTCGCCGAACATTTCCAAGATGCCGAAGCCTTTGCACTTAGTAATCGCGCAGCTGGCATTCGCGAATTCGGATCTTGCCTTCCAGGGCAACCACCTGTTTCAGGGGAATTTTTATGGTGTAAACATCTATGACATTTCTCGTCCGGCGAAGACCACATTGCTGACTTCGCTGGTGTGCCCCGGTGGGCAAGGTGATGTGTCTGTATATAAGAATCTACTTTTCATGTCCGTCGAACAGCCGAATGGACGTCTGGATTGCGGCACGCAGGGATTTCCGCCGGAACCTCCCCCGACTCCAGAGCAGGAAAAAGAAAAGAAACGTCGCCCACCGGCAGCGCAAAAGGACCGCTTCCGCGGCGTGAGAATCTTCGATATTTCCGACATTAAAAATCCGAAGCAGGTTGCAGCGGTGCAGACCTGCCGCGGATCTCACACGCATACCCTGGTGGTCGATCCCAACGACAAAGACAATGTTTATATTTACGTGTCGGGCACGTCTTTTGTGCGTCAGCCGGAAGAGCTGGCTGGATGTTCAGGGGAAAAACCGGACAAAGACCCGAATACAGCGCTGTTTCGCATTGAAGTAATCAAGGTTCCGGTGGCTGCGCCACAGGACGCCAAAATAGTCTCCAGCCCTCGCGTATTTATCGACGCCCGGACGGGCGCGATGAACGGCCTGAACAACGGCGGCACCCACGGCAAGAAGGACGCAGAGAAGCCGAAGGAGACAGATCAGTGCCACGACATCACCGTGTATTCGGCGATCGGGTTGGCGGCGGGTGCGTGCTCCGGAAACGGTATTTTGCTCGACATCAAAGACCCCGTGAACCCGAAGCGTGTGGACGCGGTGAACGATCCGAACTATTCGTACTGGCATTCAGCTTCATTCTCCAATGATGGAAGCAAAGTCGTATTTACCGATGAATGGGGTGGGGGCCTGGGCGCGCGCTGCCGTCCGAACGACCCGAACAAGTGGGGCGCGGACGCGATCTTCAGTCTCAACAATGAAAAACTGACTTTCCAGAACTACTACAAGCTGCCGGCTGCGCAAAGTGACACGGAGAACTGCGTAGCGCATAACGGATCGCTGATTCCCGTGCCGGGCCGCGATATCGAAGTGCAGGCCTGGTACCAGGGCGGTGTCTCCGTCGTGGACTTTACTGACGCGGCGCATCCATTTGAAATTGCTTATTTTGACCGCGGGCCGGTTGATGCGAAGGTGCTTGTGCTGGGCGGCGAGTGGTCGGCGTATTGGTACAACGGCTACATTTACGGCTCGGAGATTGCACGCGGCCTGGATGTTTTTGAACTGACACCAACCAAGTTCTTGACACAGAACGAAATCGACGCGGCAAAGACGGTTCGGGTCAGTGAGTTGAATGTGCAGAACCAGCAAAAAATCGAGTGGCCGGCAAAATTAGTCGTCGCAAAGGCGTACGTGGACCAATTGTCGCGGTCGCAAGCTCTGGCACCAGAAAAAATCGCAGCTCTACAAAAGGCGATTCAAAGCGCGGAGAGTTCGCACATGAGCCAGGATGCAGTGGCGAAGCTGAACGGCATGGCATCCTCATTGGCAAAGGACGCCGGCTCGGCGAAAAACCAGGTAGATGCGACACGGCTGCGTGTTTTAGCTGAGATTCTCGGGCATCCGTCAGCATAGCTACCAAGCAAAGGCTGGGCTCTTAGGTGAGCCGCAACGCGACGGGTTTTCGTCGCATCAGCGAGCTGATCGAAAGACTGGGCGCCAGATCAATCATCTGGCGCCCAAATTTATTGTTGAAGATTGCTTTCTTGGTTTAGCTGCGGAATAACGACCTATTCATGCACCCCGGCCACTTATTCTGAGCGCAACGCTTCCGCCGGGTCAACCCGGGCGGCCCGGGCGGCGGGCAGAGCTGACGCGATTACCGCTGCCGCGAGAATCACAACGGCGGACACAAGCAGCGGAACGGCTCCCGGCAATCTCAGCTCTGCAAAGTGCTGGCCGATGGTGCGCTCAAGGGCAAAACCAACCACGAACCCTGCGGCTATACCTGCGCCCGCAATTACCATCCCCTCAGAGAGAACCTTGGCAAGAATACTGCGCGGCTGAGCACCCAGGGCCTGGCGGATGCCGAATTCGCGAGTGCGTCCGCTCACAGAAAAAGCGAGCACGCCTGCCACTCCCACTACGGAAATCAACAGCGCCAGCGTGGCAAATCCGCCGAATACAATGGCGTTAAGACGGTCCGGTGTTAGAACTTCCGTGCGCACATCTTCCAGAGAACTGGCCCGCTCCACTGGCTGATCTGCCGCCATGTCATGGATCGTTCGCGTAATGGCGGGAACCAGCGCATACGGATCATTCTGGGCGCGCACGAACAAGCGGCCGTTCCAGCCTTCCTGGCTTGACGGCTGATAGACCGTCATGGCCGGTTGCGGAATGATGTTTTCATCGTCAACGTCGGGCACCACGCCGATGATGCGCCGCGGCTCAGTGCTGATGCCGATAAACTTCATCACACCATCGGTCCATTGCAGATGGCGATCCACGGCCTCACGCCCAGGGAATAGCCTCTGGGCAACGCTCCGGCTGATGATCACCACGCGTTCCTGGCCGTCACGGTCGGTGTCCCTGAAGTCGCGGCCCTCCAGAATCGGCACACCCAGAGTTTCGAAGAAGCCGGGCGAGATCGATCGGAAGCGCCCGCGCGGGTCCTCGTCCTTATCGCGTCGCGCGCCCTCCACAGAAAAGGTGAAGCTGATGCTCAGGGCCCGGCCATCGCGCCATGGAACGCCGAAACCGGAAGAGACATGTTGCACACCCGGCAGGGTTCTGACGCGACGCTCCACATCGCGATAAAAATCCTGTACCTGCTGCGGTGTTTTTCCTTCCGACATCACCGGCAGATTCACGGCCAGAACGTGCGCTGTTTCAAATGGAGGCTGCGTTTTTTCGAGTTCCAGCAAAGTTTTCACCAGCGCACCGGCCCCGGCGAGCAGCAGGAATGAAGCGGTGATTTGTGTAACCGCAAAAACACCAAGCCGCCGCCTGCTGCCCCCGCTCACGCGCACACCACTGCTCGACAGTCCGAACCCTGCGGAAGAATCCGGAGCAGGCAGGCGGGGTACAAACGCAAGGAAAACAGCAGCGACTAACGCGAGCGCGGCCCCGATCCAAACCATGCTGAAATCAAGCGTGAGATCGAGCGCGCGCACCGAAAAGCGCGAAGCATAGCGGGCCAGCACGGCTACCATAGGCGCGGCGATGGCGACTCCAGCCAGCGCACCGCTGCCGCAAAGCACGATTCCTTCCGCCAGTAGCGACCGCCTGAACGCGGAGGTAGTTGCTCCCAGCGCCGCGCGAATGGCCATCTCCGGTTCGCGACGCACCGCTCGCGCCAGAATAAGGTTGGCAACATTGGAGCAGGCAATCACGAATAGCAGGCCGGAGGCCGCGAACAGTACCCACAAAATGGTCCGGGCCCGCGAATTAATCTGGTCATGCATGCGCGTTACTTCGATCTTGTAATGGTCCGCGGGCTTGTAAACCTCCGGATGCGCGGATACCATGGCCGCATGCACGGTGCGCAGCTCCGCTCGGGCGGCATCGAGATCTGCGCTGGGAGCAAGCCGCGCGAAGACCTCGGTCATGCGATGCTCACGCCCAGTCACCATGGTCGCCGAAAGGTGATGCGGGCTGGTGACGATGTTAGCAATCATCTCGGTTTCCACCGGATAAGGCACTGATGGTTCCAAAACTCCAACGATGGTGGCGGAGCGGCTGCCCTCGAAGCCTCCGAGACGTACAACTTTCCCGATCACGCCTCGGTCAGAATGGAGTGAGTTGACCCAGAACCTGTATGTCAGGACAGCCGCGCCTGCAGCTTTTTGGCCATCGTCACCGGGATTGAGCAGACGTCCCAGTACTGGGCGCAGGCCCATCACCTCAAAGTAGTTGCCGTCAACAACACCCGCGCGAATCTCGCGCGGCTCGCCCAACCCCACGATGGTGAAGTCGACCGCGGAAAAAGTGCCGAACTCCTTGATGCTCTTCAAACCGGAATCCATGTCCTTGATTTCCGGAACGGAGAAGGTGGTGTTCTCGGCGTCGATCCCGGGAGCGCTTTGCCGCACGTAAAGCAGGCGATCTTCATCGCGATTGGCGAGCGGCCGCAACAGCACGCCGCGCACAATGCTGAAGATTGCCGCATTAGCGCCGATCCCCAGAGCCAGAGTAACAGCAACCGTGATCCATAATGCGCGAGCTCGCGCCAGAGACCGTATGGCAATTTTCAAATCGTGAAAAAAAGGCATGTCCGTCCTCGATTGCGATGTTTATACCAATGTCGCGCTGAGAGCACAACAATCTGGCTGCTTCAGATTAGACGAACCACGAGCTATTACAGAAGCGAAAAAAACCGACGTGAAATGGGAGCAGGCGTATTTTTCCAGGAAAGAAGTGCGGGCCCGGTCAAATGCCTGGTGATGTAGAGTTGTGGTGCGCCCGGAGAGATTCGAACTCCCGGCCTGTTGCTTCGGAGGCAACCGCTCTATCCAGCTGAGCTACGGGCGCAGTAGTGTTAAACCTAAGATAGGGTATCATTTCCGCCCGCCAACGCGAAGCGGCGGACACACCCGCGGCGCTTGCGGCTAAAACGCGCAATTCGCTCTCATTCACTTTTTATCACTTGCCTCTTTGGTGGCGGAGTTCTAGACTCGCCTGTTTGCCTATGAGCCAATCTCTGCTGCCAATTCACACGATCGCGGAAAAACTGAATTTACCTGAACAGTATTTTGAGCCTATTGGACGTTACGGCGCCAAACTGAAGCTGGATATTCTTTCTGATCCGGCTTTCCCACGTCGAGGCAAGCTCATCCTGGTCACGGCCACCACGCCCACAGCTTCCGGTGAAGGCAAAACCGTCACCTCAATCGGACTCACGCAAGGGCTGGAGCGCATTGGCAGGAAGGCAATCATCACTTCACGCGAGCCTTCCCTGGGGCCGGTGTTTGGTATGAAAGGTGGCGCCGCGGGCGGAGGAAAATCGCAGATCGAGCCCAGCCAGAAAATCAATCTGCATTTTCATGGCGATTTCCATGCCATCACGTCAGCCCACAACCTTCTGGCCGGACTGATCGATGCGCATGTCTTTCATGGCAACGAACTCGATCTCGATATCTCCCAGATCACGTGGCCGCGCACAATGGACATGAATGACCGCGCCCTGCGCCGCGTTACCCTTGATATCGGTGAAAAAAGGGGTGCGCTCACGCGCGACAGTGGCTTTGTGATCACCGCCGCATCTGAAATTATGGCCATCATGGCGCTAGCCAGCGGCATTGAAGACTTACGCCGGCGCTTGGATGCGATTGTGGTCGGGGTAACGCGTGCAGGCAAGCCGGTGCGAGCCACCGACCTGGGCGCTACGGGCGCAATGATGGCGTTGCTGAGTGATGCTATTTTCCCCAACCTGGCGCAAACCACGGAAGGAACTCCGGCCATGGTGCATACCGGGCCATTTGGCAACATCGCGCACGGAACCAGCAGCGTGATCTCGCACAACATGGGAATTCGCCTGGCGGACTATGTGGTGAATGAAGCGGGTTTTGCTGCCGATCTTGGCGCGGAAAAGTATTTTGATATCGTGATGCGCTCCTCGGGGATTGCTCCAGCGTGCGCCGTGCTGGTGACGACGGTCCAGAGCCTCCGCAACCAGGGCCAGGGTGACCTGGATCGCGGTGCGCCGAATCTTTTACGTCACATTCAGAACCTCAAGCAGTTTGGCGTACCCACCATTGTTGCCATCAATCGGTTCCCCACGGATTCTGAGGCCGATCTAAGCCGGCTGGCGGCGTATTGTTCGCAGCAAGGCGCGGTGAGCGCTTTGAGTGAGGCTTTTACCAAAGGCGGCGAAGGCGCGGCGGCCCTGGCGGAAAAAGTGGTTGAGACCATCGACAAGTATCCCAACCCCAATGTCCAGCCCATTTATGCGCTGGAGGATTCGCTGCAAGACAAGATTGAGATCGTCGCCACCAAAATTTACGGCGCCGCCGGAGTCACGTTCAGTGACAAGGCGCGGGCCAAGTTGCAACAGTTCAACGACTGGTGTTTTGCCAGGCTGCCTGTATGCATCGCCAAGACGCAATATTCGTTCTCTGACAATCCCAAGCTTCTGGGCGCTCCCTCAGGCTGGACGCTCCATATTACGGATGCGTCTCTTTCCGCCGGTGCGGGCTTTGTCGTGGCGATCGCGGGCAACATGATGCTTATGCCCGGCCTGCCCAAAATTTCACGTGCCGCGAGTATCGATGTGGATGCAAAGGGCGAGATTATCGGGGTGTAACAACTCTACCTGGAACCGTGGCATAAAAAGCGGAACTTGATCACCGGCAGCTCCGTATGAATCGCCAGAGGTAACTTATGTTCAATTTTTTGCTGTGGTGCATCCTGCTGGTGATCTGCTGGCCGCTAGCGCTCCTAGCCTTGGTGATTTATCCCCTGGTGTGGCTGGTGCTGCTGCCGTTCCGGATTGTGGGCATCGCGGTGGACGGAGTACTGGAACTGATAAAAGCGATTATTTTCCTGCCGGCAAGAGCGTTGCGAGGTCGGGCTCGCGCATAGCGATAGCGGGTGAATATTGTTAGTTCGCCGTTTCGCTGTACGAAACGACTTTCAGAGGCCGGCTGCCCATAGCAGCATCAATGGCATCGCAACTATAGGTAACCTGGAACGAGCCAGCCCCGACACTGTTTGTGGTGTTTGTGGTCAGAGCGAACTGGCTGCCCGATTGCAGCATGAGAGCTCCGTTGATGGATCCGGTAGCAACGCTAGAGATCATGAACTTTCCGGCCGACGAGCGCACCATCACAATCCCAGTCCACTTGAAAGCGGCGCTTTGTATCTCGAAGTCATCTGGCACCACGAGGATGCCGAATCCAGTAAGGCTGGTATTCAGCTTTAGACTGGTGTCTGTAACTACGACTACTGCGGGGTTGATAGCGGACCCATAGGTCTCGGCGATGCTTGCTGACACAGGCACTTCGAAGTAATTTGTGCCGGAAGCTTTGCGGTCGGCGATATAGTTGAGGACCGCCTGGTTCGCGTCCACCACAATATTGGGCGTCTGCGATTGATAAACCAACGGATCAGCAGAGTTTCCCGGATTCCCCGCAAATAACTGGGTAGGACTCAAATAGGTCGAGGTCAAGTCAAGGCTTGTGTAGCAAGCCTGCGACGAAGACGTGTCACAGGCGCCGGCATTCGGCGTCGGGGTCGGGGTTGGTGTGGGTGTCGGTGTCGGCGTTGGGGTTGGTTTTGGAGTCGGCCTGGGATCCGGGTCATCATCGTCGCTACCGCGACCCGGATGGCCGCCAAAAAATGGAGTCGGATTGGGAGCTGGCGTTGGCATTGCCACCGGCACCGGCGTAGGGACCGGCGTTGGCATCGGAGCGGGTGAAGCTGTTGCGACAGCCGTGAATCGCGGATTCGTGCCTGTTCCCCGCACCCAGGCCAGCGGCGCCGTACAAGTATAGGGTGAAATGCTGCTTCCGTCGGCATTACAGGAACCGTTGGCGGCCTGCACAATGGACCGACGGAGATAGTTCAAGTTGCTTTGCAAAGATGCCGTGGCTTGAGGCGTGTTGGCAGCAAGGGCCGCCACCTGCGAACAGGCGGCTGAGGCGGCTGCGCCGTCAATGCCGTGAACCCGGCCATCGATACTGATTCCCGGGATGACGTTGTTGAAGGTCGCCGAAACCGGATTAGGACTGATGGAACTGCCCACATCCATGGTGACAGCGCCCGGAGGCCGGATGGAGGGAGCGACAACTTCAAAGCGCACCATTTTGCGTGATGCGTTCTGGCCACCCGGCTGCGCGCTGGCAGCCAAAGAGGTGAGCATGTAAACGGACTGCATCCCGTTGGCGTCACAAGACGGCGTAGCACCGCCGGGAGAGAGTTGTTCGGTCAGGCCATCCCAGCAAACACGCGTGTCCAGCGAAGCACTCTGGCCGTCTCCATCCACGAAATAAGGATCGGCAATGCGATTGGTCTTTAAGGTAATGCGCACCCACTTGTAACCTGCTGGAACCGTCGCGGGTGTGGCTCCTACGGCCGCCAACTGCGCAGGGAGGGTCCAGTTCCCCGCGGGAACGACCGTGCACCTGGAATCCTTGCCTGCAACGCCGGAGTTGTAGTCATGGCAAAGCTGATTGTCAAAATAGGGGTTGTTTGGATCTGAAGGGTCAACCGTCTCACCATTCGCCGGGTTCAGAACGTACAGAACGCCGAAGGGGTTTCCCGCAATATCCTGGGGAAGACGGTCAGCTATGCCGCCGGGCCAAGTGGTTGAAGTAGATGGAAAGCTCATCCGATCTCGTACTTCTTCCAGACCAGAACGGGCCGCGTAATACGAGCGCAGACTCCCGCCATAGTTAGCGTCAATGCGGGTTTCCGTGGTGGAGGCAAGGACCATGCATAAACCGATGCCAGAGAGCAGCAGGAGTGCAAACAAGGACAACAACAGGGCCATCCCCTGTTCGTTCCGCTTCTTCGTTCTGGCTATCATTTTTGCCATCAGTAGTTCAACCTCGAGCTTGCCGACATAGACGTACGTAGAAAGCCGCCGGTTTGTGGATCGTGCTGGTTCGTGAGCAGGCTGAGATTAATTTTTACCGTCTTGATCGCGGCTAAATTTGCCTTCCCCACAATTGTTGAGATATCGCCACCCGTGCTGATGTTGACCGGGCTTCCCTCCTGGTCATAGTAGGCGAACAAGTCCTCACCAGATTGGTCCGGAGGCAGGACGTGCTGGGTTTCTGTGTACAGAAGATTCAACGGCTGACTGAATGAGTCGGCATTTATTTTTGCCTGAGCGCTGCGCCGCACGCAGGGACAATTCGGATCTGCGGGATCAGTCGCGACATACGAGATATCCACACTGTAAACATTGCCGTCATTGTTGACATCGCCTTCAAGCAGAATTTCCGTGGGCGATACCCGCACTAGTCCCGCAGCCACTTTCTCTGGATGCGCCAGAGGATTGGAATACATACTCGCGCCGGGATATCCTGCCATATGCAGATCGCGCACTGTCTGGTCTAGAAAGTCCCGAGACTGCTGGTTCAGGTCCACATTCACGGCTTCCGAATTGGCTTTTTTCTGCATCACGTTGATCTGTTCAAAGACAGCGCCAGTCACGGTCGCAAGAATCAGCAGACTGACCAGCATTTCTATAAGCGTAAAACCCGATATCTCTTTCCTGGCCGTTCTACCGGGCGTTCTACCAACAGAATGGGAGCTGCGCTTCATACTTAGAAGTCCCCCCTCAATTGGCGTAGCGTATAAGGAAGCGTAAGCTGTGCCGCGCCCGCTGTGACGAGCGGCTTGGCGCTAACCGTCACCAATTGAGTAGAAGGTGTGGGTCCGGCCTCAATTCTCCAACGAATGTCATATCCAACGTTTCCCGCAGTCGAGCACATGGCATAGCGCATCGAGTAGTTGTCCATGGGCGGCTTGGAGAAATCGATTGTCCCCGCAAATGCTCCGCTGTCGATTAAGTCAGGACCACCCCCAGCCGGAACAGATGTCTCAATAGTAAAAGTGTTGCCGGTGCAATCCGTTAACTTAGTCTGAGCGGCGGATCCCACAGCTTTCTGGGGGATCGCCACGATCTTTTCCATGGTGCTTTGCGCCAGGGTTACCGCGGTAGAATGCAGTTTGGATCGGCCGTTATTCGCGTTCGCGACAGCGAGCACTGCAATCCCCCCGAGCAGCCCCACGGCCAGCACAGACATGGCGATCATCAATTCAATCAAGCTGAATCCGCGCGACATTTTGGCTTTTTGGGGCTCCAGAATTTGTCGATCTGTGTTCATATAGTGTCTTAAAGCCACTGACCGTTTCCATTGCCCGAAGGAATAAATATCCAGGTCTTAACTCTGCCAGTTGGGGTCACGGTGACGGCCGCATACATCACGTCCCCGTTCGCACGCTGCATCTGCAAGTGCTGGACCCAACCGGTAGCAGTGCACCTGCCGCCAGCCGTGCTCTGGCACGGCAACCCAACGGCATTCCACATCAATCCCTGTGCCGGCGCGGTTGAGTGCTCAGTATCTATGGTCTGAAAAGTCAGTTGAGGCGGCCCCAGCTTCAACCCTGTGCCTAAATTGTTGTTTAGTGTTACCTGCGCGGGAAGAGTGGTCACAGAATCGCCGGCGCTACAGGTTCCGTCTCCATCCAGATCTATGCAAATCTGGGCTGGCGTAATCCCGACGGGCGAAACTAACACCTCATACGACGTATTCTGCTGGGTA
The DNA here is from genome assembly GCA_035995565.1 of Candidatus Angelobacter sp. GTDB lineage: Bacteria > Acidobacteriota > Terriglobia > Terriglobales > Acidobacteriaceae > Angelobacter. The sequence goes on from DASYKK010000329.1 coordinate 17,527, forward strand.
GCACGTATGCGCGCATCCTGGTATACAGCGGCCAGCGTTTGTGCTGCTCCTTTGATGCGGGACGTATCAATAGCTTTGGTGAGATTCGGGATAGATAAACCACCCACGACCAAAATGATCCCGACCACCACAACCAGTTCCGCCAAAGTGAAGCCTGATTGTGAGGCGACAACCTCTCTCGATTTAGGCGTTGAATTCACGTTCCGCGTGCCTGCCCTTTCCAACGGTTACGCAAAAGCTTCTCTCCACAACTTCACATTCCCAACTCAGTCTCCAACGACGCGACTGGTCGCGAACTCTGGAGTGACGGATCCAAAGTTTACGGTAAACTGGTGACTTGTGTGAGTGAACTTTTGTACCGAAACATAGTACTCCAGCTCTGAATCATCCTTTCCAGAATTCCCTCTAAACCCATGATTAGAAAACGATTATTTTTATTTGCACTGTATTACAAAAACGACATTATTTTGCGTATGTGGACAACGGCCGAACGTCGCGCGAGTGCTGTGGCCTAAAGGACAGTGTCCTTATGGCCAACGACCCGGATGGTTCGTGAAGTCGTAAGATAGGCGACTTCTAATAGAACAACCGATTGTGAGAACTTTCTACTTTTTTTCGACGTGGCGCGGCGCGTTCGTGAGAACTGGATCACGAGTTCCATTTTGGAACTCGACTTTCTGAGCTGCGGGCCGTCCTCTTTTGAACGAACTCCATTAGAAACCGTTAATTCTCCCAGCTAAACAAACCGTTCTTCGCCTGCGAGAAGCTTCTGGTGGATTAAGAGGCCTTGCTATAATCGGCTCGACCTATCCTAAAACTCTATGGAGTTCCTTATGTCGTATCGCATTCTTACTACGCTAAACCTGGTTCTCTTTCTTTCAAGTTTGGGTCTTGCTCAGCAGTCTGCCTGCAAAGCAGCGGATATTCCGGTTGGAGTGATCAGCCTGAGTGGCGATATTTTTCGTGGACTGGCACCGGAAGATTTTGTCGGACGTATTCAAAAGAAACCGGTGCCGGTCAAAGCACTAGCCTATGACGATGGAGCGCGCCGAGTATTGATTGTGGCCGATGTAAACAGGAAACTATCCACTGATTCGCGTAAGGCAGAAGATGAAATGATCAAGACGCTGCTTGCCAGTGCGCGGGCTGGGGATACCTTCGCGATCATGCCTGCGCGCGGACCCGGCCTGGACGTGAAGTTTACTGAAGATCATGAAGCCATTCGCCAGGCGTTAGGGCAGACTGGTGAAAGCAAGCGCGGGAAAGAGCCGGGACTGCTTGATACCGTGATGGTTGGAATTGAATGGTTCGGGCCGGCACAACCGGGGGATGCAATTGTGGTGATTGCGGCTGATATGGAAGGCAATCGCAAGGCAAATGCCAGGATGGTGGCAAAAGCCCTGCACGATAATCACATTCGCATGTTCGGTTTGGCATTGGGGCCGGTGGAGACAAAAAACAGCGTCGCCGGAGGATTCGTCACCTCGACCACGTCACAGGGGTTGGCGCAGTCAGAGCCTTTAGTGGGGGAGATTGTATACAACACAGGCGACGAACACTTCTTCCCTTTGACTACGAACAGCGGCGGCCTGGTGCTCAGCGTCATGAATGCCGATCCTCGGCGCACCTATAGCATGACCGACACGCGGCTGGCTCAGTCAGTGCGGCAAAAAGCCCGTTCCATTTCGAATATGATTTCGGTCTATTACAAAATGCAGATTGAACCGCCTCGTAGCGCGCGTCCCGAGGACTGGAGCCTGACAATCAACGAAGACGTCCAAAAGCATTCGCGGCCAATGTTTATTCTTTATCCCCATGAACTGGGACCCTGTTAGCAAAGCTGTCTGTATCGATTGCTTATCGATTGTTCTCCCGCCGTTATGCCGCAAGCCCCGGAAGCCTCCAACTTTTCCGGGGCTTTGCTTTGCGCCACTGCAACCCTGAGGCGATATGGAAGTTGCGGTTATAGTCGCGGCTGGACGCATAATTTTCTGACGCCTTTTGGCGGCAACTAATTCGGTGCCTCGTGTTCATACCCGCAGAGCAACTCACCTGGAGGATATGAAAGGAGCAGTTTTCTATGATTCGACGAAAGCTAATGCATCTGCTGGCTTTGGCCGTACTTGGTTTGGGAACCAGCCTTTGGGCACAGAGCGGCGACACAGCTACTGACGTGAAGGGCGACCGCAAAGATCTACGGCACGATCGCCGCGACCTGAACAAAGACCGCAAAGATATCCGCTCTGACCGGCGCGACCTCAACAAGGACCGCGTTGATCGGAACAAAGATGCCCGCGATATCAACAAAGATCAGAAAGACCTGAACAAAGATCGTCGTGAACGCAATCAGGACCTGAAAAAAGGCGATACCGCGGCAGCAGCCAAGGAGCAGAAGGACATCAACCACGATAAGCGCGATCTCACCCATGATCGGCGCGATCTGAGGGCCGATAATCGCGACATCAACAAGGACAAGAAAGACCTGCACGCGGACCGCAAAGACGCTCGCAAGGACAAGAAGGATATCCGCCACGACCGGCGCGATATCCATCGCGACAGGAAAGCGTCATAAGCTGCCATTGGAAGGCGAGACATGACACTTGCTTTATCGCCGGCGCACCCCTGCCCGCATCGTCGATTTGCTTCCAATCGATGATGCGGGCAGGCAGCGTCACTCTCCGCTCTACCACGATCGCCACTTTCATTTATTCGCGTCGGCTCTTCCGTATCGTACTAAAGAGATTTCCTCATCAAAATGGCAGCCTGAGTAAACCCGTGATACTATCTGCCGCGGTATGCGCAAGCTTCTGGCAGTTCTCATCGGTGTGATTGTATGTGGCTGTTCCTCGCAAAAGAATTTTCAGGAAGCAGAACGAGCCACAGACGACTTCCACATGCAAATGGCAAAGAGAAACTATGGCGGCATCTATGACGCCTCCGGCCCTGCCATCCGCAATACGGCTGCGCGAGACCAATTCGTCAGCATGTTGCAGGCTCTCGACCATCGGCTGGGTGCATGCGGTGCCCCTGATCGGAAAAGCTTCAATGTAAACTACAATACCGGCGGCGCCTTCGTTGTCATGGTGTACTCGCGTAAGTGCGCCAACAGTCCACTGGAAGAACGATTTGACTGGCGAATTGAGGGCGGCCGGGCATCACTGCACGGCTACCATTACAAGAG
>DASYKK010000330.1:0-7874 GCA_035995565.1 Candidatus Angelobacter sp.
GTATGGCTTTTAGTACCTCAGGCGAACCAGTCCACGGATCGCGGCAAGATCAAGGATTATTGCGAACTGCTGGAGCGAATGGGCGTTCGTATTCTGAAGATGGATGCTGAGCGCCATGACTATATATGCGCCTGGATCAGCCACCTGCCGCAGATGATTGCCACAGCGCTGGCAGCGACCCTGGTAGAAGAATTGGGTGACAATCCCGACGTGCATGCCATTGGCGGACGCGCGCTACGTGAGATGACGCGCATTGCTTCCAGCCCTTATTCCATGTGGCGCGACATCGCGCATACCAACACGGCCAATCTTGAAGCCGTGCTCAGCAAGCTGGAGCAGCGGCTGGTACATATCCGCGAGAACCTTCGCACTCCGGCGCTGCGTGAAGAATTTGATTATGCCAATCGCTTCGAACTAGGCACAGGAGAAGTTGCCGCCACGGTGCTGGTGCTGCCGGGATGGCAGAACTCCGGGCCGCGACATTGGCAGACGCTGTGGGAACAGCAGAACCCCATTTTTCTGCGGGTGCAGCAGCGTGACTGGGAGTTTCCTCATCGCGAATGGTGGCTTGAGCGGATAACGGCAGAAGTAAAACAGTCCCCGCCGCCGATTGTTTTTGCCGCCCACAGCCTGGGCTGCATCGCACTGGCGCACTGGTGCAAAGCCGCGCCTTCTGAAGTGCACAAGATCAAAGGTGCACTGCTGGTAGCGCCTGCCGACGTGGACAGCAAAGATGTTCCCAAGCAGCTCAAGGATTTTTCACCGGTCCCTCGTGATCTTCTTCCATTTCCTTCAATCGTCGTGGCCAGCAGCACTGATGCGTATCTGACAATCACGCGCGCTCGAGAATTTGCGCGTTCCTGGGGCAGCCGGTTTGTCGATATTGGCGCGGCCGGACATATCAACGGCGAATCCGGGCTGGGAGATTGGCCGGAAGGGAAAAGGCTGCTAAGGCACTTGATTGAGGGAGAGTAAACCGCGCCTACTTCCTTCCCGCCCTCTTCTGTGCGATCACCAGCCCGCGCGGCGTAGGCAAAAACACCACTGAAATCAGTCCTTCCTCTTCCATTCGCTTAGCGCCTTCGCGGACCGTCTTCAGATGCGAGCTGGCGTCGTGCATCAGGATGAGTCCGTTGGGATTGATGAGCGGAAGAAAATGCCGCACCTCAGGCTCGCGCAGCTCAGGCAGCGAATCGCAAAACAGAATGTCGATGGTTCCGCTCACGCGCGTCTCCAGGCTGGATTCACAGCGGAAGTCGATAAACTTCTTCAACCCGGAAGCCTCAATCTTTTCTTTGGCCTTGGCAAAGACTTCTTTATCCGGCTCGCAGGTAATGATCTTGCCGGAGCCGTTCTGCTTCAGGCCTTCAGCCATATACAAGGTGCTGACGGCGAGAAACGTCCCGGTTTCAACCACCACGTTGGGCTTTACGGTGGTCATCAGGCATTTCAGAAAATCCAGGACTTCAACTTCGGCGGTCATGGTGTCAAACATCCTCCAGCGCTCGGGGTTAGGACATTCAGGAGTGGCGCGATGGTATTCCGGTTTGGTTTCCTGATTGCCATGCTGGATCACATGGTCCAGGACTTTGTGTACGGGATCTATTTTGCGAAATCGACGCCTCGCAAAGATCAGCAGAATCACTCCCGCCACGATGGTCAGCAGCGCCGCCAGCTGGGCGTTGCTCATTCCCCAGAGCACGTGCGGGTTGATGCGAAGGAACTCCACCAGAAATCGCTCAATGCCGAAGAGAATTAGAAATTCGCCGGTAATCACGCCGGGCCCCAGTGGATGTTGAATGGCACGCGATCCGCGCCGCCATATATACCAGCCGATCAGCACGCAGGCGATGAATTCATAAATCGGCGTGGGATGAACAGTGCAGGTTTGCGGCCAGCCATAAATTGCGCATGTGCCGTTGGGGCCAGTCGTTGGAACCAGGCCATCAGGAAAAGCCATTCCCCAGGGAACGTTTGTTGGCTTGCCATAATCGCCATCGCCAGAGATGAGGCACCCGATGCGGCCCACGGCATAACCGACCGCTGCCGCGGAGCTGCAAATATCCAGCATGGTGAGCACGTTGATGCGGTTACGTCGCGCAATGATCAGTAATGCAGCAATGCCGGCGACAAAGCCTCCAAACCACGCAAAGCCGCCACGGAACCAGCTGACGAGTGCACCAAAGCTCTTGAAGGTTTCGGCGTTGAGACGGTCGGCAGGTGTATCGACGATATGCCAGATCTTTGCGCCCAGGATTCCGGCGAAAGCCACAATCGCCACCACGGTGTAAGGATCAAGCTGGAGTTTGCGCCGCTTGATCTCGCCTTCCAAAGCGAAGTAAGCAGCGGCGAAGGCCATCACCATCAGCAGGCCGAAGGTAGGAATCTCCAGCGGCCCAATGTGTATATAAGGAAGCAGTTGGTTCCCTCAAGGAGTGAAAGATTTAAGACTCAGTATAAATGGCGGCGCTTGTTTTGGTCCTTGGCACTCCTCAGCGACAAGGGTTTGTTACCGTTTCGGCGTTGGCTCCCGCGCCGCATCGCGCAATTCAGCCTTTGCGCGGACGGCCAGCCGAGCGGGCAGGATCAGCAGGCGCGGCAGAGAACCATCTTTTCCGCGGAAGCGCCGCACGTCGGCCATGGACTTAATGCTCAGCCGCTCCGCCATCAGCGCATGTGAAGGAATGTCTTTGAACTCAAACAGCGTTGCCGGACGAAATGTCTGATGTTTGCCCAGCAGCAATTCGCGCTCGCTGCGCAAATCCGGCCGCAGCGTGGGATCAAGGATGAAGCACCAGAAAACGTCCCAGTCGCGCGGCTTGCCATCGACTGTGTATTTGTTGATGACCAGGTTGTGGTCATATTCAGCTTTACCCGGCGCGCGATATTGCAGGCCCGGCGCAACAAAATAGAGGTTCAGCCGCTTATCTATGGGCTTGTCTTCAGCCACCCGCTCGCCCAGGTTCCACGGTCCCACGCTGGCCAGCCGGTGCTTGCCCATGGCTTCGGGCGTGAAGACAAGGTCATCGCCATCATGATAGACAGAGAACGGCTTTACCACTTCGCGGATGGAAGCAGCGGCAGCGAAAGCAGCTGCGGAAATCGCGATGATCGAGACGGCACGTAAGTGGCGGCCCTGCATTGCCGAAATTATGTCAGGCTGCGAGCGACGGAGCAAGGCTCTTACGCGTTTTCCGGGATGCTAAAGTGAGTAGACGTGCGTAACATCCTGCAACATCGCGGAATGCGGCTGATCTTTGCCGCGAACCTTATCTCTATGGTCGGCAGCGGCATGAACTCCGCCGGCGTGACCTGGTTTCTGCTGCAAAAGACCCATTCAGAAATGGCGCTGGGAACACTGCTCATGCTCCAAACCATTCCCGCGCTGATGATGCTCCCATTCACTGGCGTGGTCATTGACCGTGAAGACCGCCGTCGTCTGCTGATGGTTCTGGACGCAGTCCGTGGCCTGGTGATTTTGTGGGTGGCCATCCAGTCTTATCGTGGCGTGGCCACGTTGTGGGAAGTTTATCTGATGGCCGTGATTGTTGCCGCTGGCTTCTGGATGTTCTGGCCCACGATTACTGCGCTCATTCAGGAACTCACGCCAGATTCACAGTTTGTGCATTCCAATAGCTTTCTGCTGGCAGGCGTGCAGGGCGGATGGCTGGTGGCGGGCGCAGTCGTGGGATTTGTATACAACAAGATTGGCCTGCACGGCGTATTGTTCATCGACTTCGCCAGTTACGTTTTGTCATTTATCTGTTATCTGTTTGTGCGCAAGGGCAGGCACACTGTTGCGGTGGCGGACGGATCAATCGTGCATGAAAGCGCGGTAGCAAGGTTTGTCCATGAACTGAAAGAGGGAATTGCCTATATCAAGCTCCGGCCGCGGTTGATGCTGCTGGGCACGGCCTGGGCATTGTTTATCGGAGGAATGTTGACCCAGGGAGTGATCACCGCGCCGTTCAGCGATCGCATATTGAAGTCGGGCGCAGTCGGCTATGGATGGCTGAATGCCGGCTGGGCCATTGGCGCTTTTCTGGGAGCGCTCTACACGCCGAAGCTCCTCCGTGGCGCCGGACATCACCGCGCTGTGGGAATTTCTATGGCTTTGCTGGGACTTTCCTTGATCTTGCTGCCATTCCTGGGTTCGCGCGTCCATGGTGCATTCGCCATTTCGGGTTCGCTCACCGTGGGCATGGCGTTAGTTGTGTGCGTGGCGGTTTATTGCCTCATGGGTTGTTGTCGCGCGCTGGGAGGCGTGGCCATTACCAGCACCATGATGGAGTTGGTACCAAAGCATTTTATGGGACGCGTTCAGAACACTTTTTACTTTCTGGGGACGCTCCTGCAACTGGCATTCTCCTTTATTGTGGGTACGGTTGCGCATACCAGAGGGTTGGCGCAAGGGTTCGCCATTGTTGGTGGAATCTATCTGCTGGCCTGCCTGGCGGGTTCATGGCCGGCAAAAGATGCCGTGGCTGAGCCCAGCGGTCGCTTGGAACAAGAGGCTTGATCGGCGAGGTTTGCAGAATGATTTGCCCAAGCGATTTCCAGTGCGTTTACAACATCCTGTTGCCGCGGGGCGGCATTCGCGTAGAATCGGCTGAAGGCGGAGCCGCAGTCTTATGGATAGCAATCCTGTTTCGCACAATGAAGCCCAGGGCCAGTTTGAGATAGCGCTGGGGAATGAGAAAGCAGTGCTGCAATACCGCCGCACTGAGCACAGTATTACCCTTGTCCACACTGAAGTCCCGCGTGCTAACAGAGGGCGGGGTTTGGGAAACCAGTTGATTCGCGCTGCGCTGGACTTCGCTCATTTCAATCAGCTCAAGGTTGTTCCGATATGCCCATTTGTAAAGGCGTACCTGCAGAAGCATCCGGAAGCCGCAAGTTAAGTAGCTCTCTTGGCGCATGCCTGGCCCATGACTCAGGTATTCCCGCTAAGACACGGCGCAAGGCTCTTCCAGGCGCGCCTGAATCGTTGGACCATTTTTGTTCACTGACAGTTCGACTATCCTTCCTAGTACACGGCTCATTTGGTACCTTGATTCTGTTGCTGTAGGATGATTCAAACCACCAGCGTCGCTTCGAATCCGCGCTGCTTCCGTTTCCCTCATGTCGATATCAACTCGTGCAGAGCATATAGGCAGTTTCCTTAGATCGGCGGAGTTGCTGGAAGCGCGGCGCCAATCCACCGTCGATCCGGAACGGGTGCGCGCCCTCGAGGATGTGCACATCAAACGCGTGCTTTCGCGCCAAAAAGAGCTTGGTTTTCAGATATTTACTGACGGGGAAACGCGTCGCCGTAATTTCATGAGTGATTTTACCGATGCGGTTGACGGTTTTGACCTGGCCGACGCCACACCGCGATCATGGGCGGCAGAACTGGATATCCCAGGAAATGGCCGCGGCAAAACGGTGAACGGGAGTCAGGAAAATGGGGAAGTAAGCCGCGTGGCCGGCGTGGTGACGGCACGGCTTCACCAGGCCCGTCGGTTTACCAGCCACGAACTCAGTTTTCTGTTACAGCACAGCCCCGGCGCCATCAAAATAACCGTACCCAGCGTTACCCAGTTTCCTGCAATCTCCTTCAAGCGTGGCGTGACAGACCGCGTTTATAAGGACCATTCGGAACTGCTTTGGGCGATTGTGGACGTCATGAAAGCGGAAATGGCACAGCTCTCACGGGAAGGTGTGAACTATATCCAGATTGACGCGCCCCGCTACAGCTATTACATCGATCCCAAATGGCGCGAGTGGATCCGCAAAGAAATGCAGGTGGAGCCCAACGACCTGCTGGATGAATCCATCCGCGCAGACAATGCGGTACTAGATGCAGCTCGCCGTCCGGGCTTGACGCTGGGGATGCATCTTTGCCGCGGTAATAATCGCAGCCACTGGTATGCCGAAGGCGGGTATGACGCGATTGCGGAGAAGCTCTTCGGCGGCATCAATGTTGACCGCTTCCTGCTGGAATATGATGACGACCGCTCAGGCACTTTTGCTCCGCTGAGGTTTGTTCCCAGCGGTAAGACCGTGGTGCTGGGGCTGGTGAGTACGAAGCGGCCGCAACTGGAGAGTGGCGACGACCTGATGCGCCGGACCCAGCAGGCAGCAAGATACGTTCCGCTGGAACACCTTGCCCTGAGCCCGCAATGCGGTTTTGCTTCCACCATGGAAGGAAATCTCTTGAGTGAAGATGAACAGTGGGCCAAGATGCGGCTGGTGATAGAGACGGCGCATCGCGTCTGGGGCTGAAAGCAAGGGGCAAAAATCGCGATCAGGTGCCGTTATTTGAACATCTCCTGAACTCTTTCCTTGAACCATTCCCATCCGGTGAGTTGCCGGGGTGGTTTGGCGGTCCAGCTTCTGAGAGATTCCACTCTGGTGAAATCTTTGGGTACGTCAAACAGAGTCAACTCCAGCGGCCCCTCCTTCAGTTCCACTACTTCAGAACCCCAGGTGGAAGATAGCGTGCGCGGATTCCCATCGGGCTGGGTAACTTCGCTGGTCAACGTGGTAGTTATTTTTACCGGGAAACCTGTTTCCACGCCGCTGCGGTAGACCTCAATCTTGTCCATCTTGTTGAAGCATTTGTCATTCGAGCCGGCTGATATTTCAGCGGCCAGCACCACGCCGAAGCTGTTCTTTTTCTGCTGATGCCACTCTGGCATCACGGAACCCTCAATATACCAACCGTCGGTTTCACTCAGTGACGGCTTGGAACAGGCGCCAGGACCGGCAACTCGCTTTTCCCGCGTGATGATATGCCGGGCGGTGTGTCCAAAAAGCTCTTTGCGCTCTCCGGTATCCACGTTCTCGATGATTATTTTCAAAGTCCCGCCGGACTCCACCATGGGCCGTCTCATCGCAACCGTCGATCCGCGGGAATCAGTTTCATAGGTAATGTACTCATGCGCCGCCAGGTCAAGCATGAAGACCCGATCATGCTCGCCGCGCTGAATGATGGTCGCCATGGGCGGACCCGAGCCGTCGCGCATTTGCGACTGCCATTCATTGCGCAGGCGATCGGGAGCAAGGTACTCGGTGCGCATATCAGTAAAGCTGCCGGTTATCTGCCGCGTTACGATCTTTACGCCATTGACGGACGAGTTCGGAGACGTCAGCGTCGTCACGTATAGCAGCAGCATCGCTAGCGGCATATTCAGTTCCTTTTCTCGTCCCCGGGCAGGGCGGGCTTTTGGGGATTCATTGTACCGCCAATCGGCATCCGAGCAGAAGATTTTAATCTTCGCCTGGGAAGGTGGATGACACGGCTGGCGCCCTCGAATGTATCTGTTAACTAGTTTAATACTACTGTCAAATCGATGGCTGAAGGCACTTCAATTATTTGTCAGCTTCTTCAGCACCTGCGCCAGCGCGTCCATGGCCAGATGTGTGGCGTGGACGGAAGCGTTTGGCAGACCGCCCAATGCTTCCAGCAGGTTTTCACGCTGAAGCGCGGACGCCTCGGCAATAGATTTTCCCTGGATCATTTCCGTCAGGCATGAGCCTGCAGCAATCGAGGCCACGCAGCCACGCGTCCTAAAGCGCACCTGGTCAATGCGGCCGTCGGCCAGTTTAACCGCAAGGCTCATAGTGTCGCCGCACACCGGATGCTCCAGTCGCACCTCGGCATCCGGCGAAGGCAATTCGCCGATGTTACGCGGGTGCTCGAAATGGTCAAGGACTTTCTCGGAGTATGACATTCCTTATAATTCAATGATGCCAGAAAACCGCATTCCGCAGCGAGTGGCGTCACTCCAGCCCAGCGTAACGGTAACGCTGCGTGACCTCGGCCTGCTGCACAGATTGGTGGCATGCACCAAGTATTGCGTCGATGTCTGCCCTGAAGTTCAGGAAACCGG
>DASYKK010000331.1:0-2129 GCA_035995565.1 Candidatus Angelobacter sp.
TTCCACCGGTCAGGCGATTGTGGCGGAATCAGCCGCCGAGTGGCAGGCCCTGGCGCAGGCCATGAGCACCAGCCGCCAGCATTCGGTTGGAACCAAGCTTTACGGTCACATTCCTTCGACCGGCACGCGCTGGATTGCCTCCTATAAATGGACCAGCGGCAACACGCTCTCCGCCGTCGACGCGTTCAACTCCTCGCCCGGCCAGACCGATCCTTACCTCAGCGTCTTCATCCGCCAGCCAATTCCCGGAACATCGTTTATCCCTGCCAAAATGGACGCGCTGCTTGACTTGCGCAACCTGCTGGCCCAGGGCTATGTTCCCGTGATGGGCCAGGATGGACGCACTGTATACATGGTCCAGTCCGCGCGCTCGTTGCGTGGTGGGTTGGCATTTACTTTTTAGCAAGAATCAAACCACAAAGGACATGAAGTAACACAAAGGGATTTTCCTGAAGTCCCGAGCGCAGCTTTTTCTTAAATCCCGCCTCTGAGCTTTGTCGAAGGGGAGGGATCCTATCATCTTGACTAAAATTCCAAGATCTACCGATGACTCACTATCAGTCTGAAATTGTCGTAGCCATTTCAAAAAGTTTAAAGCTGTCATCCTGAGCGAAGCGCCACAAGAATTCATAGTGTGAAGTGATCGACAGGCGCGAAGTCGAAGGATCCCGAGAATATTTCAGTCTTAAATACCGCATCAAGGCGTTCTCACTAATTCCCCAATCTTTTCCGTCGACGAGTTCAGGGTCGAGATTACTGAAAAAGATTCGCGCTCATCCGTGTAAATTGCGCGGCCAGTAAAGGTTACTCATCTCGGAATTTCCGCCGCCTCTAAGTTTTCGGTTTATCAAATACGTGATACGTGACAGCGTCCCAGGCATTGTGAATGCCAATAAATAGCAGCAGCAATGCCGCCGCTCCAATACCAAACAGCGCCGCGCGCAAATGCGAACCAGCCGCAAAGGCCGCTGCGGCCAGCGTGGTATACGCCGCGAAGGGCAGCAGAACATGAAACAACCAGTCCTCGAACACAGGCTTGTATACGGATTGTCGTTGCATCCGACGAACCACAACTGCCGCATACACTATCCCGGTAAAACCCAGTAGACCCCACAGAACGGCAGCCGGAGCGATCTCCTGCCACGGTGCACTCATCATTCCGGCCAGCAGCAGTACGGACCCAAAGTGGACGATGGTCGGTGTTGCAAATGCATGGCCGGCCTGCGCCGTACCTGCTCCGACGGGCCTGCTGGCGATGAGGGTCAGGACGACGAACTGTAGTCCAATCAAAGCGCCGGCGGATGACCCGACGATTACGTAGAAATTTTGCCACGCGGATAGTGGTGTCATGTTATGGAATTATGTCAGGACTTGTACTGCTCGTCACTGATACTGCTCGTCACTGACGTGTTCCATCCAATCGCCACCTTGCCGTCCTTCTTTTCCTGAATAGCAATGTGCGTCATGGACGTGGTCGGCGCAGCACGCGCAGATGGTGCTTCCCGCAACCTGCCGGCGTTTACCGATTGACCAGTTTCTGCAGATTCTCCGGGTACCGAGCTCCTTGCACCGGAATCTTCGCAGTGGCGTTGTCGATTTGGCGGAGATCGTCGGGTGTGAGTTGAACCGCAGCGGCTCCGATGTTTTCTTCCAGCCGGTGCAACTTGGTTGTGCCGGGAATGGGAACCATCCAGGGTTTCTGGGCCAGAATCCACGCCAGCGCGATCTGCGCGGGTGTTGCCTTCTTCTGTTCGGCGAATTTAGTAATCAAATCCACCACGGACTGGTTGGCTTTGCGGTTCTCGGCCGTGAAGCGCGGCACGATATTGCGGAAGTCCGTTGTATCGAATTTTGTTTCTTCGGTGATCTTGCCCGTAAGAAAACCTTTGCCCAGCGGACTGAAGGGAACGAATCCAATGCCCAGTTCCTCGAGCGTGGGCAAGATTTCAGCTTCAGGTTCTCGCCACCAGAGAGAATATTCGCTCTGGAGTGCCGTGACGGGCTGCACCGCATGTGCGCGACGGATCACTTGCACGCCTGCTTCAGACAGGCCGAAGTGCTTGACTTTGCCTTGCTGAATCAAGTCCTTCACCGCGCCTGCCACATCCTCAATCGGTACGTTGGGATCA
>DASYKK010000332.1:0-3987 GCA_035995565.1 Candidatus Angelobacter sp.
ATGAGGCGTCTTTTCACGTGCAGGTTGGGAAGCCGGGTGGAGGCAGGATTCATAATCACCGCATGATATCCGATGGCGGCGCGATGCGCCAACCGTCCAATTTAAGGCTGCTTTCGGTCTTTCCCGAACGCAGCCGCCAGAACGCCACTCGCTGTGCCGATGGCAAGGCACATCATAAGAATTGTGACCAGGGCAATGGAAGTAAACACGACCAATCCATCAGGAGTTGCAAACCATTGCAACATTTGCTGAGCCTGGGGATCGGGATTCTGTGTGGCAATTTCATGAATTCTGCTGACCATGATGTCGCGATACTGTCCACGCTGGACGGAAACGGTCACCAGGAAGAAAGCCAGAAAAAAGGCAAAACTTAACAGACCCATCAGCGCACCCATGCGGGCGCCCTGTCCGCTTCGGATGGGAATGGGGCGACGTCGCCGGTAGCGAGAGATGGCCCAAACCAGGTTAGCCGGCAGAAGTACAAAAAAAGCCAGAGGATGCAGGACCATCGTGAGAACGTCAGTAAGCGCGGCCAAGGGAGCGGCGGTACGAAGAAAGTATTTCCAATCGATTCCCACCAAAGTCGACCGTTGACGGGGAACGGCTGCATCAATGAGTGGGCCTGCGCTCGATTCGAAGGCAGGGAGCTCTTCAGGAGGCGATTGGATTGCTCTAGAAACCCTTATTTGCGGTGCGCCGCAAGCGGAACAAAAGGCGAGCTGCCCTTCGATGGGATGTCCGCAACGATAGCAATCGCTCTGCATATTAACAAGTTACAGGAAAGCGCAAATGCCGGGAAGTGAGCCCGGAGATCGTACGAGGGCCCGGTTGAGAAGAATGGAACTCCGATTACGCACCTAGACTCTTTTTCCCTTCCACAAGACATAAGGCGGGCTTCATGCGGCGACCAACGATACGACAAAGAAAAACTCAGAAGTACATATATCAAATGTCCTTCACGGAACTCTACTGAGCCAGACCACCCAGTTTTCTGCCCTTGCGAGACCCTGGTTCGGAGGAGAACTAGCATGAAGCCGATAATTCGCCTCATATTGGCTGTGATCCTGCTGGCTGCAAGCTGCTCCACGCCGCTGATGGCTGACGGCAGCAATCCGCCTCCGAAATGCACGCCTAAGACCTGCGTGCCCGGCCTGTAAGGCGAATCCAATCAAGCAGTTCGTAAAACATGCAAAGGGTTGTAGGGTGTGAGTTGCTGGGGTAAGCTGGCGCACAGGTGAAGAATGTCGACACTGTGCTCGGGCTGATCTCGCCGGTCCTCCAGACCTGCCTGTTCGTCTTGTTGATCCGCCGCCGGGTATACAAGACTTTTCCTTTTTTTGTCATATACACCGGGTTTGCAATAGTTGCAGAAACTTGCAAACTCGCGTTTCTCATTCGCCAGCAGAACACAGTGCACTATTTTTATCTGTACTGGGGCGCGGAGGCTTTCTATGCCGTGCTGGGATTCCTGGCCATCCATGAAATTTTTCGCCGGGTGTTTGAGAACTTCAACGGGCTGCCATGGTTCAAGTTTCTGTGGCCGGCAGTAGGTCTTCTGATGTTCGGCATCTCGGTGACAATCCCTATGGTGCATCCGGCGGTAGATACTGAGCCGCTGCTGGAAGGCATCTATTCCCTGCAGATCGCAGTACGATGTTTGCAGCTGGGCATTTTCTTCCTCATTTTTTTCCTGGCGCGAGTTTTTGATCTGGATTACCGGCAATACGCTTTCGGAATTGCGGTGGGATTCGGCATTGCCGCGGCGGGAATACTTACTGCTACTTTGGTGCGCACCGGACTGGGATTAAAATACCTAATCTTCTTTCAATACTTTCCCAGTGTGGCATACTGTATTGCAGTAACGGTATGGCTGGCGTCTTTTGTTCGAGCGGAGCCAGATGATCCTTTCCGTGACTTCCGGCACATGTTTACACCCGAATTGTTCTTGGGACAGTTAGCGAGGTATAAGCAACAGGTAAGGAGCATCTTTGGGCCATGAGCGTGTACTTTTTTTTACTTTTTCTGCTGGCACTCATCTGCGCAAGCGCCGTGTATTTCTTCCTGGGGCGCTTGTCACGCTTTCCCTGCCGCACCATTCGCGACGTGCCCGCTTTTCTGCAGCCCGTAGACTCCGCCGGCATGATGCAGCTGTTAAACCCGCAGACTGAAGAGTTTCTGCACTCAGCGATGACCGGACTGGCATTGCGTCTGGAGCAACGCAGGAGCCTGCACTTTATGCGCGAGCATCTGCTGCGGTTATCCCACAATGCCCACATCCTATTGGAATGGTCGAATGCGGAGCTCAAGAAAGAGATCGTGGGGCGGAGCACGGAATCCGAAAGTTACCGCGACAGCGCTCGCCAACTGCATACTGCGGCCATTGAATTCAAGTGTTATGCGAATTTGTCGCTGGTCAAAATCAATCTGTGGCTGGCATTCCGGACGCAGCCATGGTTACCGCTGTCACCGCCGAGCCTAGCCACACTGGGGCAGGTGGGCGGGTTGCGTTTTTTTAACCTGTACTCGAACCTTACGCGCGCCGTGTCCGAGCTAGGCCGACATTATGGCGCGGAGTTTCGCGATGAGCTGTTGAGGGCTTGGGCGCCTGCCTGAGCGCCGATGTACGACGACTAAAATCCTTTGAGCAGTTGCTTCAGCGTTGCCGTCAATGCCTGTTTAGTTTGTGTCGTTGCCTCCCCAGGCGCGAACATAGACAAGAGCAAATTCCGATCCGTTGCCCCTGGGCTTGACGGCCAGAATGCGCTGGTTGTTTTCCGTGCCGACCTTTAGTTGTTCCTTGTATTCGTGGGAAGATCCGTTGTGATCGTCGCAGGTGACGTCGGCATCTTTATCGCGATGGTGGAAGTTCATATTGAACCCGCCGCCTGTGCAGTCCACAACTTTGCCGTACTTGCCCATTTCCTTGCGATAGAAGGCCAGCACTCTGTCAGACGCATCATCGCTTTCGTATTTCAGCGCCACCACCTTCAGGCCAAACAGAGAGCTGGAAATGTTCACGTTGGCGCTGTGGTGCTTGTCATCATCGTCTTTGGCGAGGCGAGCTCCTGGATAGGGCGAGAGGC
Source organism: Candidatus Angelobacter sp. (assembly GCA_035995565.1). GTDB lineage: Bacteria > Acidobacteriota > Terriglobia > Terriglobales > Acidobacteriaceae > Angelobacter. The sequence goes on from DASYKK010000332.1 coordinate 3,084, forward strand.
CCGTGTCCTTCACGTTCGTGGCGTCTTCTTTTACGCTGAGGGAGCCGAAGGGCGTGCGGATATCGACATCATCCTTCTTGCCGTTGCCTTTATCGTGTGTGGTGACGGAGCAGCCCACGAGTGCGACAACACAGAGAAAACCCGGCAGGATGGTCCGTAACTGAATCGACTTCATTAGTTCCTCCCTGAGGCAAGTCAGAGCTGTACCTCGCATCGTCTAGCTAGTGATACGCCCGGCCGCCGATAAAAGTTCCCAAGAATTCGAGCGGCAGATCAGACGATGGGCTCGTAATACCGTTCACCGGCGCAGCCCCGGCACACAGTTTTTGCGCCGAGTTTGACTTCGCGGCGAAAATTGATGCCCTCGCCGCATTGCGCACAGACGATCCGCTCACCTTTGTATCCGGGAAACTCTTCCGGCGGCAATTCTACGTGGACCGATTGGGCGTGGAAGAGCTGCTCGTCCGGCATCTCTCGATAGGCCAGCATCTGCTGCTGGTTCTTGTTTTCGATTTCCGGGTGCATGCTCCTGGCCAGCGCTTTGGAAGATTCACGGGCGGCCACGCGGACAGCTTTGCCGGTTTCCACGTCGACGAATGTGGCAGCCATCTTGCCCCAATCGCGAAATTTGAGAGCGCGCTTGCCCAGGCGGCAGCCAGTGACGACCATTACGGCGTCGGTGGCACAGCGATCGATTTCGACGAAGGTGACGATGCGCTTGCGATCCTTGCCCTGCGGCTCTTCCAAGCCCAGCTTCTTCAAGCCAAACATGGCCATGCGAACGCCCAGAACCTGTCCGGCGCAAAGGTGGCCGTGCGCGATGGCAGCATCGTCAAGATATTCCTGGAGAGTCTTCATTGCTGTGGGCCCTCTTCTTCTGTTGTTTCAGGCTGGAGATCGGCAG
>DASYKK010000333.1:0-2403 GCA_035995565.1 Candidatus Angelobacter sp.
AAATCCAATATCGATTTGCGCAACGTGGTTGGAGATAATCAGTGCGGGCCCGCGAAAATCTTTCAAGCGCTCGCGGCCTATCACCTTGGGCCGCGCCATAACGAGGATGTAGGGCAGTGTGATGCAGTGATAGACGAGCACGCGAATCCAGCGCACCAGCCAGATCTGCGGCCAGCGCGAATATGGGTAGTCCGCCTTTTTAGCTTCTGGCGCCGACTTCTTCAGCAGATTCTCCAGGTCCGCCACCGTATTTACCTTGGAAAATTCCCGGTCGCCCAGATCGAGCTGATAGCGATTTTCAATCGACGCCATCAGCTCCACCCGGTCCAGCGAACTCAGGTTTAAATCATTTTCCAGATGAGCGCCCGGCTTAAGTTCAATATGCCGTCCTGCAATGTTGCTCACAAGTTCCTCCAGCGTGCCATTCGCCGCGTTGTTGCTCGTTGCCGCGCCAGCCGTTGCGGCACTGCCATTCACTTGGGTTTCCGCTGCTCGGCGAATCAACTCCAGCTTCGGCTTCTGCGTCGATGTGCGGGGAAAATCGTCATCTGGCCACACAAACCACCGCCGTATCTTCTGGAAATCGGCCAGAGTCTGGTTGGCGTTGGCCACCGCTGTGTTTCCGGAATCGCTGTTGTTAAGCAGCAGCACGGCGCACGCTTCGGCATTTCCGCCTTTGGCTACCCCGACCACCACCACATCGCGCACCTGCGGCTGCTTGCGCAATGCCTGCTCCAGGTCTTCCGGATAAATCTTTAACCCCGCCGGCGTTACAATCACATTCTTACTGCGGCCCTTGAAGTACAGATTGCCTTCTTCATCCATGGAGCCCAGATCGCCAGTGCGAAACCAGCCTTCCTCGCCGGTTACCGGCTTCAGCCCTTTGCCCTGCCAGTACTGCCGCGCCACGTTCTCTCCGCGCACCAGAATTTCGCCCGTCTCCGGATCCAGTTTCATCTCGCGACCGGGCAGAACTTTACCAATGGATCTGCGTCCCACTTTGAAGGGATGATTCAGGCTGATGAGCGAACTTGTCTCCGTAAGGCCATAGCCTTGCACCACCACATATCCAAGTCTTCGCCAGAACTCTTCAGTATTTTGATCCAGCGCGGCGCCGCCCGAAATAATCGCCCAGAACTTCCACCCAAACCTCCGCCGGATCTTCCTGAATCGCCACCAGCGCTTGAGAAAGTGCTCTTTCTCAGCACGGTCCCAGTTTTTGTCGATATAAGCACCCAGGTCATCGCGCAGCTTGTTCTTCAATGACTCCACTACGCGCGGCACAGCCACCAGCACCGAAATGCGTTCGCTTTTGATCGCCGTAATGATGTCAGTAGGCTTAAAGCTATCCTGGAAGTGCACTGTGCCGCCGAGCAGCGTTGGGATAAACATTCCCATGAATTGTCCAAACACGTGACTGAGCGGCAGCAGCTCCAGAAAACGTATGGGGTGAAACAGCCATTCCGATTTTCGATACTTAGGGAACTCGCGTTCAATGGGATCGACGCTGGCCAGAATATTTCCATGCGTCAGTACCACGCCGCGGGGCTCCGCCGTCGTGCCCGACGTGAAAACGATTTGCGCCGTATCGTCGCGGCTGAACTCAACTGGAGCATATGACTCAGCCGATCGCGGCAAAAGTGTATTGCTCAGATTTTCAAGCTCCAGATACGGTCGGGTCGCCGCGTGAACCGTCAAAGCGCTGGCGCAGATGATGAGTTTCGGATCCACATCGGACATTACGCGCTGAGCAAAGTCGGGCGCGGCAACGCGGTCCATTGGAACCGCTACAACGGCGCGTAGCATGCAGCCAAAGAATGCACCCACCCATTCAGCACTGTTGTCGCCCCACAACAGTACGCGGTCACCCTTGCTGATCCCGCGGGACTCTAACTCCCGAGCAAAGCGAAATGCCAGTTCGGCGACCTGCCTGTAAGTCCACCGTAATGTGCGAAACCCGCGACGGTGAACGAAGGCGATCTCGCTCCCGCGCGCCAAATGCAGCTGCGGATATTCGGCTAAGGTCTGAGGCATCTGTCTCTAAAATACCGATTCAGAGAGCAGTACGCAAAGCGGCAAAGAACGGCAAAGAACGATTTGCCTAACGGCGAGGCCGACTTGCGCGCCAAGCCGTCTGCCTCTGGGCAGATAGAACTTTGGGTGGCAAAGCACTTGAACGGTGCGGAGCGAAGCGACAAATCAAGAAGAGTAGTCCGCATTGATCCTTACATAGTCCTCCGTCAGATCGCACGAAAGAAACTCCAGAGCAGCGCTGCCTGCGCCCAGGGCAATGCGGATTTCATAGACTGGCTCTGACATGTAAGCATGCGCACGATCATGGTCGAAAGCGCAGGCGGCGCCGTGGCGGCAGATCTGTTGTTCACCCAGATAAATGTTGATTCG
>DASYKK010000334.1:0-3664 GCA_035995565.1 Candidatus Angelobacter sp.
GAAAAACCAGGCCAGTGTCAGACCGTCAAGATAAGGCATGTTCACATCCATCAGGACCATGTCTGGTTTCAACTTCATGACGATTTCAATGGCTTCGCCGCCTTTTCCGGCCCGCGCCAGCAGATCAATGGCGGGATCCAGTTCCAGCAGCTCGCATGCAACTTCCAGGAATGTAGGGGAATCATCGACCACGACCGTGCGGATACGATTGGGGTCAGGTTTGTGCAATGGCTCTTGCGTCAGTTCATTTCTCAACATCACTTGTGTCGGTGCTGCCATCCGTCTTCACCTCCGTGAAATGTGATGTATTGATATCAACACGTTTCCGCGAGGGTCTGGGTAAAATGGCAGGCAACGGTATGTAAAGAAGGTGTAAAGCAGGCTATGGAGCGGGACGAAACGACCTTAAGGTTATCCAGATGAATGTAGTTTTTCGAGGCGGGCCTAGACGGACAGTGCCATTCGCAATGCACGATCAAGTTGCGCAATCTTTGCCGGAGAAAGTTGAGCTACGAAACGTGTGAGCTCGGTCTTTCGCAGGCTGACCAAATTGTCACACATAATCCAGCTAGGGTGTTTTATTCCTTCGTCCGGTCCGATGCCAACTTGCGTGGAAAGGGCCTGGCCATTGGAAAACACGGGCGCGCAGATGACTGTGGAGAATTTGGAGTCGATCAGCGCTTGCCGGCTTACAACAACAAATAGCCGGTGCTGCTTGGCGTCGCCGCCCGGTCTCTGCACTCGATAGATTTCGCCACGCTGCATCTAGCGCATCACTCGTCGCCAACTTGATATTCCAGAACATCTGCAGCTTCCAGATTTAGGCTGTCCGCGGCATCATTAAGCAGGACCAGGTCCCGAGCCTGTATTGCGGCGCGCGCCTTTTCTCGAAGATACCGCCGCAAAACGCGCTCTATGACTGCCGATCGAGAGTGTTTGGTTCCAGCGAGCCGGTCGATTCCCGCTAGCACTTCAGGTGAGAGGGTGACTGAGGTTTTTTCCTTCACAAGAGCATTATACTACTCATTATCCTACCAGAGTAGTATTCCTGCAGTTGTTTAATTCCGGCCCTAACAAATTGCCCACGCCTGAAAATATCCGCCGCTGCCGTCCTTTCTGGAAATTTGTCATCCCCAAGGCCCGGTGATAACATCGCTAGCTTGTGGAGGTCGTCTGATGTCGGATAGAGATAACAGCAACAGCTTATTGTGGTTCATGGCTGGACTCGGCTTTGGCGCGCTGATGGGCGTGCTGTACGCTCCCCGTTCCGGGCGCGAAACCCGCGATTCCCTGAAAAATACCGCGCAGGAAGGCGGCGAATACATAAAGACCCGCGGCCGTGAAGCCAAGGAGACCGTGAGCCAGTGGGTCGATCGTGGCAAAGATGTTGTGACCCAGAAAAAGGAGCAGATCAGCTCCGCCATTGACGCCACGCGCCAGGCGTATCGTGAAGCCACGGAAGGCAAAAAAGGCTCCTAAGGGAGCTTCATACTCCAGTGGATAATCACATCATCACAGTCTTTGTGGTCGTCGCCGCGGTTGCCATTGTCGTGCAGATGGGCATTTTGCTCGCTTTGTACAAGGCGCTGCGGCGGACCTCAGAGCGTATGGAAGGCATTGCCGGACGTCTCGAACAACAGGTTACTCCTGTGCTGACCACTGCTGCCGCCATTCTTGATGATGCCAGGCCCAAGATTGCCGAGATTACCACGAACCTGGCGGAAACCTCGGCTTCCGTCCGCACTCACGTGGGTGACGTTGGCAAGGCCGCCACAGAAATGGTGGAGCGTGCCCGCATGCAAGCCGCCCGCCTGGATGAATTCGTTATCAATGCCGCACATAGAGTGGAAGCCACCTCTGAACTGCTGCAAAACAAAGTCTTCTCGCCCATGCGGCGCATCCGCTCCATCGTTACCGCCCTCAACGCCGGACTGAGTTTCTTCAAATCCAACCGCCCGCAACACAAAAAAGGATCAAGCTCAGTGGAAGACGAAGAGATGTTTATTTGATTCCCATGTCCCGAGCGGAGCGAGGGATCCCTACTTTCAGAAAAAGATCTTAGGCCGACCCTCTGGCATAGCTGCAGTTTTGACAGCGATTCCACGACCTAAACTGATCAGCGCCAATCCGCGAAAATCGCGGCGAACTAGCGTCCGAAACGCACGCTGACGTGCCCGCCAGGTGGAATTCTGGATCCAGCCGCAGGTGACTGCTCGAGCCCGACGCCGCTTCCGTTCACTTCCAGTTCAAGCCCGGCTGACTCCGCTTCTTCCAGGGCTACGCGCAAGGATTTCCCATGGAAATCAGGCACCAGCACTCCAGCCGCAACGTCAAGAACGACCGTTCCACGAACCTGATTGTTTGTCTCGAAAGCAGTTTTCTGAAGCGTCGCTGTTGGTTGCACGGGACCGGTAATCGTAACAGGTGACTGCCCAGTCTTACTGCTCGCTGCAACGGCTCGCAGATTTGGATCCCGTTGCGGCAGAGGAGCGGGTGATTGCTGTGGCGACGCAGTCTGTCCGTCCGGCGTATCCGCATTTTCCTTCGCGCTGGCAATGTAGTCGGGCGCTCCTTCAGCGATCTCATCTTCTTTAGTGTGCGCTCGCAGCCACATGCGCCTGGGATCTTGCAGGTCTACGTCGTGCGACACGTTCATATATGCCAGCACCTGCTGTGCGATGCGCGCAAAAACCGGGGCAGCCGCTTCCCCGCCGCCATCTTTAGGATATCCGCCAGCTGGCGAATCCAGCACCACCAGCACCGTCACTGCGGGATTGTTCACAGGCGCGAAGCCGGCAAACGACGCTATGTGCTGGCGATGGGAATACCTGCCGCTCGCATCAATTTTCTGTGCCGTGCCGGTTTTCCCTGCGGAGCTGTAGCCATCGAGAATTGCTTTCTTCCCGGTACCACGGAGCACCACGCCTTCCATCATGTGCTTCATCTGCGCCGCCGTCAGCGGAGAGATCACGCGCCTTCCCATGGGCGGATGAAACGCAATTAGCTGTGGCGTGCTGCGGGGTGCCGTAGTTCCGGCAAGAATCCGCGGGGCCACATACAGCCCGTCATTCGCGATCGTCGAGATCATCGATGCCAGTTGCAACGGTGACACGCCAATTTCCTGTCCCATGGAGATCGCGCCGATACTCACCTTCGACCAGCGGCTCACCGGCTTGGTCATGCCACGAGTCTCACCCGGCAACTCAATCCTGGTCTGCGTGCCGAACCCAAATGCACGAATATAACGATCAAACCGCTCTTCACCCAGGCGCAACGCGATCTTGATGGCGCCCACATCGCTTGAGTGCTCCAATATCTGCGCCACTGTAAGCCCGGCGTAGGGATGGTGATCATGGATACGCAGGCCATTCACCACGATTGAACCCATTTGGCAATCAACCACTTCATCAGGATTCGTGATCTTCTCTTCCAGCGCGGCGGCCAGAGTCACAATCTTGAATGTCGACCCCGGTTCGTAAATGTCGCTTACTGAACGGTTCTTGAGCGCCTGCGGATTAACTCTATTAAAGATGTTGGGATTGAACGTGGGCCAGTTCGCCAGTGCCAGCACTTCTCCGGTATGCGGGTTTTCCACGATGACCGTGCCTGCTTCGGCATGCGTTTCGTCGATGGCTCGCGCCAGTTCCCGCTCCACGATGTACTG
>DASYKK010000335.1:0-3767 GCA_035995565.1 Candidatus Angelobacter sp.
ACCAGAACCGTCATCACCTGGCCGCCGCCATTGGTAATATCTGTATTGACTGACTCGTCAAAAGTGATGATGACCACGCTGTTGCCGAATTTCGGGCTGGAGATCAGCGGATCGATGTTCGCTTTCAACCATGCATCCGCTGCTGCCAGCTTTTGGTCATCCGTGCATGAAGAACCTCCGCCCGGACAATCGTGAGCATCGTCCTGAGCATTGGGGAGGATGTAAGCAAAGTTGGGGAGTACTCCGCCCGCAAGGTCCGTTGAGAGATGGGAGAATGGGACTATGTTCGCGGCCTGGGTTGGAGACCCAGTAACATCGCTAAGATAGGCCAATGGGTTGTGCCGCTTAAGATACAATCCGCTGTTCGGCCCGAGGTAACCCGCTGAGGGGATGCTTTCGATATAGCCCTTCCATGATTTTCCAGCGCCGTTGAGTGCGCGGACAATGTTGTCATCCGTGATGGTCCCTGTAAAACTGTCATTAAACGTTTCAAAATTTCCTGTGGTCAACATGAAGTAGTTCGGAATCGATGGATGCGCATTGGCAAAATAACCTGCGGCCAGACTGTGGGCCGTGGCTAGCCCATTCACATAGGGCATCGCCGGATTGCCAATAACCTGTCCGAAACTATGATTTTCCAGCATTACCACGAATACATGGTCTGCCGAAGCCGCGGCCGGAGGCGGAGTGGTGGTGCCCGGCTTAGATGAGACTCCGCCGCATCCGGCGCAGATCAGTATTGCCGCTGAGAACAAAGACGTTAAGAATCTTTTCATGGTTGACCCTTCAGAACCTCTGTATTGCTCTGGGTTTAGATGCATCCGACCTGTTCGATGTAGCCCCGACGCCTAGCCAGATGCGGCCGTTTCAGGGCAGAATATGTCTTTCTTCATGCGCCGTTTCCTTCTTGTGATCGTCTGCTTGTTGCCTGCTTTGGCTGGGGCGGCTGATCGTTTCACCCTGGCCCGCGTCCTGGTGAGCGGCTCGCAACGGTATCGCGAAGACGACTTGGTACGAGCGACGGGGCTCGTCGTCAATACACAGGTTACGGCGAGCGATCTGCAAAATGCGGCCAACCGCCTGGGAAACAGCGGGGCATTCTCCTCGGTGCAGTTCCTGTTCAAGCCTGCTATTGGCACAAAAGGTGTCGAAGCCGATTTTCAGGTGGCAGACGCCGATAAGTACCTTCCGGCTTTATTTGAAAATTTTGTCTGGTTCAGTGACCACGAATTGCAGGAGGCTGTGCATCAGGCGGTCCCGCTGTACCACGGCGAATTGCCAACTTCTGGGAACATGTCAGATGAGGTTTCTGCCGCATTGAGCAAATTTCTCGTGTCCAAAGGACTGCCCAGCGAAATTTCCTACATGATGTCCGCCACCTTTGGTGGGCCTCCAACTGCTTATAAATTCAGAGTGGCTGATGCTGACCTCAAGGTCAGCGAAGTTACTCTTGTGGGCGCTGCTCACATGTTGCCAGAACCAGTGGCAAAGGCGGTCTCGCCGCTCAAGGGCACAACTTATCTCCTAAGTGACGTGGCCGTTGTGCTGGAAAAGAATCTGGCGCCCATTTACCGGCAACATGGGTATCTTAAGTTCGCGATTGCTGCGATCAAGCCTAAAGTACAGGCAAAAGACATGGTGGCAATAGAAGTCACGGTCAGTGAAGGTGAGCAGTATCGGCTCACTGGTTTTAGCTGGGTGGGCAATACATTGATTTCCAGCGACGAGCTTTCCAAACGCATCTCGCTAAAAGCGGGAAGCCCGGTGGACGAACCGCAGGTCGAGCGTGATCTGGCGCAGGTACGTAAGCTGTACGGCAAATTCGGGCGTGAAGGCGTGACGATCAAACCGGTGCCCTCCTTCGCTGACGACACGGTCAGCTATGCTTTTCAGGTCACAGAGGGCGACCTTTACCGCATGGGCAAGCTGGAAATTCAGGGCGTGGAGCCCGAACAGGCGCACAAGCTGGAGCGAATCTGGAAGCTCGCCGAAGGCGAGCCCTATGACGCGACCTACGTACAACAGTTCATGGCCAACACTGTAGCTAAGGTTCCCGGTCACAAGTGGCGCTGGATGATGTTTGAGCACGTCGACGATGTGCAAAAGACCGTTAGCGTGCGCTTGCAGATAAAAATCGAGTAGAGTTGGCGATTGCGAGCTAACTCGCGGCCTTCATTCTCCATCTTACCGAGTTGAAGATGTGCCGATCTGAATGGCACACCTTAGGGACCTGGCAATTATGTTGATCACACTTGGGTTACTCGTTCTTTGGATTCTTAGCATGTATTTTTACCTTCCTTTGCCCGTCGTGGTGCTGCTCTTCGCGGCGCTGGCTACGGGAACTACCATGACCGTCTGGCAGGCATGGATAGGCCGCAAACAGCGCCTGGCGACTGTTGGCGAGCGGGATTCGAACACCTAATTCCCGGCCCATTCGGCCCGAAAAGCGGTAGACTTGCTCATGAAGTTTCTGGGCAAGTTTCTGCTGCTGGCCTCGTGCGTGGCGGCTGCGCAAGCGCCACAAACAAGTCCGCAACCTGCGGCTGCATCGCTTCCGCCCGGCGTAGATATCACGCAGCTCACGGCAATCGTGAAACAGCAATTTGGTGACACATTCACGATCCCAGCGAAATTTTCCACCCCGATCATTACCGCCGACTTCGACGGTGACGGCGTAGAAGACATCGCCATTGTCGCCAACAGCAAAGATCCCTTGCCCGATTCTTACGCATTCAAGTACGAGGTAGCGGATCCCTACCACGCCTATTTCGGCTTCGGCAATCCGAAGTTTACATCCACGTTTCGTGCCGACCCTGAACATAACCATCACCTGCTGGTGATTTTCGGCAGTGGCAAGGAGGGCTGGCACGCCGCTACGCCTAAGGGTAAATTCGTCCTGGTCAACGTTCCTTTTGATACGCTTGAGGTTGGGCGCATGCTCATCAGCAAGAAAAAGCCGCCTATCTTTGTCATCAAGGCCCTGGAAGCCCAGGTCATGGACTCCGCCGTCTGGTGGGAAGCCAAGAAGAAACGCTGGCGCTGGGAGCCTGGCGATACCGTTCAGTGATGTTGCGATCTGCGCGCAAGGAAGCTCTCTTATTTCGTTCAATTTCACAGAGGTAAGCCAATGATGCGCTACGCGGCTCTGTTGCTTGCCCCCATCCTGCTCTTGGGGCAAAGTGCAAATCAAGCGAAAGTCAAACCTTATGAAGATGGTGAAGCGTACAGCGTCTATTCAGCGGTACTAGCAATGGAAAGTTCGAAGGGCGATCTCCTGATTGGCGACACCACGGTGCCTTTTTCTCATTGTCTGGAACCGCATTCAGATCCAGTTGTTGACGCCGCCATTGAAGACTACAGGAAAGCAAACAAGAGCAAGTGGCGACTGGGATACCACTTGGGCTTGGAACGGTCATACACGTTAGTTTCCCAGGACGAAGCAAGCGATCTTCTGCAGTCGCCGCCAGGACCAAGCGCGCGGCATTTTTCGGCTTTCGGTGGCGTACATCACTTTTCTGCCGTTGGGTTTAATCCGGACAAAACAGTCGCCTTCGTGGAGATGGACGTTGTGTGCGGTGGACTGTGCGGACATGGAGGGCCCTTCATTCTGCAGAAGCAGAAAGGTAAATGGCTTCAATATCTTCCTCATCAGTCGGGAATACAAAATCCAGACGGCACACGGACGCAGTCGGGCCCCACGATCTGCTCCTGGTTCTATTGATTCGCAGACCTTACTGGAGTGCCCCTGCTACGTAACCTGATCGCTG
>DASYKK010000336.1:0-6551 GCA_035995565.1 Candidatus Angelobacter sp.
CTGGATCCCGCCATTGATCTGCTGGCGCGGGCCGGAAAAGGCGGCGAAGCCATTGAAATCGTCATGAAGTTGAAACCAGACATGGTCCTGATGGATGTGAACATGCCTTATCTTGACGGTCTGACACTGGCCTGGTTTTTCGCGCACAGGTTTCCTTCAGCGCGGGTCGTGCTCATGTCTACCGATGAGTCGCCTGAACTGCGCGAAGCTTGCGAAGAGGCGGGCGCGTTTGATTTCGTTCATAAGGAAAATTTTCGGCAAGAGTTCGGCACGGTAATGCGGCGCTTTTGTGCTGCGTCATAAGCAGGATCTATTCATAAGAACCCAGGCTTTATTCATAGCTTTAAGAAAAAGAGCATTTTCACGGAGAACACCTAAATGAGAACAACCCTTTTGAAAGTAACCGCATTTCTCGCTCTGGCAAGCGTTTTTGCCATGGCGCAACAAGGAAATCCGCCCGACCCGGCGAAGAGGGCACAGCATCACATTGATTTCCTGACGAAACAGTTGTCGCTTACAGCGCAACAACAACAGCAGGCGACAACCATCTTTAGCGGAGTGGCGAACAACGCTAAAACCACCCACGAGCAGATGCGCGCCGCCCATGACAGCCTGAAGTCGGCAATCCAAAAGAACGATACCGCCGGGATTGAGCAGGCGGCCAATACGCTTGGTGCTCTTACCACGCAGATGACCGTGGCGCACGCCAAGGCACAAGCTGCGTTTTACCAGACTCTCACGCCCGAACAACAGACCAAGATGAATGACCTGGAATCGCATCATGGAATGGGGCGCGGGCACGGCTTTGGACACGGTGGCCCTGGTGGTCCGCCGCCAGGCGCTTCGTTCTAATAATCGCGCCGCGACGAAGGACGGGACGGCCTGAAACTTTCCCTGGTTTTTCATGGCCGTCCTATCCTTAAAAAGTAAGAACGATCCAGGTTAACCGTGTAAATACCGACACAAGGGCTGTTCTTTACAAAAACTTTACAAACCCTTGTTCGGTTGTTTACCCGTGACGATTCAATTTCTGACTATTCTTTAGAGAGGGCGAGGTGCCTTTATGTCTCTAGGAACCGCAGTAATCCGCGCGCAAGCATTTAAACCAGTTGTTGCGCCGCCCAGCAGGAAAAAGACCCTGGTGGTGGACGATTCCGAGACAATCCTGCACGCGATCTGCACTCTGCTGGAGCACCACGATATTGTGGAAGTGGCGGGCAGGGCGGAAAGCGGCACGCAGACACTGGATGTCGTCCTCGATCTGAAGCCGGACCTGGTCTTGATGGATGCGGACATGCCGGGAATGAGCGGGTTGAGAACGGCGCTTTTGCTTTCACAGCTATCGCCGACCACCGAGATAATCCTGATGTCAATGGACACCAGCCCGCAGTTTCGCGCCGCCTGCGCCGGATGCGGCGCCAAGGCAGTAATTTACAAGCCGCGATTCTTGCGTGAACTAAGCAAATTGCTGAACAGACCACTGCGACCAGCCAATTCCCAGCTCACGGGTAGCGGTAATCCAACATTTGCAGGCCGTGGGACAGACATATAATTAAGGAAGATAGTCGTTGCCGCACGGCTATCTTTTAGCGAACCTTGTCCGCTTCCCAAAGTTTAAAATTGGAATGACCAGACCACAAATTAGAGAACGTCTTCTTCGATGGGTCGCCGTGCCCGCGCTGGCCGCGGTGCTGGTGGGACTGGCGGTGCTGCAATATCGGTGGAGCAGACAAGTAAGCGATGCAACACGCGCGCAGATGCTCTCCAGCCTGCGCGTCTCCTTAGTGGAATTCCGGCAGGACTTTTCCCGCGAACTTGGCGCTGCCGCTGTTGAGATAAGGGCAGCTGCGGACAGTCCCAGTAACTTGAAACCGGCAGAGCTGAAAGAACGACTTCATCGTTTGCAGCAGAACGCAGCGCATCCGAACCTGGTTTCACATATCTATCTCTGGCAAGATCCCACGCACCAGAAACCATTGCGTTTCGATCCTGCCGGCGACCAGTTTGAGAGGACTTCCTGGCCGGCAGAATTCGGTTCTCTGCAGCAACGGTTGCTGGAGATTACCACGGCACATCATCCGCCAGATCGAGGGGCGGAGGCATCCAGATCTCGACGGAACGGCCGGCAACGTTATGAGTTTGGAGGTCAAAGAGCTTTTGGCGGCCGTCGCCAGCAAGGTACCGGCCAAGGATCTCAGATGCACGGGCACATGCCGGAAATGATGATGCCATGGGCAATTGACCAATCCATACCGGCCATTGTGTTTCCGCTCCGACGGCGAACATCATCCAGCGGGCCTGCAACCGCGGCGGACGTCACATGGCTGGTCATCCAAATTGATCCCAACGTGCTGCGAAAAGAGATTTTCCCCGAGCTGGCGCAAAAGTTCTTTGGCAGTTCATCGGCAATGGACTATCACGTCACGGTCAAAGCGCTGGGCAACGATGGAGAACGCGTACTTTATTCCACCGGGCCTGGATCTGGCGAGGAGAAAGATCTCCCGGTTGACGCCGCTTTAAATCTCTTTGGGCCGCCGTTTGGACACGGCGGACCGCCGGACGGGGGCGGGGAGTTTTTTTCTTCGCGGCTCCGGGTGGGCGACCACGGACCGCAAACGGATGAGCAGCACATGTCCGCTCTGGAGCGGCTGCCGAGATTTGATCCGTTTCATTACCCTGACGGACAGGGCGTGTGGCAAGTTACGGCCAAGCACAAGAGTGGGTCAGTGGAAGCGGCGGTTGGGGCCATGCGCCGGTGGAATTTGATGGCAAGTTTTGGCGTGCTGGGAGTTTTGACCATCACGATGGGCCTGATTGTGGTGGCGAGCCAGCGGGCACGCAGGCTCGCGAGATTGCAGATGGACTTTGTAGCCGGGATCTCCCATGAGTTGCGGACGCCGCTGGCGGTGATCTCATCGGCGGCGGAGAATATTGCCCATGGAGTGGTGGAAGACAAGCAGCAGCTGGTGCGTTACGGCAATACGATCGTGAAACAGAGCCGTCAGCTCACCCAGCTGGTGGAACAGGTATTGCTTTTTGCCGCCACACAGCAGGCGCAAGGCCGCCTTGGGCACGGCTGGGTGAATATTTCAGAGGTGATTGATGCCGCGCTCGAGGGAACAAATTCCACGGTGGCAGGGGCCGGAGTGACTGTAGAACGGCGGGTTGAAAGCGGACTGCCGGCAGTTTACGCTGATTTTAGTGCGCTGGTGCGAAGCCTGCAGAATCTGATCACCAATGCCGTCAAGTATGGCGGCGATAATCGTTGGCTGCGGATTTCCGCAACCGCAGTGCAAGACAAGGGACGGGTGGAAGAAGTGAAAGTGATGGTGGAAGACAAGGGAATTGGTATTGGCAAAGAAGAACTCAAACATATTTTTGAGCCTTTCTACCGGAGCCCCACAGTGAGTGAATCTGGAATCCATGGAACCGGCCTGGGGCTGCCACTGGCGCGGACCATCGTAGAGGCGATGGGAGGACGGATTTCGGCAAAGAGCGAACTAGGCAAAGGAAGTGTATTCAGCATTCATCTTCCAGTGGCGCAGGGAGCCGAGGCGGAAGAGACTCAGAGCGCGACCGATAAACCGGCCGGCGCTGAACCAGGTTTCTCATCATGACCGAGCGCATTCTGCTGGTGGAAGACGAAGAAGATTTACGTATGACGCTCTCCGACCGCCTTAAGGCGGAAGGCTACGCGCTGGATACGGCGTCCGATGGAGAAGAAGGTCTGCGCAAAGCCGTTGAAGGCGCTTATGACCTGGTTGTGCTGGATGTGATGCTGCCAAAGAAAAATGGCAATGACGTTTGCCGGGACATCCGCAAGGCAGGGATTGCGACACCGATCATCATGCTTACGGCGCGCGGCCAATTGGTGGACAAAGTTCTGGGACTCAAAATTGGCGCAGATGACTATGTAACCAAGCCATTCGAAGTGCTGGAACTACTGGCGCGGATTGAAGCGCAAATCAGACGCGGCGCGGTCCAGCCGAAAGAAGCTGACGTGTTGCAGTTCGGTCCCGTGCGAATCGATTTGAAAGGCACAACTGTTTCGCGCGACAACCACGTGCTGCCGCTCTCTGCACGCGAATTCCGCTTGTTGCGTTACTTCGCGCAAAACCCGGGAACCACGTTGTCACGGGAAATATTGCTGAAAGAAGTTTGGGGTTACAGCGAAGAAACTTTTACCCGCACCGTGGACGTTCACGTGGGCAGCCTGCGCCAGAAGCTGGAGAAGGACCCTAAACAACCAGCCATGATCGTGACTGTTCCCGGCATGGGCTACAAGTTTGTGGCGTGAGCAGCATCATGGGCCGTTTTGTCGCTGAGGGTAAATTCACCGTTGTATCCATGTAAAAACCCTGTAAAGGCTATGGACTTCAGCCGCTTACAGCGAGAGAATCAGCGCCATGCCTACACAGTTATGCACACGGGGACGAGAGCTTTTTTCGAAGGCCTCTCAGGCGGACGACTTGTTCAAATCGCGGTTGCTTGAATTCTTTTCCCGAGCGAAAAAAGACGACCAGGATGTGAAAAAGATAGAGGCCCTTGGCGAAAGCCACCGTGAGGCCGACGAAGCTTTTCATCGACATAAAAGATTCTGCACGGCCTGCGCTGAGGCGCCAGTGGCTGTCCTGCGCTATGCCGCTGCTGAGTGATTTGATCCAGCTCGGGACGCTTTCCCAACCCGGCTATAACCAGTCCAGATCGTGAAAGCGCCCTACCCGAGCGGAGTAGCTGACGTTCCTGTTTAAAACGTTCCGTCGAAGGCGGCGAACAAGCCTTTGCCAGTAGCCTGGCGTGCGATGGCGCCAATCGCGGTGAAGGAGTTAGGCGCGGCATTCACACAAGCTCCAACGCAGCCGTCGGCATAGCCCACCAGAACGCGTCCCTGCTTGTCCACGGTCGCATCGATGAAGTCCAACAGATTGCGGTCGTTCCCGCACGTGGTTCCACCCAGGCAGATTGAACCGCGCTGCACAGGATCGCTGGGCGTGGCATCTACAAGAGTCCACGTTGCGCCAGCATCGTAGGTGTGCGCGATGTAGAGATGCCAGACCCCGGTGAAGTTAGCCGTGTCCTGGGCGTTGCCGCCCGTGGGTGTGCCAAGGAAAGCGAGCGCGGCGCGATTGGCGTCGCCGGCCACCATGGCAGGGAAATCAACATTCTGGATTCCAAGCGCTGTTCCCACATCGGTGACGTTGGCCCAGGTAGCGCCGTGATCGTGAGAAACCGCGACCATAGGATGGCCATTGCTGCCGTGCCAGCCAAAATAGACTGTGTTGTCTGCGGCCACCGCAACTGACGGATCGCTATCGCCGGATGCGCTGCCGGGTACGATGTGGATCGTCCATGTGAGGCCATTGTCGCGAGATGAAACCACTGCGGCGTTGCCAGTACCGCAATTCTTGTTGGGAACATAGGCGGTGCCGTCGGGCCCGACTTTGATGTGTCCGTGGAGGCCGCCGCAATCCACCAGGGTATAAATCGGAACTGCGGGCCCGTAAGTGAGGCCGCCATTCAGGCTGATGGCGCAGGAAGCGTCAATCACATCCTGAGAGCAGTAATACATGGCGTGCTGGTAGCCGACCGGGGGCGGCAACTGAGGCACCACGCTGGCAGCGAAGGGACCGCCGCCGATGGTTTGATGATCGATTCCGGCGGGAACTCCGCAGCCCACCGCCGGCGTATAGCTTGTGCCGTCATTATCGGTAAATGAAGAAAGGCTGCACGCGCCCGCGAGTTGTGAGACGAGGGTGCGGCCGGTGGTGGAGTCAGTGAACAATATAGGATCAAGAGACAGCATGGAGGTTTCAGGAGAGCTTACGTTTTCCCATGTGGCTGAAGTGCCATTGATGGTAACGCGATCCGTCTCCAGACCGGCCGCGAAAAGGATCTTGCCGGTGTTCCAATTGACCCCGATGGATGGCTCACCTGCACTTGTGGCAAGTCCGGCGGGTGGAACCAGGTTCTGATAGGTTTGGGCGAGAGATGTCGCAGAAGCGAACAGGAGGGCAGACAACAGCAGACAATACATCGGGTGGTGATTCTTGCGCACGAGATGTCTCCTTGAGGTGAGCTGCGGAAGCGCGGGGAAGTAATATGCGTTCTGAAGTCCCCGGCATTCTTACTATCGATTCCCGTAAATACTGATGCAGCTACTTGGCGCAGAGATGGCGGAGTCTTTGGATGTTACGGGGTTAATTTGCTGCCCTGCTCGTCGGGAGCTACTCAGGCTTTCCTGAAATGGAACAGGCCAGCGCCGAGTTTGGCGCGGGCTTCAGTTGGAACCTATTTCAAGTCCGACGATTGCCTTATCTTTTTAAGACATACAGTGAGGAGCTGCATGAGGGACGTGGCCTATTTCTTTGCCGGCGCAGGTGTTACATCGGAAACCGGCAGGTCCCAGTGGGCAAGCAGGATTTCAAAGCGCCGCTGCTCTTCGCGCTTGTATGTGTCCTGGTCAGGCCAGAGCTGGCGGGTGAGGGCCTCTTCGTCGGGATTTGCGGTGGTGGCGACAGTGGAGTTCTTGAAGCGAATGGTGACGCGATAAT
>DASYKK010000337.1:0-3539 GCA_035995565.1 Candidatus Angelobacter sp.
GACTGCACAGTATTCTCACTCCGTGCGCAATGCCAGCATCGGCTCCGTGTTGGCCGCTCTACGCGCCGGAATGAGAGCAGCAACAAATGCAGCGGCTGCCAGCACGGCTGTAGTAATGGACAAAACCATGGGATCGTGCGGCTTTACCCCGAATAACTGACTGGCCATCACGCGTCCGCCAAGAATCGTGACGGGAATACCTATCGCCAGACCGATGCCAACCTGGAGAAATGCGCCGCGCAGGATCATTCCGAGCATATTCATGCGATCGGCTCCCAGGGCCATACGGATGCCAATCTCGCTTGTCCGCCGTTCCACCGAATATGACGTAACTCCATAAAGACCAATTGAGGCCAGGATCAATGCCAGAATGCCAAAGAATGAAGTCAGTTTCGCGATCATTGCCTGTTGCGTGAAATTTGCCTTCACCTGGCTGGCAAAGCTCTGAAAATCGACCACGGCCAGATCAGGATTGATCTGTGACAGCACCCGGCGAATCTGCACGTCGAGTCCTGAAATTTCTCCGCGCGTTTGTATTTCAATGGCATTCAGGTATCGCGAGCGGTCTTCAAACTGCTGGTAACGCGGATCAGGGTTGTGCGCGCTCTGTCCCTCCGCCAGGAAATACATTGCGCGCATCTTGCTCGTTGCCCCCCAGTAATTCGTATCCTCGGTCACTCCTACGATCTCGTATGCACCTGGAAGCTTCAGGTCATCGCCGAAGTGTTTTCCGACGGCGTGGCCATCCTTAAAATATTTATGCTCAAAGAAGCGATTCACTACCGAGATCGTGCGCGTTCCCGGCGTGTCCTGCTCATTGTTTGCGCGGCCTTCCACGATCTTAGTTCCGATCGTGTCGAAATATCCCGGACTGACACGCAGCCACGAGGCGCCATGGTCGGGCGTGCCTGGTGGCGGAGGGGGTTCGCCATCAATATAAACGCCCTCGCCCCAGTTATCTCCCTCCATGGGACTGTAGAGTGAAAAACTTATCTGTTGAACGCCAGGAATGGCGCTCAAATTATCGTGAAGCTGCCGATAGAGCGGCTCCAGTCTGTCCACTTTGTATCCGGCCATCTGCGGGTCGATGTGCAAAATGTACCGGTTCGTTGTGTCGAATCCAAAATTCCTATGCTGCATGTTAGTCAAGCTGCGGGTCAGCAACCCCGCGGCGCATAGCAGCACGAGTGACAAGGCAGCCTGCACCACCACCAGCGATTTTTGTCCCCAGGTGCCTTTGCGTCCTGTAGAACGGCCGGCTCCGCGCAATGCTTCGGCTGGATTTGCGCTGGCGGTCATCCATGCAGGGGCCATTCCGAATAGAATGCCGGTCAGGAATGAAGTCGTAAAAGCAAATGCCAGGACTGGCAACGACGGCGTAGATTGAATCGGCACATAGTCATTGGCAAAGGCCAGGCGCAAGATCATGCGGGTACCTGCAAATGCTATCGTGATCCCGACTAAACCGCCCATCATTGCCAGCACAACGCTTTCCGTCAGCGCCTGGCGCACCAGAGTGCTGCGAGGGGCGCCGAGCGCGGACCTGACCGTAATCTGCTGCTTACGCGCGGTGGCCCGGACAAGCATCAGATTCGCCAGATTAGCGCAGGCAATCAACAACACAAAAGCGGAAATCCACATCAGCAGGTGCAGCCCGTCCTGATATTCATCGCGCATCCTCTGCACTCCGCCTCCGCCCGGAGAAAAGTGCAGCGTCTGTTTGACGACAAGAGGTTTGGAGCGATCTTCTACCTTGCTCTCTGGACTTAGCAAGAATTGCCGCAGTTCCACTTGCATCTGCGCTTCCATGGCTTTTGTGTCCGCTCCAGGCTGGATGCGTCCAATCAGATCGAGCCAGTCCAAGGCCGCATCATTCAGAATTGCGTTGGCCGGTTCGATCACCGGCTCGGCATTCAGCGGAATCCAGAAGGCAGCAGGATTACTCTGTACACGATCGCCAAAGAATCCGGGCGGAGCAATACCTACAACAGTGACCGGCTGCGCATTCATGACAAATCCCGACCCCACAACGGAGCGGTCTCCACCAAACTTCTCCTGCCATGTGCGAAAGCTCATTACCGCCACCGAGGGTGCACCTTTGTTATCGTCCTGCGGAGACAACATACGGCCCGCATAGGCCGGAATCCCAAAGGTCGAGAAATAGTTTCCTGATACAAACTCGCCACGAAACGATTCAGATGGCTTAGTGTTCCCTGCTCTTCGCACTCCCAGCAGGCTGCTGCCCGATTGAAACGCCGCTAATTCCTCAAAGCCCGGAGTGTGCTCCTTGAATTGCTTGTACTGCTCAAAAGAGAAAAGAGACCAGTTGTCCTGCAAGCCGCCGTTCACACAGCAGTTTTCCTCGTTGCCAACGCGCACAAGTTTCTCTGGTTTTGCAACGGGAAGCGACTTCAGCAATACCGCGTGCACCAGCGTAAAGATTGAGGTTGTCGCCCCAATGCCAAGGGCCAAGGTTAAGATGGCTGTCCCTGTGAATCCAGGCGCTTTCCTGAATTGCCGCAATGCGTAACGAACGTGCTCCAGAACCTGCATTCGATTTTCCCCTTGGGTTATTCCTGAACAAACAGGGCTTCGCAACTGGGCTATCTGGGAGATATATACGGTCGCTGGCGAAAAAGGTTTCTAAATTCCGAAGACATTTCCATTGAATGTTGGTTTTTGATCAGGCCGGTCGGACAACGCCGCAGGCCCTTGCAAGTGGCCGCGGAACAGCTGGCCAGTTACCACCCATCGCGTGGCGGGAATGCTAAAACTTGTGGTAACCTTTTAAGGAATCAATGGCTCTTGCCCCCTCGTTCAATGGTAGGACAGCTGCCTCTGGAGCAGCCTATCGGGGTTCGAATCCCTGGGGGGCAGCCAATCTTTTCAGCAACTTAGTGCAGTGCCCTCATCCAAGCCCTTCAGCTTAGTTGCCAGAGCCAGGCGCGAGCCTGCCCACTGCATGAACATGAATCTCAACTTTTTCATTCACACGCAAAACGAAAGTGCTGGGGTTTTTCATGCCCCACTCCTTATATTTCACGCTGAAACTGCCTTCCGCTGAGCCAGTGCCGCCTTGCATTTGAACTTCCAGCGGCATAGTCACCGGCTTTGACTTGCCATGCATGATGAGAATGCCCTCGACTTCGACAGCCGATTTGCCCTCGGTCGCTACCGTGCCCTTGATATGTTGCGGCGTAAAAACGATGTCAGAGTACTTTGGGCTCTCCAGAATGTCTTTGTGCATTTTCTTATCGCGACCGTCGCTGCCGCTCTCACCACTGGCGGCATCCACAACAAGCTCGCCTCCAGCGACGCCGGTGGCATTGTCAAATTGTATGAGGCCACGCTTCAGACGGAAGTCGCCATGAACGGTGTGGAAAGTCGAATCCACGGTGAAATTGACCTTAGTTTGGGCTGGATCGAGTGTGAAAGTTTTTTGCTGGGCCTGGGCGAACTTGCCCGAGAGCAGTGCTAACAGAACGAAGAACGAGATATCTCGAAAAGCACGAACGGTCAAGCGCATGTACGTCCCTCAC
>DASYKK010000338.1:0-6227 GCA_035995565.1 Candidatus Angelobacter sp.
GCAGGTTGCAGGGGGTGCATGGCTGCTGTACAACGCTTCTGAAAACGCAGCGGTATTATACCCTCGAAAATCGGGAGTTGTCTCTACTAAATAAGGCCCAACTTAGAATCCGGGTAACCAACGATATGATACCTTGGCAGAAGGACGTAAATGATTGTAGGGACTGGGGTTGACATCAGCGAAGTGGACCGGATTGAGGCGGCGGTGGAGCGCTTTGGCGCCCGTTTTTTGCGGCGTGTCTTCACGCCGGCCGAGGTCCAGTATTGCATGGATAAGCCCAACGCCGCAGAGCGCCTGGCCGCCCGCTTTGCCGCCAAGGAAGCCGGAATGAAAGCCATCGGGACTGGACTGCGCGGCGGCGTTACCTGGCAGGACGTGGAAGTACTCCGCCTGCCCGGCCAGCGTCCGGTTCTGAAGTTCAGCGGCAAGGCTGCGGAGTTTGCCGCGCGACTCGGCTGTAAGCGAATCCATCTTTCCCTTTCCCACACCGCCGCCCAGGCCATTGCTCACGTGATCCTGGAGAGCGATTAGCACGCCTTTGCAAATAATCGAGCTTGTGAGACCCTTAAAACCCAATGAGCCAAACCGCCGTTGTCAGCCAGCCACAAACATCTCTCAAGCAAATGCCACTCCGGGCTGTAATGCTGGCCGTAGCTCTGGTCAGCCTCTCCAGCCTGCTGCTGGAACTGGCGCTCACACGGCTTTTCAGCGTGGTGCTCTTCTATCACTTTGCTTTCTTTGCCATCTCCGTGGCGCTGCTGGGCCTGGGATCGGGCGGCGTGTTTGCTCACATACGGCAGGAATGGCTGGCTCGGTTTGATATGCGCACACTGGGCGCATGGATCTGCCTCTTGAATTCCATCTTTATTCTGGCCTCGGTTGAAGTCGTGTTGTATACGCCGGTTTCGCTCGAGGTCACAGGCAGGAACTTTGGCAAGCTGACGATCATCTATCTGGCTGCGGCCGTTCCCTTCTTTCTGACGGGACTGTTGTTTTCCGTACTCTTTGCTCGGTCGTCAGACCATATATCGCAACTTTATGGTGCTGATCTGGCCGGAGGAGCAACAGCCTGTCTGGTGGTTGTGCCGCTGCTGAACTTCATCGGGGCTCCCAATGCGCTGCTGTTAGCCTCAGCGTGCATGGCGGTGGCCGCAGCGTTGTGGGCAGACCGGATCAAGCTTCGCCGTGCGGCCTATGCTTTGGCCACGGTTTTCGTTCTGCTCCTTGCTGCAAACTATTCTGGCAAGATCATCGACGTAATCTATGCCAAGGGCGTTTATCGCGATCCTAAATGGATTGAGTATGCCCGCTGGAACGCCATTTCACGCATTGAGGTCAGCACCCAGCTTGGCGGTCGATACGTTGTGATCGACGCCGACGCCACTACCGCCATCATGAACGTTGACCCGGCGCGCTGGGAGCAAAATGGCGCTGCCACGCCAATGGGCACCGGCCTTCCCGAAACGCAAGGATTCAACTGGAAAAAAAGCCTGATGTCGGCTGCGCCCTCGGTAGCTAACGTGCTCCGGCCACGTGGCGATTTCGCCATCATCGGCCCCGGTGGCGGCGTGGACGTGATGCGGGCCATAGCTAATGGCAGCCCCAACGTTACAGGAATCGAGATCAATCCCACAATCGCCAATGATGTGATGCGCGGCCGCTACGCCGACTACTCTTTCCATCTTTACGACCAGCCTCAGGTCCACATGCACGTGCAGGACGGACGCTCTTACATTCGCAGCTCGCACGAAAAATACGACG
This sequence comes from Candidatus Angelobacter sp., assembly GCA_035995565.1. Taxonomy (GTDB): domain Bacteria; phylum Acidobacteriota; class Terriglobia; order Terriglobales; family Acidobacteriaceae; genus Angelobacter. The sequence continues at coordinate 1,762 of DASYKK010000338.1, forward strand.
TAGTGCAGATGACGCTGGTCGATACCTGGGCGTCCACGGCCGCAGGGGCATTCGCGTTGAGTGAAAACAATCTCTACACCATCGAAGCTTTCTGCGAGTATTTCGACCACCTGAAGCCCGACGGCATGATTGCCATCACGCGCTGGGAATTCAAGCAGCCGCGCGAGGCTTTGCGCGTGGTGTCACAAGGGATTGAAGCCCTGCATCAGGTGGGAGTAGCCGACCCGCGCCAACATTTTGTCCTGATTGCTGATGGCGGACTGAATGAAGATGGGAGGCCGGTGCTGGTGCTGGCCAAAAAGAGTCCGTTCACGTCAGCTGAGTATGCCGCTGTAGCGGCTCACGTACGCGAAAATCCCAATTTGTTCTGGTTGAACCCGACTTCCGAATTCGCTGGGTTGCAGCCTCTTCCACCTGCGGCTTCGGCCTTCCGCAATTTGATCGAGTCGAACGATCCTGCCCGTTTCGCGCAAAGCTATGCCTATAACGTCTCGCCGGTGAGTGACAGCGCACCATTTTTCTTCTTCACGTTGAAGACCCGCCACGTACTTGAAAACATTTTGGCCGGAACAGGGCGCGGTATGGACTGGCGCATTAACCTGGGCGTTGTGGTGCTTGGGATGCTCCTGATTATCTCGATCGTGGCCGTACTTGCATTCCTGATTCTGCCGTTGGCTCTGCATCGGCATCGCGAGGGCGACTCACACAAGACTGGAATCTTAGCCCTGCTGTATTTCATTACCGTGGGATTCGGATTTATCCTGGTTGAGATTTCTCTGATCCAGCGCTTCGTGCTGTTTCTGGGCCATCCCACCTACGCCCTTACGGTAGTTGTGTTCCTGCTTCTGCTTTCGAGCGGGGCCGGCAGCGTAGCAGCGCGCCGCTGGGTGAACACCGGCAATAAAATTCTTCCGCTGCTCGGACTGATTTCAGCGCTCGTCGTTATCCATGTGGTTCTGCTACCGTGGCTGCTTTCAGCCGCCGTGGGTCTGCAATTCGCGATCAAGTTGCTTCTCAGCGGAATAGTCCTGGCGCCCCTGGGTTTCCTGATGGGAATGCCTTTTCCCACGGGGTTGCGCCTGGTCAAGACCGTGGAATGGGCCTGGGCGCTCAACGCGGCAGCCAGCGTTATGGGATCGGTAATGGCCATGATCATCGCTATTCACTTCGGGTTGACCGTCACTCTGCTTTGCGCCGCCGCGGCTTACCTGCTCGCAGGCCTGTGTTCCAGAACGTGGAAAAGGGCCGCCATATCTTGAAAGACTTAGATGTTTCGCTGAGGACTGGCATCCGCTAAACCTCGGAAGTTTACTGAAAACTGTCTACTTCTAGGGACTTACGGGCGCATCTGCTATCATTTTCGCGTAGTTACTACACTCCATTGCCAAGTCAAAAGCAGCTCAGGTGGTCTGAACTAAAGGTCGGGATAACCGTAATTGTCGGTTCTTTGACCCTGGCCATTCTCGTCTTCCTGATCAGCGGAACCAGCGGCCTTTTCACCAAAAAAATTACCCTCATCACATACTTCGACAATGCAGAGGGTATTCGCCCGGGGCAGCCGGTGGACTTGCAAGGTGTGGCCGTCGGCAATGTAAAAGCGGTCCGCGTAGTTCCGGGACGGCCCCTCGATCCCGTGCAAGTGGTTATGCGGATCAACACCAAATATGCGCCTTTCATCCGTGAAGATTCTGCAGCCAGCATTATGACCGCCGGCGTCCTGGGTGAATCTTTTGTCGACATAAACAGTCAGAAAGCAACAGGCCCGCCCGTCAAGGATGGATCCGTCTTAAAGTCCAGTAGCGCTCCGTCAATCACTGACGTTGTCCGAGGCAGTCAAACGTCGCTGCAGAACATTGATGTTCTGGTAAAAAGGGCCGACGCCATCCTGGCGGAAATACAGAACGGCAATGGCTCGCTGGGCAAAGTAATTTACGATCCCACCATGATTAACAAGATCAATGTCGTCCTGAACCAGGTCCAGGCTTTGCTGAACGACGTGAGTAACGGCAAAGGCACCATCGGCAAGTTTTTTGCTGATGACAGCCTTTACCGCAAGGCCGACTCTCTGGTGACCAAGGCAGATGCCATGGTGGATGAAATCAATAAAGGCCATGGCAGCCTGGGCAAACTGGTTAAAGACGATGCTCTATATAACAATGCGACCCAGACCATTGCTACGGCCAACAAGCTGATTACTGATCTCAACGCGGGTCGCGGAGCGGCGGGCGAATTACTCAAAGACGAAGAACTCGCCCGTAAGCTCAAAAATATGGTTGAGAAACTCTCTGCGATTTCAGACCGCCTGGAAGCTGGCGAAGGCAGCGCCGGCAAGCTTTTGAAAGATCCCTCGGTGTATAACAATACCGACCAAATGCTCATTGAGACTCGAAACCTGATCAAGTCGATTCGTGAGAACCCCAAGAAATATCTCACGATCCGCTTCCGGGTGTTCTAACTCCAACTGACTGATTCAGTTTTCGCAAATCGTCCTTTTTTCGTGTGCCTGAACTCTTCTTCACAATTTTTCTTGAGGGTCAAATCAGATGCGCTTGTCTCGACTGTTGATCGCAATATTCCTTTTCACCTGCATGGCGATGCCATTCGCCGCCCAGGAAAGCAAAACCACCTCCAACTCAATTGTTACTTCACTGAACAAGAGCGCTGATCCCTGCGTGGACTTCTACCAGTTTGCGTGCGGTGGCTGGATTAAGAACAATCCCATTCCTGCCGATCAGTCAATCTGGAGCCGCTTTGGAGAATTGGCGGAACGTAACCGCGCCGTGTTGCGCGGCATTCTGGAGAATGCCGCCAACGCAACGAAGCGCACCGCCAACGAACAAAAGATTGGCGATTACTACGCCACGTGCATTGATGAAGACAAAATCAATAAAAAAGGCATTGCCGTCTTGAATCCTGAATTCGATCGCATTACCGGGTTAAAGGACAAAGCCAGCCTTCCCGCGCTGCTGGCCCATTTGCATGGCGAAGGAATTGACGAGCTCTTCGCCATCGGGTCGGGAGCTGATTTCAAAAACGCCAAGCAAGTCATCGCGCAGGTAGACCAGGGTGGGATCTCACTGCCTGACCGCGACTATTACCTGAAAGACGATCCGAAGTCAGTGGAGCTGCGCAAAGCTTTTTCGGAACACCTCGCCAATGTGTTCAAGTTACTTGGCGACGCACCTGACAAAGCCGGAGCTGAAGCGAAGACAGTGCTGGAGATTGAAACGGCGCTGGCAAAAGGATCGATGGACCGGGTGGAACGCCGGGAGCCGGAAAAGATCTATCACAAGCTTTCTCAGCAGGAATGGCAGGCGCTGACGCCCTCATTTTCCTTCGCAAAGTATATCTCTGACTTGGGGACGCCGGAGTTCACGGCTCTCAACGTGGTTTCTCCGGAATTCTTCAAGGCGCTTGATGCGGAGCTGAAGAATGTCAGTCTGGATGATCTGAAGACCTATCTGCGCTGGCATCTGGTCCACTCGCAAGTGCAAGAGCTGCCAAAAGCGTTTGTTGACGAAGACTTCAATTTTTACGGCAAGACACTGCAAGGGACTAAGGAATTGCAGCCCCGTTGGAAACGCTGCGTTGCGGCGGCTGATGGCGATCTGGGCGAAGCTCTCGGCCAGGTTTTTGTGGAGAAGTATTATCCGCCGGAGGCCAAAGCACGCACGCTGAAGATGGTGAACCAGTTGGAAGCCGCTTTGCATCAGGACATCAGCGAGCTGCCATGGATGTCGGACGTTACGAAGAAGCAGGCACTAATCAAGCTGGCCGCCATACAGAACAAAATCGGCTATCCCGCGAAATGGCGCGATTATGCTGCGTTAAAGATTGAGCCGGGTGATGCTCTGGGAAACTCCCTGCGGGCAAATGCATTTGAAACTCATCGCCAGTTGGCCAAAATCGACAAGCCATTGGACAAGCAGGAATGGCAAATGACGCCGCCAACCGTGAACGCCTATTACGATCCGACGGAGAACAACATCAACTTCCCTGCCGGAATCCTGCAGCCGCCATTTTATGACTTCAAGGCCGACGATGCCCTCAATTTTGGCGGCATGGGCGCCGTGATAGGCCACGAATTAACGCATGGCTTTGACGACCAGGGAGCGCTTTTTGATCCCGAAGGCAACCTGAAGAACTGGTGGACCCCGGAAGATGAAAAGGCCTTCAAGCAGCGGACGCAATGCATTGTGGATGAGTATGACCAGTTCGTCGCCGTGGACGATGTTCATGTGCGCGGCAAACTCACGCTGGGCGAGAACACGGCGGACAATGGCGGCTTGCGCATAGCCCACATGGCGCTGATGAAGTCACTGGCGGACGCGGGTAAGCAGTCAGAGAAGATCGATGGCTTCACTCCGGAACAGCGTTTGTTCCTGGGCTGGGGTCAGATATGGTGCCAGAGCCAGACCGACGAGATGGCTCGCATGCTCGCGCTGAACAATGAGCACTCACCCGGC